>JAOPXC010000222.1 GCA_025965335.1 Nocardioides sp. | reverse complement strand
GACTCGGTCGCGATCCTCGACCACCTGGGCATCGACGAGTTCGTGACGCTCGGCTGGTCGGGCGGCGGACCGCGGGCCCTGGCCTGTGGCGCGCTGCTGCCCGAGCGCTGCCGGGCCGTCGCCTCGCTGGCCGGCGTGGGTCCGAAGGACGGCGACGGCCTGGACTGGTTCGCGGGGATGGCCCCGGAGAACGTGGCGGAGTACACCGCGGCAGCCGCGGGTGCCGAGGCCTACGAGGAGTACCTCGTCAGGGAGTTCCTCCCGATCCTCGAGACGTCGGCCGACGACCTGGCCTCGGCGATGGGCGGGCTGCTGACCCCGGTCGACGTGGCCGCCCTGACCCCGGTGGTCGCGGCGTACCTCGCCGAGTCGTTCCAGCGGGCCGGCGCCCAGGGCGTCGTCGGGGTCCGCGACGACGGGCTCGCGGCCTTCGGCCCCTGGGGCTTCGACCTGGCCTCGATCCGGGTGCCGGTCGCGATCTGGCAGGGCAGGCAGGACGCGATGGTGCCCTACGCACACGGGGAGTGGCTCGCCGCGCACGTGCCCGGCGCCCAGGCGCATCTCTTCGAGGACGAGGGCCACCTGTCGCTGGTCACCCAGATCGAGACGATCCTGGCGGACCTGAAGGCGCTGGCCCGGCTGTAACGCGGTGTCCGCACCGCGTCACAGCCGGGGGGCAGCGGTCAGAACCGCACGTGGTCCAGGTACAGGTGGCCCACGGCGGCACTGGTGAGCGGCGTGACGTCGGGGGTGTCGTTCTCGACGATGTACTCCTCGACCGTGTGCGTGCGGAGGATCCGGGGAAAGTCGACGACCCCGGTCCCGAGGTCGCACATGTCGCCGGTCGCGCCGTCGCGATCCTTGACGTGGAACTGCCGCACCGTCTGGGGCGCCTCCCGGACCACGTCGATCGCGAACTGGTCGGGGTCGGCCGCGCCGGTGTTCACACCACCGGTGTAGGCCCAGTAGAGATCGACCTCGAGGTGCACCAGCTTGCGGTCCAGCCGCTCCGTCAGGACCTCCCACGGCGTGAGCCCGCCGCCGAGGTCGATCGTGAACTCGTGGGCGTGGTTGTGGTAGCCGTAGCGGAGCCCGTAGCGCTTCGCGGCCGCCGCCTCGGTGTTCATCTGGTCGGCCCACCGCTGCCAGTCGGCGAGGCTGGTGGAGTTGAGGTACGGCACGTTGACGTACCTCTGCCCCAGGATCACGGCGTTCTCCAGCTTGGTACGCAGCTCGGCCGGCGTGTTGCTGATGCCGTCGTGGCTCGACGACGCCCTGATGTCCAGGCCGTCCAGGAACTCCCGCAGCTGCGGCGCCGTGCGACCGTAGTATCCCGCCAGCTCGACCTTCTCGTAGCCGTACTGCGCGAGCCGGGTGAGCACGGTGTCGAAGCCGGGCTGACCGCCCAGGGCGGCACGCAGCGTGTAGAGCTGGATGCTGATCCGGTCGTGCTGGATCGTGCGCCCCCGGCCGTGGTCGTCACCGTCCCCGCTGCCCGACTCGGCGCGGGCCGGGGCGGCCAGGCCGCTCCCGAGCACCGCGACCCCGGCGACACCGGCCGCGGCTCCCCGGAACAGGGACCGGCGGCTGGCGCCCTTCTGTGCGAGCGAGCGCTCCAGGGCGCCCTCTCCGTCGTATCCGAAACACATGTCGAACTTCCTTCCCGAGACGATCACGTGCTCCCGGGCCGGACGGCCCGGGAAGTTCAGTGGTGGTGTGTCAGTCGTTGGTGGCGAAGGCCGCGTCGAAGGCGGCCTCGGGTGCGTCGAACGCCAGGCGACTCACGAACTCGAGGGCCTCGGGCGCACCGACCAGCCGGTCCATGCCCGCGTCCTCCCACTCGACCGAGATCGGTCCGCTGTAGCCGATCGTGTTGAGCATCCGGAAGCACTGCTCCCACGGCACGTCGCCGTGCCCGGTCGAGACGAAGTCCCAGCCGCGGCGCGGGTCGGCCCAGGGCAGGTGCGAGCCGAGCCGACCGTTGCGGCCGTTGCCCGTCTGGCGCTTCGCGTCCTTGCAGTCGACGTGGTAGATCCGGTCCTTGAAGTCCCAGAGGAAGCCGACCGGGTCGAGGTCCTGCCACACGAAGTGGCTGGGGTCCCAGTTGAGGCCGAACGCCTCCCGGTGCCCGATCGCCTCCATCGCCGCGACCGTCGTCCAGTAGTCGTAGGCGATCTCCGACGGGTGCACCTCGTGGGCGAACCGCACGCCGCACTCGTCGAAGACGTCGAGGATGGGGTTCCAGCGGTCGGCGAAGTCGCGGTAGCCGGCCGCCACCATCTCCTCGGTGGCCGGCGGGAACATCGCGACGTACTTCCAGATCGAGGAGCCGGTGAATCCGACCACGGTGGAGACACCCAGCCGCTGGGCGGCCCGGGCCGTCATCTTCATCTCCTCGGCCGCGCGCTGCCGCACGCCCTCGGGGTCGCCGTCGCCCCAGATCCTGGCCGGCAGGATCGCCTCGTGCCGGGCGTCGATCGGGTCGTCGCAGACGGCCTGGCCCTTCAGGTGGTTGGAGATCGCGAACAGCTTGAGGTCGTACTTCTCGAGCAGGTCGAGCTTCCCCTTCACGTAGGCGTCGTCCTCGGCGGCCTGCCACGGGTCGAGGTGGTCGCCCCAGCAGGCCACCTCGAGGCCGTCGTAGCCCCAGCCGGAGGCGAGCTTCGCGACCTCCTCGAACGGCAGGTCGGCCCACTGGCCGGTGAACAGGGTGATCGGGCGGGGCATCGGCTTCCTTCTGTCTGTCGTGGTCGGTCGGACGGACGGGTACGTCGCTCAGCGCACGCCGAGCAGGTGCTCCATCGCGAGCTGGTCGAGGGCCTCCATCGCCACGCTGCGCTCGGCCAGGCCCTGCACGTCGTACGTCGCCTCGCGCAGGTCGGCCAGCGACTCGCCCTCGGCGAGGGTGGGCAGGTCGAGCTCGGGTACGGCGGCCGCCGCGAGCGCCGCGGCGACCTCGGGGTCGGCCCGGAACGCCTGCACCTTGTCGCGCAGGATCAGGTAGTTGCGCATGCAGCTCCGGGCGGAGTCCCAGACGCCGTCCATCGCCTCGGCCCGCGGGGGCTTGAAGTCGAAGTGGACGTAGCCGTCGTAGCGGTTCTCGGTGCCGCTGCCGAGCAGGGTGTCCACGGTCCAGAACGCGCCGCGCAGGTTGCCGGCACCGAAGCGCAGGTCCTGGTCGAAGCGCGGACCGTGCTGGCCGTTGAGGTCGACGTGGAAGAGCTTGCCGTGCCACAGCGCCTGCGCGATGCCGTGCGCGAAGTTCAGGCTCGCCATCTCCTCGTGCCCGACCTCGGGGTTGAGCCCGACCAGGTCCGGGTGCTCGAGCTCCGAGATCAGCGCGAGCGCGTGCCCGAGGGTGGGCAGCAGGATGTCGCCGCGGGGCTCGTTGGGCTTCGGCTCGAGCGCGAACCGCATCGGGTAGCCCTGCTCCTTCACGTAGGCACACAGGAGGTCGAGCGACTCGACGTAGCGGTCGAGGGCCGCCCGGACGTTCTTGCTCGCCCCGTGCTCCGCGCCCTCGCGACCGCCCCACAGGACGAACGTCTGCGCCCCCAGGCTCGCCGCGAGGTCGATGTTGCGCAGCACCTTGGCCAGCGCGTAGCGGCGGACCTCACGGTTGTTGGCGGTGAAGCCGCCCTCCTTGAAGACCGGGTGGCTGAACAGGTTCGTGGTCACCATCTCGACGACCAGCCCCGTGTCGGCCAGCGCCTTGGTGAAGCGGTCGAGGGTCGCGTCGCGTGCGCCGTCGTCGGGCAGCAGGTCGTCGTCGTGGAACGTGACCGCGGCGGCGCCGAGCTCGGCCAACTTGTACGTCGCTGCCACCGGGTCGAGCAGCGGCCGGCTGGCCGGGCCGAACACGTCGACCCCCTGCCAGCCGACGGTCCACAGCCCGAAGGAGAACTTGTCGTCCGGTTGGGGGGTGTAGTCGTTCATGCCTGGATCTCCTGCCAGCTGCGGGTGTCGGAGCTCGTCTCGACGGCGGCCAGCACCCGCTGGACCTGCAGTCCGTCGGCGAACGTGGGGCTGGGATCGGTGCCGTCGGCGATCGCCCGGACCAGGTCGACGACCTGGTGGGTGAAGCCGTGCTCGTAGCCGAGGCCGTGGCCGGGCGGCCACCACGCGCCGACGTAGGGGTGCTCCGGCTCGGTGACGAGGATCCGCCGGAAGCCGGCGGTCTCGGCGGGCTCGGAGGCGTCGTAGAACTCCAGGACGTTCATGTCCTCGAAGTCGAAGGCCAGGCTGCCCAGCGAGCCGTTGATCTCGATGCGGATGCCGTTCTTGCGGCCGGTGGCGAAGCGGGTGGCCTCGAAGACCCCGAGCGCGCCGCCGGCGAAGCGGGCGATGAAGACCGCCGCGTCGTCGACGGTGACCGGGCCGCGCTCCTCGGCAGCGACACCCGAGAGACCCGCATGCTCGGTGGCGAGCGGGCGCTCCTTGACGAACGTCTCGAGCTGTCCGGACACCTCGAAGATCCGGTCGGCGGTGATGAACTGGGTCAGGTCGATGAGGTGCGCCCCGATGTCGCCCAGGGCGCCGGACCCGGCCTTCTCCTTGTCGAGGCGCCACGACAGCGGCGCCTCCGGGTCGGCGATCCAGTCCTGGAGGTACTGCGCACGGACGTGCCGGATCTCGCCGAGCCGGCCCTCGTCCACGAGCCGGCGGGCCAGCGCGATCGCGGGCACCCGGCGGTAGGTGAAGCCGACCATGGCGCGGACGCCGTGGGTGGCAGCGCGCCCGGCCGCTTCGGCCATGGCCTCCGCCTCGGCGACCGTGTTGGCCAGGGGCTTCTCGCAGAGCACGTGCTTGCCGGCGCCGAGGGCCGCGATGGCGATCTCCGCGTGGGTGTCGCCCGGCGTGCAGATGTCGACGAGGTCGATGTCGTCCCGCTCGACGAGCCGGCGCCAGTCGGTCTCGGTCGCCGCCCAGCCCAGGCGTCCGGCGGCCTCGGCGACGCGCTCGGCGTCGCGGCCGCACAGCACGCTCATCGTGGGCTCGAGGGGGAGATCGAAGAAGCGGGGCGCGGTGCGCCAGGCCTGGGAGTGCGCCGCGCCCATGAAGGCGTGGCCGACCATGCCCACGGAGAGTCGCGGTGTCGCGGAGTTCATGTGGAGAGATGCTCCTCGGGAAGTGCGTACCCACCCCGGCCCGGACAGGCCGGGGCGGGCACGCGACGTACGCCTTGGGTCAGCGGCGGATCAGGACTCGAACGCGGTGTCGATGTACTGGTCGACGTTGTCCTTGGTGACCACGGGTGCGTAGAGCTGCACCAGCCGGGGCACCTCGACCTCGACGAGGTCGGAGAGGGCCTTCTGCTGCACCAGCAGGCGGGCCAACTTGATGCCGTCGGCACCCTGCGTGGAGGGGTAGATGACGGTGGCCTGGAGGACGCTGTCACCGGCCTGGATCGAGCGCATCGCGTTCGCGGAGCCGGCGCCACCCACCATGAAGAACTCGTCACGGCCGGCGTTCTCGATGGCGGCCAGGACGCCGACGCCCTGGTCGTCGTCGTGGTTCCAGAGCGCGTCGATGTGGGGAGCGGCCTGGAGCAGGTTGGCCGCGGCGGTCTCGCCGCCCTGGACGGTGAAGTCGGCCGCGACGCGGTTGTCGACGTTGAGGCCGCACGTGCCGAGGGCGTCCTTGAAGCCCTGGCTGCGGTCCTGGGTCAGCGGCAGCGAGTCGATACCGGCGATCTCGGCGACCACGGCGTCGGGCTTGTCGCCCAGCTGCTGGCAGACGTAGGTGCCGGCCGAGACACCCATGCCGTAGTTGTCGCCGAGGACCGTGACGCGGGCCGCGTTGGGGTCGTCGAACTCACGGTCGACGTTGATGACCGGGATGCCGGCGTCCATCGCCTTGAGGGCGACCGGCGTCATCGCGGCACCGTCGAAGGGGAGCAGCACGATGGCGTCCACCTTGTCGTTGATGAAGGTCTCGACCTGGCTGATCTGGAGGTTGACATCGTTGGTGCCCTCCGCGACGTGCAGTTCGACGTCGGGGTAGGCCGCGGCCGCCTTCTTGGTGGACTCGGTGATCGAGCCCATCCAGCCGTGGTCGGCGGCAGGCGCCGAGAAGCCGATGACGATCTTGTCGCCGGCCGCGTCGTTGGAGCCCTGCGCGGCCGCGGTGGTGCCGCCCGCCAGGTTGTCACTGTTGCTCTTCGGGTCGTTGCTGGTGCACGCCGCGAGGGCGAGGACGGCGAGACCGGCGACCAGACCGGTCCCCAGCTTCTTCTTGATCGGCAGCAGGGACATGTGGTGCTCCTTGTACTGAGAGGTGGTGCTGGGTGGACTTCGAGAGGGTGGTGCGGTGACGCGTCAGGTGTTGCCCTTGCGGGACGCCAGTCGCTGCTGGAGCAGCACGGCGGCGACGATGATCAGGCCCTTGAGCAGCGACTGCTCCGAGATGGACCGGTTGTTGAGGGTGAAGACGTTGGTGAGGGTCGTGAAGATCAGCACCCCGAAGACGGTGCCGACGATGGTGCCGCGACCGCCCGAGAGCAGCGTCCCGCCGATGACGACGGCGGCGATCGCGTCGAGCTCGTAGAGGGTGCCGTGGGTGGAGCTGCCGGTGGTGGTGCGCGACACGAGCATCAGGGCCGCGATGCCGCAGCAGAGGCCGAGCAGCACGTAGAGCAGCACGGTGTGGCGCTTCACGTGGATGCCAGCCAGGCGCGCGGCCTCGGGGTTGCCGCCCACGGCCAGCGTGCGGCGGCCGAAGGTGGTCCGGTTGAGCAGTACCCAGCCGATCGCGGCCACGAGGACGAAGATGACCACGATCAGCGGGATGCCGAAGATCTCGGAGTTGAAGGAGTCCTTGAAGGCCTGCACGTGGACGATCTGGGTGCGCCGGTTGGAGATGATCTCGGCCAGGCCCCGGGCGCTGGCGAGCATGGCCAGCGTGGCGATGAAAGGCACGACGCCGCCGTAGGCGATCAGCAGGCCGTTGATCAGCCCGCAGCCGGCGCCCACGAGCAGGGCGACCACGACCATCACGCTCCAGTGCGTGTCCTCGGCCATCGTCTGGGTGGACAGCGTCGTGCACCACACCGAGGACAGGGCAAGGATCGCCCCGACCGACAGGTCGATGCCGCCGCCGGTGATCACGAACGTCATGCCGATGCTGACGACACCGATCGTCGCGGCGAGCCGCAGGATCGTCATCATGTTGTCGTAGCTGGCGAACCGGTCACCGGCGGTGATCATCCCGACCGCGCAGAGCAGGATCAGCGCGACGACAAGCCCCAGGCTGCGCCCCGCCGTCGTCTGCAACAGGGCCAGCGCGCCGCCGCTGTCGCGCGCGGTCTCCTCGGCGGCCCGCTCGACCCGTTCGGTGTCCCGGGTGGGGCCGTCACCGGCAGTCGGACCTTCCGGAGTCGACACCCCTCCGACGCTCTCGCTCATGCGACTCTTCCTTCCATGACCAGGTCAAGGACCCTGGACTCGTCGATCTCGGTGGCGGCGGACTCGTGCACGACCACTCCCTCCCGGATGACCAGGACCCGGTCGGACAGACCGAGGACCTCCTCGACCTCGCTGGAGACCACGACCACCGCGACCCCCGAGTCGGCGAGGGTGCGGACGAGGGCGTAGATCTCGCTGCGGGCACCGACGTCGACGCCGCGGGTGGGCTCGTCCAGCAGCAGCACGCGACAGTCGCGCAGCAGCCACCGGGCGAGGACGACCTTCTGCTGGTTGCCGCCCGAGAGCGTGCGCACCGCGCGGACGACCCCCGCGGGGCGGACGTCGAGCGAGGTGGTCAGCTCGGTCGCCCTGCGGCGCTCGGCCGCACTGTTGAGGAAGCCGCCGCGGGCGAAGCGGCCCAGCGACGAGATGGTGATGTTGCGGTAGACGGCCTGGTCGAGCAGCAGGCCCTGGCTCTTGCGCTCCTCCGGGGCCAGGCCCACGCCCGCCGCCACGGCCGCGGGGACCGAGCCACGCCGGAGCTGCTTGCCGTCGACGCTCACGCTGCCGGTCGAGGCGCGGCGGGCGCCGTACACCGTCTCGAGGATCTCCGAGCGGCCGGCGCCGACGAGGCCGGCGATGCCGACGATCTCACCGGCGTGCACGGTGAAGTCGACGCCGGAGAAGACGCCCGGCAGGGCCAGGTCGCGCACCTCCAGCACGGGCTTGCCCTGGTCGCGGGCCTCCACGGGGCGGGCCGGGAAGACGTACTCGATGGACCGGCCGGTCATCAGCTGGATCAGCCGCGAGGTGGGGGTGTCCGCGGCGGCGAGACCGGTGGCGACGGTGATGCCGTCCTTGAGCACGGTGATCCGGTCGCCGATCTTCCGGATCTCCTCGAGTCGGTGGGAGATGTAGACGACGGCCACGCCCTCGGCGGTGAGGCCGCGGATGACCCGGAAGAGGTTGTCGACCTCCCCCTGGTCGAGCACGGCGGACGGTTCGTCGAGGATCAGCAAGCGGGTGTCGTGGGACAGGGCGCGAGCCATGCTGACGATCTGCTGCCCGGCCGGGGACAGCTCGCCGACGATCCTGGTCGGCGAGATCTCGCTGTGCCCGAGGCGGGCCAACAGGTCCCGCACCAGCCGGTTGGCGCGGCTCCGCTGGGAGATGCCTCCGCGGGAGATCTCGTGACCGAGGAACACGTTCTCGGCGACGGTGAGGTCCGCCACCAGGTCGAGCTCCTGGTAGATCGTGGAGATCCCGAGCTTGATGGCCGCCATCGGGCTGGACAGGGTCGTCTCGACGCCGTCCCACCTGATCGTGCCCTCGTCGGGCTGGTACGCCGCCGCGAGCACCTTGATCAGCGTCGACTTGCCGGCGCCGTTCTGGCCCAGCAGGCAGTGCACCTCGCCCGCTCGCACGTCGAGGTCAACTCCACCGAGGGCGCGCACGCCGGGGAACTCCTTGACGATCCCGGTCATCTGGAGCAGGACCCCGGGCTTGGTCGTGGTGCTCATCGCGACTCTCCTTGGGCAACGGGGACCAGGCGCTCGACCCGGGTGGGGTCGGCGAAGACGGACTCGAGGGCCAGGGTTGCGCCGCCACGCACGGCGGCGGTGAAGCCAAGGGTCGACAGCTCGACGACGGTCCCGCCGGCGTGTGGGGCGAGCACCCCCGCCTCGAGGCGCGCCTCGATCGAGCCGCGCATGTGGTGCCCGACCTCGGCGAAGTAGCCGCTGAGCACGATCGCGGCCGGGTTGAGCGCGTTGGTGAGCATCGCTGCGCCGACCCCGATCCAGCCGCCCACCTGGTCGAGCGCGGCGAGGGTCCGGGTGTCGCCCAGGTCGGCGCGCCGGTTGAGCTCGGCGAGTCGCGCCTGCAGTCCGAGGGCGGGGTCGCGCACCGCGTCATCGGTGTCGGCAGCGGCGTCGAGCAGCGCCCGCAGACCCGCGACGGTCTCCCAGCAGCCGATCCGGCCGCAGCCGCAGCGGCGCCCCTGCGGGTCGACGATCATGTGGCCGAACTCGCCGGCGTAGCCCTGCCTGCCACGCAGCAGTCGGCCGTCGGCGACGATGCCGCCACCCAGGCCCACCTCTCCGAAGATCACCAGGATGTCCCGACGACCGGGGTCGCCCGGCAGGGTCTCGGCGATCGCGGCCAGGTTGCCCTCGTTGTCGATGACGACGGGGTAGTCGGGCTGGAGGCGATCGCGGATCATGGCGCCGACGGGCACCTCGCGCCACTCGAGGTTGGGACCCAGGGTGAGCATGTCGCGGGTGCTGTCGACCAGGCCGGCGACACCGACGGTCAGGCCGACCGGTGCGGCCCCGTGGGCGGCTACGTCGTCCTCCGTGCGCGAGACGAGCTCGACCAGGCGGTCGACGACCTCGCTGGCCTCGTGGCGGTTGCCGTCCAGGGTGAGCCGGTGCTCTGCGACGACGTTGCCGGACAGGTCCATCGCCATCGTCGCGACGTGGTGGACGTTGATCTCCGCACCGATGCCGCAGACCGACCGGCCGTCGAGCCGGACCGACGTGCCGGGTCGCCCGACTGCCCCGCGCTCGACGACGCCGGTCCGCACCAGGCCGCGTTCGACCAGCTCGCCGACGAGGCTGGAGACACCCGAGCGGGTGATGCCGAGCTCGGTGGCCAGGCGGGCCCGCGACCGCGGGCCCTGGTCGCGGAGCCGGCCGAGGACCAGCGCCAGGTTGGTACGACGCAGGGACCCCTGGTCGGCGGCGCCGAACCGGTTCTGGACGTCGTCGAAGCTGGACATCGCGACGCCTCCCTGCCGACCGGATGATGTGACCGCCGTCACCGATTTGCTGTGCTGCTGCACAAACTATGGGCAGATTCGGGCCGAGCGCAAGGCCTCCGAGCGGGACTATGGGCGGTTCAGCGCGAAACTTTGCAAAGTTATCTTACAAAGATGTCGCAGGAGTGGCGCGGTGACGTCGGGGCGCGACGAGGCGGTCCAGCGTTGGGGCGGGCGGTGAGGGCCGGCGTCAGGGCGTGGCGCCGGCGCCGGCGAGCGCGGCGTAGCGGGCCCGCAGTCCGGGCGTGGGCGTGGCCTCGTAGGTGTGGCTGGCGCCGGTTGGCCACGTTGGCGCCAGTTCGGATCCCGCCAAGGCCCAGGCCGCCTGCCGGCAGGCGCCGTCGGCGACGTACTCGCCCGGCTCCGGGACGACGACGGGCAACCCGAGGACGGTCGGCGCGATCCGGCGTACCGCCTCCGACGCGGCGCCGCCGCCGACCATCAGGATGCGGCGCGGGCTGAGCCCGGACGCGACCAGCGCGTCCAGGCCGTCGGCGAGCCCGCAGAGCATGCCCTCGACCGCGGCGCGGGCGAGGTGGGCGGGGCTCAGGTTGGCGAGGGTCATCCCGTGCAGCGATCCGGTCGCGTCGGGCCTGTTGGGGGTCCGCTCCCCCTCGAGGTAGGGCACCAGCACCAGCCCGTCGGACCCGGCGGGCGCCTGGAGGGCGAGCCTCGAGAGGCGCTCGAGGTCGACGCCGAGCAGGCGGGCGGTCGCGTCGAGCACGCGGGCGGCGTTGAGGGTGCACACCAGGGGCAGGAACTGCCCGGTGGCGTCGGCGAACCCGGCGATGGTGCCCGTGGCGTCGCGGGAGGGGTTCGTCGCGACCGCGGTGACGACACCGGACGTGCCGATCGAGAGCACCACGTCACCCGGGCCCGCGGCGAGCCCGAGGGCGGCGGCCGCGTTGTCGCCGGCACCGGCGCCGAGCACGGCGCCTGCGATCGTGCGTCCGGCCCGCTCGCTCGGCCCCAGCACCCGCGGCACGCTGGGTTCCTTGCCGAGGGCCCGGGTCAGGAGGTCGGTCCGGTAGCGGCCGGTCTCGGCGGACCAGTAGCCGGTCCCGCTCGCGTCGCTGCGGTCGGTCGTCACCGCGGCCGGGTCGGTGCCACCGGCGAGCCGCCAGGTGAGCCAGTCATGGGGCAGGCAGACGGCCGCGGTCCGGGCCGCGTGCTCGGGCTCGTGCTCGGCGAGCCAGCGCAGCTTGGTGACCGTGAAGGACGCGACGGGGACGGAGCCGACGGCTTCGGCCCAGGCGCGGGCTCCGACCGTCCCGCCACCGAGCTCGGCGACGAGGTCGGCCGCGGCCCGCGCCGAGCGCGTGTCGTTCCAGAGCAGCGCCGGACGCACCACGGCGCCGGCATCGTCGAGGCAGACCAGGCCGTGCTGCTGGCCGCCGACGGCCACCGCTTCGACGTCGTCGAGCCCGCCCGCGTCGGCGACCGCCGCCTCGAGGGCGACCCACCAGGCTCGGGGATCGACCTCGGTGCCCGCCGGATGTGGGGCCCGCCCGGTGCGGATGAGCTGCCCGGTCGCGGCGTCGCGGACGACCACCTTGCACGACTGCGTCGAGGAGTCGACGCCGGCGACGAGAGTCACGCGGACCGCCGTGCGTCGGGGGCGTAGACGGAGCCGCTGATCAGCCGCGCGGCCCCGATCACGCCACCCTCGTCGCCGAGCTCGCTCAGCACGATGGGCAGGCTGCCGGTCGCCAGCGGCAGGGAGCGGCGGTAGGTGACCCCACGGATCTCGGCGAGCAACGCGTGCCCGAGCCCGGTGACGCCGCCGCCGATCACGATCAGCCCCGGGTTGAAGAACGAGACGAGGGACGCCAGCACCTGGCCGACGCGGCGTCCCGCGTCGCGGATCAGCTGCACGGCCTGGGGATCGCCCTGGGCGACCGCCAGCGCGAGGTCGGCGGCCGTGAGCCCGCCCCTCTCCTCCAGCAGCGCGGCGAGCGCGGCGGACCGGCCGGAGCGGGCGGCGGCAATCGCGTCGCGGGCGAGGGCGGCGCCCCCGGCGAACGCCTCGAGGCAACCGGTGTTGCCGCACGCGCACGTCGGCCCGAACTCGTCGACCCGGATGTGGCCGATGTCGCCGGCGCAGCCGTCGACGCCGCGGTAGAGCTCGCCGTCGATCACGATGCCGCACCCGATGCCGGTGCCGATCTTCACGTAGAGGAAGTCCCGGACGCTGCGCGCGACGCCGGCGTGCTGCTCCCCGATCGCGAGCACGTTGACGTCGTTGTCGAGCAGGACCGGGCAGCCGAGCTCGCGGGAGACGGCGTCGCGGACCGGGTAGCCGTCCCAGCCGGGCATGATCGGCGGCGACACGGAGACGCCGCGATGGAAGTCGACCGGACCCGGAACGCCGATCCCGGCCCCCATGGGCCGGTCGACGCCCACCTCGTCGAGCACCTCGCGGACGCAGGCGAGGGCGGTGGCGAGCACCGCCTCCGGGCCCTGCCGGATGTCGGACGGGCGGGTGCGGGTGGCAAGGACCGCGAGCCGCCCGTCGGTCACCCCGACGGACATGCCGGTGGCGCCGATCGAGATCCCCACGAACCGGATGTCCGAGGCCAGGTCGACCAGGGTCGAGCGGCGCCCGCCGCGCGATGCCGCGGGCCCGACCTCCTGGGCGAGACCGAGCTCGCCGAGGCGGGTCACCTCGACCGCGATCGTCGTGCGCGAGACCTGCAACCGGTCCGCGAGCTGCGCCTTCGAGAGCGGGCCCTCGTCACGCAGCTCGGCCAGCAACCGGGCCTGCATGGGGCTCTCGGCCCGGCCCGCCAGGGAATGACGCACGGGGGGATCCTTGCACGGCACCCCTCGCCCGGCCGTCGCGTCAGGAAGTCGCGGCGGCCACGTCAGTCGGCGGCGCCGCCGTTCTCCGACTCGACCGAGAACCTGGGCGCCCCGCCGGAGCAGACCGCCGTCACGTGGAACTTGGCCCCGCTGTCGCGGCCCTCGAACTCCACCTCGAGCTGCTCCGGGCCCCGGTCGCCGACGTCGATGGCATAGCCCCCGTTGGGCTGGGCGGACGCCAGGCTCACGCTCGCGCCCCGGCACTCCGCCACCACCCGCCCGCCCGGCCCCTGCCAGGTCGCGCGCCGGGCGGTAACCGGGGGCGGCGGCTCCGGTGCACTGGTGGCCGGCTGTGTGGCCGGACCCGACGCACCGCCGGCGGGGCTGGCCGGCCCGGTCGGCGACTCGCTCGGCGATGTCGTCACCGTCGGCTGCTGCGAGGGCCGTCCGGAGGACGACTTCGACGGGTCCTTCGACGGAGCGGAGGAGGAAGGCTGCGGGGCGGGACTGGTGCTGGAGCCGAACGCGGTCTGGTCGGACGACACGACGCCCGCGCCGGCGCGGGAGATGACCACCCAGACCAGCGTCGAGCCGACGGCCACGACGACCAACCAGGTCGCCACCCCGACCAGGGCGGCGCGGGAGACCTTCACCGGCTCATCCTCTCAGCGCAGCCGCGTCGGGCCGCGTACGGTGCGAGCATGGTCAGCATCCTCCTGGTCGAGGACGACGACGCCATCCGCACCGCACTCCAGCGCGGCCTGGGCGAGCTGGGGTACGCCGTTGCCTCGGCGGCGACGGGTCTCGCGGGGCTCGAGCACGTGATCCGGGAGCGGCCGGACGCGGTGATGCTGGACCTCGGGCTCCCGGACGTCGACGGGCTCACGCTGATCTCGATGATCCGGGCAGCGAGCGACGTGCCGATGATCGTGATCACGGCGCGCGACGACGACCCGACCATGGTCCGGGCCCTCGACCGGGGTGCCGACGACTACGTGGTGAAGCCGTTCGGGACCGAGCAGGTCGCGGCCCGGCTCCGCGCGGTCCTGCGCCGCGGTGGGCGGGAGAACGCCCAGGCGACGATCCGGGTCGGCGAGCTGGTGGTGGACGAGCGGACGCGGACGGCGAGCCTGGCCGGCGTACCCCTCGAACTGGCCCGCAAGGAGTTCGACGTGCTGTTCCTGCTGGCCTCCCGCCAGGGCGGCGTGGTCACCAAGCGCGAGCTCCTCGCCGAGATCTGGCAGCAGGCGTACGGCGGCTCCGAGCGCACCGTCGACGTCCACCTGTCCTGGCTGCGTCGCAAGCTGGGCGAGACGGCCGCCGAGCCGCGCTACCTGGTCAGCGTGCGCGGGGTCGGTGTCCGGCTGGTCGACCCGCAGCCCGAAGACGTCGAGTGAGGCGCCGGATCTCGTGGCTGGTGGTGGCCACGACGTCGATGGTCGTGGTCTCATTCGTGATCCCGCTGTGCCTGCTGGTGCGCACGCTCGCCGAGGACCGGGCCATCGCCGCGGCCGACCAGGAGGCGCGCAACGTGGCCATCCTGGTGGCCGGGCTCGCCCACGATCCCCAGCTGGCGGAGCTCGTCGACAGCATCGACCGGCGCGGCACGCCCACGACCCAGGTCCTCACGCCGGACCGGCGGGTGCTGGGCGACGGGCCCCCGATGAAGAGCGACCCGGAGGTACGCCGCGCCCGGGCCGGCGAGGCCTTCACCGTGGTCGACGGAGACGGGGGACGGGTGCTGATCCCCGTGGTGCTGGACGACGGGACGGCGGTGGTGCGGACCACCGTCACCCGCGACGACCTGCGCAGAGGCGTCGCCCCTGCGTGGGCCGGCATCATCGGGCTGGGCGTCGTCCTGTTCCTGCTCGCGCTCGCGCTCGCCTACCGGGCCGGCCGGCGGATCAGCGAGCCGCTGCTCGAGGTCGCCGCGACGGCCCACCGCCTGCGC
>JAOPXC010000211.1 GCA_025965335.1 Nocardioides sp. | reverse complement strand
CCCGCCTCGCGTTCGAGGCCGGCAAGCACGTGCTCTGCGAGAAGCCGCTCACGCTGAGCCTTGCCGAGGCCGAGGAGATGGTCCGCCTCGCGGGCGAGCACGACCGGTTCCTGATGGAGGCGATGTGGACGGCCTGCCACCCGGTGATCCGGGCCGTGGCAGCGGGGCTGCGGTCGGGGCGGTTCGGGACCCCCGGGCACCTGCACGCCGAGCTCGGCTTTCGCGTCGACGCGCCTGCGGAGGACCGGATGTTCAACCCCGACCTCGGTGGCGGGGCGCTGCTCGACCTGGGGATCTACCCGTTGACGTTCGCGCACCTCATGCTCGGGCCCGCCCAGGAGCTGCACGGGATCGCCACCCTGTCCCCGGACGGCGTCGACCTCGACGTGGCCGTCACCGGCAGGTACGCCAGCGGTGCCCTGGCGACGATGGTGGCCTCGATGACCTCGATGTCCTCCCGGGCGGCGGGCGTGGCCACCGACCTCGGCCGGCTCGATGTACCGGCCGACTTCCACCATCCGCCGTACGCCGTGTTCACTCCGGCCGACGGCGGCGCCACCGTGCGGATCGGGGGCGACGAGCCGGTGATCGGGCGCGGCTACGGCAACGAGATCGCCGAGGTGGGGCGCTGCCTGGCGGCTGGCCTGCGGGAGAGCCCGCTGGTCCCGCACGAGCAGACGCTCGCGCTGATGCGCGGCATGGACGACATCCGCCGGCAGATCGGGGTGCGCTACCCGGGCGAACGCTGAGTCAGGCGCGCGTCGTCAGCAGCAGCCGGGCGAGACCCGCGTGCAGCGCGGCGACCAGGCGCGTGACGAGCGGCAGGGTGATCAGCGCGACGACCCCGATGGCGAGGTTGAGCCAGATCTCGGGCGTCCGTCCCTTCCCCAGGTCGAGGAGCTCGGCGAGCGTCGTGTTGTCCTCGCCGAAGTCGATGAAGCGCTGCCAGTACCAGTAGCTCAGCCCGCCCGCGGCCGCCGCCCACCAGGCCAGGGTCACCGCGAACGCGATCGTGGCGGTGACCCACCCGACCAGGGCCCACACCACGTCCAGCCACGACTGCGGGTCGCGCAGCGAGGTGAGCGCGCGGCGCAGCGGCCCGGCTCCCTCGCGCGCCACGACGTACGTCGGAGTCGGGTCGTCGACACCCTTCATGGAGCGCAGCCGGGCGCGCTCGGCGTGGGCGAAGCCCCTGGCGACGTACGTCGTCGCCATCAGCACGAAGAACCCGGCGAGCAGGACCAGGAGCCCCGCGCCGAGCGCGAGCCCCACGCTGACGACGACGAGCGCCGGGATCGCCAGGAAGAACGCCGAGAGGCTGTAGCCGCTGTCGAGCAGCACCCGGCGTACGCCGGCGGGCCGCTCCGTCGCGGGACGGGCGGCGGCGGCGCGCGGGAGCTGGAGGGTCTCGTTCATGCCTCGAACGCTAGTCAGCGTGCGGACCCCCGGCGATGGCCCAGGCACCCGGCCCGATGGTGGTACCAGCACCCCCGACATCAGCCCGCCATCAGCCCGACACCGACCCGCCATCACCGCCGGCTCCGGCGGTCCGGCGTGGTGACTAGGGTTGGGGCGTGTCCGCCCCCGGGTCCTCCGACCTCGTCATCGTCGCCAACCGGTTGCCCGTCGACCGGGTGGAGACGAGCAACGGGACGCCCGGATGGCGACGCTCCCCCGGCGGGCTGGTGACCGCGATTGAGCCCGTGATGCGGGCCAACGAGGGCACCTGGATCGGCTGGCCGGGCGGGACCGAGCAGGACCTGAAGCCGTTCGAGGACGACGGCATGGACCTCGTGCCGATGACGATGACCGACCGGGAGATCGAGAACTTCTACGAGGGGTTCGCGAACGGCACGCTCTGGCCGCTCTACCACGACCTGGTCGCGAAGCCCGAGTTCCACCGCGAGTGGTGGGACTCCTATGTCGCCGTCAACAAGCGCTTCGCCGAGCGGGCGGCGGAGTACGCCTCTGAGGACGCCACGGTCTGGGTGCACGACTACCAGATGCAGCTGGTGCCGCAGATGCTGCGCGAGCTGCGACCGGACCTGCGGATCGGGTTCTACCTGCACATTCCGTTCCCCCCCGCCGAGCTGTTCCAGCAGCTGCCGTGGCGCCGCCAGATCCTCGAGGGTCTGCTCGGCGCGGACCTGGTCGGCTTCCAGCTGCCGGGTGCCGCCGCCAACTTCGTCCGCCTGGTGCGCCAGCGGGTCGGCCACAAGACGCACCGTGAGCTCATCTACCTGCCCGACGGCCGCACGGTCCGGGCCGGGGCGTTCCCGATCTCGATCGACGCGGCCGGCTTCGAGGAGCTGTCGCGCTCCGAGCCCGTCGCCCAGCGCGCGGCCGAGATCCGGGAGGCGCTGGGCAGCCCGCGCAAGGTGTTCCTGGGCATCGACCGGCTCGACTACACCAAGGGCATCTACGCCCGGTTGCGCGCGTTCAGCGAGCTGATCGCGGACGGGCACTTCGACGTCGAGGACGCGGTCTTCGTGCAGGTCGCCGTCCCGTCGCGCGAGCAGGTCGAGCAGTACCGCATCCTCCGCGACGAGATCGACCGTCTCGTCGGCCGCATCAACGGCGACCTCGGCCGGATCGGCCGCCCGGCGATCAGTTACCTCCACTCGTCGTACCCGCGCGAGGAGATGGCCGCGCTCTACCGGATGGCCGACATCATGGTGGTCACGCCGTACCGCGACGGCATGAACCTGGTCGCCAAGGAGTACGTCGCGTGCCGCTTCGAGAACGACGGGGCGCTCGTGCTCTCCGAGTTCGCCGGTGCGGCCGACGAGCTGCGCCAGGCCTGGCTGATCAACCCCTACGACATCAACGGCATGAAGGCCGCGCTCCTCGAGGCCTACCAGGCCGACGGCCGCGAGCTGGGTCGGCGGATGAGGGCGATGCGCAGGACGATCAGCCAGCACGACGTGGCCGCGTGGGCGGACAGCTTCATGGCGGAGCTCGCCGCCGTTCGTCCGACCCACGGCAAGGCCGTACGCCCCGCGCGTCGCTCCTGATCAGTCCTGCGCGGTGGGCGGCGCTTCCGGTGCCAGTCGCTGCTCGCGCATGATCTGCTCCACGGACGCCAGCAGGCCCGGGCCCGGCCGCCCCCACCCGGCGTCGTACTCGTAGAGATCGCGCAGCGACACCTTGGACCTGATGCCGTCCAGGATGTCGATGTCGTCCGGGGTCAGGAGCGCGGGATGGGCGACACCCACGGCCTCGGAGACCTTGAGCAGGTCCCGACGCAGCGAGACCACGTAGTTGGCCAGGCGTACCGACTTCAGGGCCGGGTCGAGCCCCCTGGTGAGCCAGGCGTTCTGGGTCGCAACCCCGGTGGGGCAGGTATCGGTGTGGCATCTCTGGGCCTGGATGCAGCCGATCGCGAGCATCGCCTCGCGGCCGACGCTCACCATGTCGGCACCGAGCGCGAACGCGACGACCGCGTTCTCCGTGAGCCCGAGCTTGCCGCCGCCGACGAACGTGAGGTCGTCGGTGAGGCCGGCGGCCGCGAACCGCCGGTAGACCTCGGTGAACGCGAGCCGGAACGGGTAGGCCACCGAGTCCGCGAACACCATCGGCGCGGCTCCCGTGCCGCCCTCCCCGCCGTCGATGTTGACGAAGTCCACGCCGCGCTGTCGGTCCAGCATCTGCGCCACGAGCAGGTCCCAGAACTCCAGGCTGCCCACGGCGGACTTGATTCCGACCGGCAGGCCGGTCTCGGTCGCGACCAGCTCGACGAAGTCGAGCATCGAGTCGACGTCTCCGAACACGGCGTGCCGGCTGGGCGAGGCGCAGTCGACGCCCGCCGCGATGCCGCGGATGTCGGCGATCTCCTGGGTCACCTTCGCGCCGGGGAGCAGGCCGCCGAGTCCCGGCTTCGCGCCCTGCGACAGCTTGATCTCGATCGCCCGGACCGGGGCCGACGCGACCAGGTCCTTGAGCCGCGCGAGGTCGAACTTGCCGTGCTCGTCGCGGCAGCCGAAGTATGCCGTACCGATCTGGAAGATCAGGTCACCCCCGTTGCGGTGGTACGGCGCGAGCCCGCCCTCACCGGTGTTCTGCAGGCAGCCGGACAGGGCGGCGCCCCTGTTCAGCGCCTCGACGGCGTTGCGGGAGAGCGCGCCGAAGCTCATGCCGGAGACGTTGACGACGGAGCCGGGCCGGAACGCCTGGGCGCGCCCGCGGGGTCCCCCGAGGATCTTGGCGGACGGCAGGGAGACGCTCTCCTGGGCGTGGCGCGCGGTGGCCGCACCGGGCCCGGCGAACGTCCGGTGCTTGATGATCGGGTAGCCGCTCAGGTGCTCGACGTCGTTGTCGGTCCCGAAGCCGAAGTAGGCGTTCTCGAGCTTCGCGGACGCGTACACCCAGCGCCGCTGGTCGCGGCTGAACGGTCGCTCCTCGTCGTTGGACGTGACGATGTACTGGCGGAGCTCGGGGCCGAAGCGCTCCAGCTGGAACCGCAGATGCCCGACCAGCGGGAAGTTCCGGATGATCGCGTGCTTGCGTTGCGTGACGTCGCGCGCGGCCACCGCGCCCAGCGCTGCGGCGCCGAGGGCAGCCACCCGGGTCCACTTCATGCCCTGTGTGTACCCGAGCGGGGGTGCACTCAGCCAGTGACCATGCCGTCGCGGGCGGTCCCGGGAGGAGTACCTTGCGCGCGTGGACATGATCCCGAAGCCCGATCAGGTCGCCGCGGCCGCGAGCAACGTCGCGCACAAGCTGTTGTACGGCGGCCTGGCCGACCTGCGCCCGATGCCGCGGACCCTGATCGACGACGGAACCCTGCGCGAGGTCTACCACTACCGGCCGCAGGCCAAGGTGCAGGAGCAGGGCGACCCGGTGCTGCTCGTGACCCCGCTGGCCGCGCCCGCCCTCTGCTACGACCTGCGCCGTGGCTGTTCGCTGGTCGAGCACTTCGTGACCGGCGGGCGGCCGACGTACCTGGTGGAGTACGGCGAGGTCTCCTTCAAGGACCGGGCCCTGGGCATGGAGCACTGGATCGAGGAGGTGCTCCCGCTGGCGATCCGGGAGGTGTCCGGGCACGCCGGCGGGCGGCCGGTGCACGTGATCGGCTGGAGCCTCGGCGGCATCTTCTCGCTGCTCGCGGCGGCGGACGGTCCGGACCTGCCGATCGCGTCCCTCACGGTCGTCGGTTCGCCGATCGACGTGAGCCTGGTGCCGCTGGTGGCGCCGCTGCGGCCGTTGCTCAACCTCGGCAAGGGTCGCGGTCCGATCACCCGTGGCTACCGGGCCATCGGCGGCGCCCCGAAGCCGCTGGTGAAGTGGGCCTTCCAGCTCTCGTCGTTCCAGAAGCTGGTGACCAAGCCGCTGGCGCTCGCGACGCACCTCGACGACGCGGACTTCCTCGCCCAGATCGAGGCCGTGGACCGGTTCACCGCGAACATGATCGCCTACCCCGGGCGGACGTTCGGCCAACTCTACCACCGGTTCGTGAAGGGCAACGCGCTGGTCACCGGCAGCATCGACTTCGGCGACCGCACCATCTCGATCGCGGACATCAAGGCGCCGGTGCTGGTGTTCGCGGGGGCGAGCGACGGCATCGCGCCGGTGCCCGCGGTGAAGGCGGTCGTGCCGCTGCTGACCGGCGCCGCCGACGTACGGTTCGAGATCGTGCCGGGTGGACACCTCGGGATGCTGACCGGGCGGGCGGCGCGCGGCTCCACGTGGCGGGTGCTGGACGAGTGGATCTCGCAGTGGTCGACCGCGGAGCCCTCCGCAGCGCCGGTCAGCAAGGCGGCGCCGGAGGATGCCGCCGCATCGACGGTGAAGAAGCCCGCGAAGAAGCCCGCGGCGAGGTCCGCCAAGAAGGCGGCCAAGAAGCCGACGGCCGACGAGATCGGCACCAACCCGGATCGTCGTCACGGCAGCGGCAGCTCGCGCTCGCTGCTCCGCTGACCCACGACTCGCCGGAGACCCACGACTCACCGGACCGCGATCGACCACGGGAAACCGGCGCTGAACACGGAGAATCCTCCGCGTTCAGCGACAGTTTCACTGGTTAACCAGTGAAACCGTCGCCCCGCAGGTCAGCGGGTGGCGGCGACGCTCGCGAACTCGTCGACGGACTCGAGCGAGTAGGACCCGTGGTCGGTCCCCAGGCCCTGGGCCACCTGGGCGGCCACGGCGCAGCCGAGGGCGGCCGCGCCGCGCAGGTCGCGGCCCAGGGACAGCCCGCGCAGGAACCCGGCGGAGAAGGCGTCGCCACAGCCGGTCGTGTCGACGACCTCGATGTCGTACGCCGGCACCTCGATCGTCTCGTCGCCGGTCACGACCAGCACCCCCTTGGCGCCCCGGGTGACCGCGACGCACCCGGCCCCCGCGTCGACCAGAGCCCGAGCGCCTTCCGCGAGCGAGGCCGCACCCGTGAAGCCCAGCACCTGCTCGTCGTTGGGCAACAGGTAGTCGGTGTGTGGCAGGGCGTCGGCGATCCAGGCCAGCATGTCGGGATCCCCCGGCGCCAGGATGTCCAGGGACGTCGTCGCCCCTGCCTCGCGCGCCTGGGCGAGCAGCTCACCGGCGGCCTCACCACCCAGGAACTCCGGGCCACCGAGGTGCAGGTGGGTGATGCCGTCCAGCCTCGACCGGTCCAGGTCGTCGAGCACGAAGGCGCCGTTCGCGCCGATGCAGTGCCAGGCGGGCCGGTCGCCGTTCGGCCGGACCGGGATCACCGACGCCGAGGTCTGCTGGTCGGGCTTGCGCACCAGACCGGTGACGTCGACGCGCTCGCGTTCCAGCATCGCGAGCAGGCTGGTCGCGATCGGGTCGTCGCCGACCGCCCCGAAGCTCAGCACCTCGGCACCGAGGCGGCTGAGGATGACCGCGGTCCCGCCCGCGGTGCCCGCCGGCGAGAACCGGATCGTCTCGACCAGCTGGCCGTCCGACCCGGCCGGGATGGACTCGATGCCGATGACGTGGGTGTCGAGGACGTGCACGCCGACGGTGGCGATCTTCATTGGTTCTCCTGGGTGGATCCGTAGTTGCGCTGGAGGGCAGCGGTGATCACCGCGACCTGCTCGTCGTCGGACAGAGCGCGTGGGGTGCCGAGCGCGGCGGCCCGGTGATGGAGGGTCGCGAGCCACTCGAGCAGCAGGGCGTTGTCGACCGCCTTCTCGAGCGAGCTCCCGATCGCGACCGACCCGTGGTTGGCCATCAGGGCGGCCTGCCGGTCGGCGAGGGCCTCCCGGACGGCCCGCGCGAGCTCGGTGGTGCCGAAGGTGGCGTACGGGGCGACCCGGATCGCCCCGCCGAGCAACAGGTGTTGGTAGTGGAGGACCGGCAGCTCGTCCAGCACGCACGCCGCCGCGGTGGAGTACGGCGCATGGGTGTGGACCACGGCCGCGGTGCTGGTCGTGGCGTAGATCCCCAGGTGCAGGTCGAGCTCGGACGTCGGCACCAGGTCGCCCTCGAGCACCGCGCCGTCCTCCGCCACGACGGTCACCTCGTCCGGGGTGCACCCCGACAGCACGACGCCGGTGGCGGTCACCGCGATCCGGGCGCCCGCACGCGCGGACACGTTGCCCGCCGTACCGATCAGCAGGCCCTCCGCCGCGAGCCGCCGAGCGGCGGCCGCGACGGAGTCCCGCAGGTCGTCGGTCACGGGGTCGCCCCGAGCCCGGCCGGCGTGGCGTACCGCTCGAGGTAGGCGGTGACCATCGCGATGCCCTCCTCGATCAGCACGGGATCGCCGTCCGGGTCCCTCTCGAACGCGAGCTGGAAGACCCGGTCGCCGACCTCGACGGCGAGAAGGGCCATGTCGAGGGTCAGCTCGGGCCGGGCCAGCCCCGCGGCGCCGGCGTACTCGAGGAGCGTCCGGGCGATCCCCACGTTGTGCTCGCGACCGAACTGGTTGACGGCGGCGTTGCTCCGGCCGCGCAGGTAGATCTCCACGAACGCACGGCGCCGGTGGTAGACGGTGAGGAAGGCCCGCATCGTGGTCCGCACCAGGGTGGCCACGGTCAGGTCGGTCACGCCGGCCAGGTCCTCGACGACCTGGGCATCCATGTCTGCCATGTCCCGGGCGGCGAGCGCCAGCAGGACGGCCTCCTTGTCGGCGAAGTACTGGTAGAGCGAGGCCACGGGCACGCCGGCGCCGAACGCGATGTCGCGGGTCGTGAGGTCCTCGACGCCCTTCTGGACCACCAGGCGCGCGGCGGTGTCGAGGATGTGCTCGACCCGCCGGCGGCTGCGCTCCTGGGTGGGGACGCGTCGCCTCGGACGTGACCCGTCGCGGCGGTCCTCGTTGACCCGTTCAACCGACATGCGAGGCAGTGTAGGGTACGAACCCGAAACTGACACACGTTCACTTTCCGACGCCGAAGGAGCCTCCATGACCTCGCCCATGACCCCTCCGCCGCTCTCCCGCCGCACGGTCCTCGCCGGCGCCTCGCTCGGCGGCGTCGCCCTGGGCACCGGCGCCTTCGCGGGCCTGACGGAGTCGGCCGACGCGGCGGGCTCGCTCCAGGGAGAGCTGCCGGGCCGGGTCGACGTGGTCGTCGTCGGCGGCGGGATCTCGGGGCTGGTCGCGGCCCGCCAGGTGGCCAACGCCGGCCGGTCGGTCCTGCTGGTCGAGGCGCGGCACCGGGTCGGCGGCCGGGTCCTCAACCACCGCCTGAGCGGCCCCGGTGAGCACGACCAGAGGATCGAGTCGGGCGGCGCCTTCATCGGCCCCACGCAGAACCACATCGCGGACCTGGCCCGGGAGCTCAAGGTCCCCACGTTCAAGCAGTACAACACCGGCAAGAGCGTCTACATCTCCTCGCTGACCGGCCGGATGGAGTATTCCGGGACGGTCCCGCCGGACCCCACGATCCTGGTCGACGCCGCGCTGCTGCTGCAGACCATCGACGGGTACGCCGCCGAGATCAACGTCGACGCACCCTGGGCCCACCCGAGGGCCGGCGAGTGGGACGCGATGTCGCTGGGCGAGTACATCCGCAGGAACGCCGTCAACGCCGAGGGCATCGGCAACCTGATCAAGTCGTGGACCCAGCCGGGGTTCGGCGCGGACCCCGACGAGCTGTCGTTCCTCTTCACGCTCTGGTACATCGCGTGCTCGGGCGACGAGCGCCACGTCGGCACGTTCTCGCGCAACTCCGACACCGCCAACGGCGCCCAGGAGAGCCGCTTCGTGGGCGGCTCCCAGCTGGTGCCGCTGCGCCTGGCTCACCAGCTCGGCGACATCGTCGCGCTGGCCGCCCCGGTGCACCGCATCGAGCAGAAGGACCACCACGCCGTCGTGCACACCGGCCGCGGCGCGGTCGTGGCCGACCGGGTGATCGTGGCGGCCCCGCCGTCGCTGGTGCTGGACATCGACTGGTTCCCCAGGCTGCCGACCCGGCGGCTCCAGCTGCTCCGGCACATGGACATGGGCCAGCTGATGAAGTGCGACGCGGTCTACAGGAAGCCGTTCTGGCGCAAGGCCGGCCTCAACGGCTTCGGCATCAACGACTCGGGAGCCGCCCGGGCGGTCTTCGACAACTCACCCCGGGGCGGCGAGCCCGGTGTGCTCCTCGCGTTCGTCGGTGGGGCGACCTGGCGCCGGTACGGCGTCCTGACCAAGGCCAAGCGCCGCAAGCACGTGCTGGAGGGGTTCGCCGCGATGTTCGGCAACGAGGCGCTGCACCCCATCGACTACGTCGAGCACGACTGGACCCGCGAGAGGTGGACGCGCGGCGGCCCCACCGCCGTCCACGCCCCCGGCACCCTCGTCCCCTTCGGCTCGGCGATCCGTCAGCCCTTCGGCCGCGTGCACTGGGCCGGCACCGAGACGTCGACGTACTGGTCCGGCTACATGGACGGGGCCGTGCGCGCCGGCAAGCGGGCCGCGGTCGAGGTGCTGGAGCAGCTGTGAAGAGGATCCTGGGACGCGGCCTGGGCCTGCTGGCCGCGCTGGTCCTGGCAGCGCCGCTCACCGTTGCGGCGGCCGCCGCTCCCGGGAAGTGGGAGACCCACGTCTTCGCGAACGTGCCCGCGCCGGGATTCCCGGCGTACGTGTTCGTGCACCGCAACGGCAGGGTGTACGCCGGCACGTACATCGACCCGCAGGGCGCCGGCGTCCCCTCGCGGGTCTTCGAGTGGTCGGCCGCCGGCCAGCTGTTGCGCTCCTGGGCGGTGCCCGGGCAGCTACTCGCGGAGGATCACGGAGTCCAGGTCGCGAACCAGACCCGGGGCGGCAAGCTGGTGCTGCTGGAGACCTCGACCTCCTCGGTGCTGACCCTCGACGTGAGGACCGGCCGCTTCCACCGGGTGGCACGGCTGCCGGGAGCCGTCCCCAACTACGCCGCCTGGGGCCCGAAGGGTGCGCTCTACGTCACCGACTACGGCAACGGGGTCATCTGGAGGATCCCGCCTGGCGGCACGCCCCGGAAGTGGTTCGCCTCGAGCGCGCTCGACGGCGTCGAGTTCGGCACCACCGGCATCGTCTTCCGGCCGGGCCGCCGCGACCTGCTGATCTCGCAGCAGACCTCGATCAGTGGGCAGTCGCTGCCGACCAACGGACACCTCTACCGGCTGCCGATCCGGCCGAACGGCCGCCCGGGGACGCTGACGACGCTCTGGACCTCGCAGCCGACCGAGCTTCCCGACGGCTTCGGCGTCGGGCGGTCCGGCCACATCTACATCGCCATGGCGGGCCTGACCGCCCAGCTGGTCGAGCTGTCGGCTTCGGGCAGGGAGCTGGACCGCTTCCCGGACACCCCGTTCACCGGCGAGAACGGCTCCTCGATCCCGTTCGACACCCCCTGCAGCGCGACGTTCCTCGGCAGCCGGGTCCTGGTCGCCAACCAGTCCGCGATCGCGGGCGACGCCGCCCACCAGGCGATCCTGGACGTCGAGGTCGGCGAGCCGGGGCGGGCGCCGTACCTGCCGACAGGCGCGCACTTCGGCTGAGCGTCGGCGCAGTTTCACTGGTTAACCAGTGAAACCCGCACTGAACCCGGGGTATTCGCCACGCCAAGAGCGCAAAACCCTCGCCCAGTTCCGTCGGATAGCGTCACCGCCATGAGCGCACTGGCCGGCCTGGTCGACCGGGGACTGATGGCGCCGGACTGGGCCGACGCGC
>JAOPXC010000188.1 GCA_025965335.1 Nocardioides sp. | reverse complement strand
GATCCAGATCGTCACCGGAGGTACGCCGGGGCTCGAGGTGTTCGGCAACGAGGAGCAGGTGACCGCGGCCGTGACCAACCTCGTCGCGAACGCCGTGTCCTACTCCGAACCGGAGTCGACGGTGCTGATCACCACCAAGTCCGATGTCGGCTCGGTCGAGATCTCGGTCGTCGACCAGGGCATCGGCATCCCCGAGAGGGAGATCGACCGGATCTTCGAGCGCTTCTACCGGGTCGACCCGGCCCGACACCGGTCCACCGGAGGCACCGGCCTCGGCCTGTCGATCGTCAAGCACGTGGCCGCCACGCACGGCGGCGAGGTCCGGGTCTGGTCGGTTGAGGGCCAGGGCTCTACGTTCACCTTGTCCCTCCCCAACTTTCAGACGCACCACCACTCCGAGGACCAGGAGCTCGAGGGCCACCGCGTCTCGGACCGCAGGAACCAGGAGGAAAGCCGGTGACCCGGGTACTCGTCGTCGAAGACGAAGAGAGCTACAGCGAAGCGCTCGCCTACATGCTCCGCAAGGAGGGTTTCGAGGTTGCGATCGCGGCCAACGGCAACGACGCCCTGACCGAGTTCGACCGCAACGGCGCCGACATCGTGCTGCTCGACCTGATGCTTCCC
The DNA here is from genome assembly GCA_025965335.1 of Nocardioides sp. GTDB lineage: Bacteria > Actinomycetota > Actinomycetes > Propionibacteriales > Nocardioidaceae > Nocardioides. The sequence goes on along the minus strand of JAOPXC010000188.1, from coordinate 3,837 downwards.
GGCATCCCGGGCACCGAGGTCTGCCGCCAGATCCGGCAGTCGTCCAACGTGCCGGTGATCATGGTGAGCGCCAAGGACGACGAGGTCGACAAGGTCGTCGGCCTCGAGCTCGGTGCGGACGACTACGTCACCAAGCCGTACTCCCCGCGGGAGCTCGTGGCGCGGATCCGCGCCGTTCTCCGTCGTGGGCAGGATCCCGACCTGGCGCCCCCCACCCTCGAGGCCGGTCCGGTGCGGATGGACGTCGAACGCCACGTCGTGACCGTCGACGGCACGGAGCAGCGGCTGCCGCTCAAGGAGTTCGAGCTGCTCGAGATGTTCCTGCGGAACCCCGGCCGGGTGCTGACCCGTGGCCAGCTGATCGACCGCGTCTGGGGCTCCGACTACGTCGGTGACACCAAGACCCTCGACGTCCACGTGAAGCGACTCCGCGCCAAGCTCGAGCCGGACCCCGCCGAGCCGAAGTTCCTCGTCACCGTGCGGGGGTTGGGGTACAAGCTCGACATCTGAGACCGCCAGTTTCACTGGTTAACCAGTGAAACTGGCGCTGAACGCGGAGTGTTCGCCGTGCTCAGCGCAGGTTTCCCACGCTCAGTCCGACTCGTTGTCCGCATCTCGCGGAACCCCGTCCGAAAACCGCGTGTCGGGTGTCGGCGGGGCTGCCTAGGCTTCACCGGTGACGACCAGCACGACGCAGCCCGCCGCGTCCGACTCCAACAACACCTCCCACAGCAGTCCCGACACCCACGCCCCGACCCGCTCCTGGCTGCCCGTGGCGGCGGTCGCGGTCACGCTCCTGCTCTGGGCGTCGGCGTTCGTCGCGATCCGGCACCTCGGCCACGACTTCTCCCCCGGCGCGCTCTCCCTGGGCCGGCTGCTGGTCGGCTCGCTCTGCCTCGGCGTCGTCGCCCTGAGCCGCGGCCTGCCCCGACCCACCGGACGCGAGTGGGTCTCGATCATCGCGATCGGCGTGCTCTGGTTCGGCGTCTACAACGTCGCCCTCAACGAGGGTGAGCGCCGCGTTGACGCCGGCACCGCCGCGATGTTGATCCAGATCTCGCCGGTGCTGGTCGCCGTCCTGGCCGCGATGTTCCTGGCGGAACGGTTCACCGGCTACCTCACGATCGGGCTCGCGCTCGCCTTCGGCGGCGTCGCGGTGATCTCGCTGTCGACGTCCTCCGGTGCCGATCGCGACCTGGTCGGCGTGGCGCTCTGCCTGGTCGCCGCCGTCGTGTACTCCGTCAGCCTGATCCTGCAGAAGCCGCTCGTGGCGCGGTTGTCGGCGGTCCACGTGACCTGGCTGGCCTGCACGGTCGGCGCCGTCGCCTGCCTGCCGTTCGCACCGACGCTGATCAGCGAGACGGCCGACGCCCCCGCGTCGTCCATCGTGTGGGAGATCTACCTCGGCGTGTTCCCCACAGCGATCGCGTTCACGACGTACGCCTTCGCGCTCAAGACCATGAGCGCCAGCAGCCTCGGCGTCACGACGTACCTCGTCCCGCCCATCACCATCGTCCTGGGCCTGATCTTCCTCGGCGAGGCACCGCCCGCCATCGCGTACGTCGGCGGTGCGCTCGCCCTGGTGGGTGTCGCCGTGGCCCGTCGGAAGCCGAAGGCCCTGGCGGAGGTCCCACCGCAGCCTGCGTAGCACTGCCATGCTGCGCAGATGAGCGTCGTCGCCGATGTGCTCGTGGGTCTGGTGGCCGCGCTGCACCTCTACTTCCTGGTCCTCGAGATGTTCCTGTGGACCAGGCCCCTCGGCCGGCGGGTGTTCGGCAACGAGCCCGAGTTCGCCGAGGCCAGCAAGGTGCTTGCCGCCAACCAGGGCCTCTACAACGGCTTCCTGGTGGCCGGGCTGGTGTGGGGCATCGTCAGCGACCAGACCGACGTGACGGTGTTCTTCCTCGGTTGCGTGATCGTCGCCGGGTTGTACGGCGCGGCCACCGTCAGCGGGCGGATCCTGGTGGTCCAGGCGCTACCGGCGCTACTCGCGCTGGTCGCCGTCCTCGTCGCCGGCTGAGCCGACCGGGCCGACCGGGCCGACCCCCGGCGGGTCCCCCGCCTCCAGCCAGCCCCGGAACGCCTCGAGGTTCCTGGTCGGCTCGCCGCGCAGCCTGCGCCACTCCCACTCCTTGCGGATCGAGGCGGCGAACCCGAGCTCGAGGATCGCGTTGAACGAGTCGTCGGCGTAGGACAGCACCGAGCCCAGCAACCGGTCGAGCTCCTCGGCGGTGGCCGCCGCGAGCGGCAGCCGGGCGTCGAGGTAGATGTCGCCGAGGCGGTCCACGGCGAACGACACGGCGTACATCTTCAGGTTCCGCTCGAGCAGCCAGCGGTAGACCCGTTCGTGGTTCTCGTCGGGTCTGCGGCACACGAACGCGTGCACTCCGAGGGCGTGCCTGCCGACGTCGAGACGCACGGCGGTCCGCAGCTTCTTCTCGCCGGGCAGCTCGAAGGAGAAGACGCCGTCGCTGGCCTCCTCGAACTCGATGTCGTTGCCGCGGAGGTAGTCGCGGATCGTCGCCGAGGGAGCTGTCACGAAGCAGCAGTCTCGCGCATGAACGAGCGGGCCCGCTCGTACACGCCCAGGGTGGCGTCGGCGGTGGCCTCCCACGAGAACTCCCGAGCCTGCGCGACGGCACCGGCGCCGAGCCGGGCCCGCAGCTCGTCGTCCTCGATCACGCGCTGCAGTGCCGACGCCCACACCGCGGGCTCGTGCCCCTCGATCAGCAGGCCGCTGTGACCGTGACGGACGATGGTGGTCAGGCCGCCGACGGCGGCGGCGAGGACCGGGGTGCCGGACGCCTGCGCCTCGGCGGCGACCAGGCCGAACGACTCGTTGTAGGACGGTACGGCGACGAGGGTCGACGCGGCGTACCACCGGGCGAGCTCCGTCTGGGACACCGGCGGGACGAACCGGACGATGTCGTGGATCCCGAGCGCGCTCGCGAGGTCGGCCAATGATTGGGGCCGGTCGAGGCCGGTGCCCGAGGGCCCACCCACGATCGGGACCACCAGCCGCGAGCGCAGCCGCGGGGCGCGCTCGAGGAGTACGGCGACCGCGCGCAGCAGCACGTCGGGGGCCTTGAGCGGCTGGATCCGTCCGGCGAACAGCAGCACCGCCGCGTCGGCCGGCAGCCCCAGCTCGCGCCGGACCCCGGCCCGGTCGAGCGGCTTGAACACCGACAGGTCGACGCCCGGGTGGACGACCTCGACCCGCCCCGGCTCCGCGTCGTATAGGTTGATCAGTTGCTTGGCCTCGATGTCGGTGTTGGCGATCAGCATGTCGGCCGCCTCGACGACCTGCTCCTCACCGATGATCCGGGCGGCCGGCTCGGGGATGTCACCGAGCGCGAGCGCGTCGTTCTTGACCTTGGCCATGGTGTGCATCGAGTGGACCAGCGGGACGCCCCAACGGTCCCGGGCCAGCGCCCCGACCTGACCGGACAGCCAGTAGTGGGAGTGCACGGCGTCGTAGTGCCCCACCGGCTGGCCCGCCTCGGCGCGCAGCACCTCGCGGGCGAAGACACACAACTGGCCGGGGAGCTCGCCCTTGGTGAGGCCCTCGAACGGCCCGGCATGGATGTGGCGTACGACGATCCCGTCGCACGGCTGGACGACCGGCTCCAGGGCGGAGCTGGTCGCACGCGTGAAGATGTCGACCTCGATGCCCTTGCGGACGAGTCGCTTGGCGAGCTCGATCACGTAGACGTTCATGCCGCCCGCGTCACCCGTCCCCGGCTGGTCCAGCGGGGAGGTGTGCAGGCTGATCATGGCCAGCCGCCTGATCGCGTCCACGCACACCCCCTTCTCGGTCGACACCAAATGCTCGCGCAC
>JAOPXC010000180.1 GCA_025965335.1 Nocardioides sp. | reverse complement strand
ACGTGGCGGCCGGTCAGCCGGTCCTCGTCCTCGAGGCGATGAAGATGCAGCACACCGTGAGCGCGCCGTACGCCGGCGTCGTCACCCAGCTCGACGTGAAGCCCGGCACCCAGGTGGCCGCCGGTGAAGTCCTTGCAGTTGTGGAAGAGACCAACGAGGAGCAGGCATGAGTGAGTTCAGCGAGTCCGACGAGCGCAGGACCCTGCGCAAGGAGGTCGCCCGGCTGGCGAAGGGCTACGGTCGGGACTACTTCGTCGGGCAGGCGCGCAGCGGCGGCAAGACCACCGACCTGTGGCTCGAGATCGGCAAGAACGGCTATCTCGGGATCAACATCCCCGAGGAGTACGGCGGCGGTGGTGGCGGCATCGGCGACATCGCCGCGGTGTGCGAGGAGCTCGCCGCCCAGGGCTGTCCGCTGCTGATGATGGTGGTGTCCCCGGCCATCTGCGGCACGGTCATCAGCCGCTACGGGACCGAGGAGCAGAAGAAGCGCTGGTTGCCCGGCATCGCCGACGGCTCCAGCACGATGGCTTTCGCCATCACCGAGCCCGACGCCGGGACCAACACCCACAACATCACCACGACGGCCCGCAGGGACGGCGACGAGTGGGTCCTGAACGGCCGCAAGATCTACATCTCCGGAGTCGACGAGGCCGACAACGTGCTCGTGGTCTCGCGCACGGAGGACGCCAGGACCGGCAAGCTGAAGCCCTGCCTCTTCGTGGTGCCGACCGACGCCGAGGGCCTGGAGTACAAGCCGATCCCGATGGAGATCGTGTCCCCGGAGCTGCAGTTCCAGGTGTTCATCGACGACGTGCGGCTCCCGGCCGACGCCCTGGTCGGTGACGAGGACGGCGGTCTCGTGCAGCTGTTCGCCGGCCTCAACCCGGAGCGGATCATGGCCGCGTCGTTCTCGACCGGGCTTGCGAGGTACGCGCTGGACAAGGCGACCGCGTACGCCAAGGAGCGCGTGGTCTTCAAGGACGCGATCGGCTCGCACCAGGCGATCGCGCACCCGCTGGCGCAGTCGCACATCGAGATCGAGCTGGCCCGGCTGATGACCCAGAAGGCGGCCGCGCTCTACGACGCGGGCGACGACATGGGGGCCGGCGAGGCCGCGAACATGGCGAAGTACGCCGCGGCCGAGGCCGCGTGCGACGCCGCCGACCGGGCCGTGCAGACCCACGGAGGCAACGGGATCACCCAGGAGTACGGCATGGCCGGGCTGCTGGTCGCGACGCGTGCCGGCCGGATCGCCCCGGTCAGCCGGGAGATGATCCTCAACTTCGTGGCCATGCACTCGCTCGGCCTGCCGAAGTCCTACTGACGTGGCGGACCCCTGGTCGGGCGGCGGATCCGCTGCTCTCCTGCGCATGGCGCCCGAGGTGGCGGCTGCCTTCGACGACCTCGTCGCCATGCGCCCGGCGGGCGTCGGCGAGGAGCTGCTGGCCGATGCCGCGGTCGTGGCGTTCGCCGAGCAGTTCGGCGTCGACGTCTCGGTGATCGACGACGACCTGCGCGCCGCCTTCACGGCGGCCACCGGCCCGGCGCTGTTCGCCGTGGTCCAGGTCGTGTACGTCGCGGACGTCGCCCCCCGCCTCCGGTCCGCCCTGGATGCCCTGTTCGGCGGCTCGGCCTGGGCGGAGCCGCGGGTGCAGGTCACCGGCGACAGCTGGTCGGTCGTCGACGGCTTCATGAAGGCGGTCGCCCGGCTGCGCAACCTCGACGCCACGACGACCGAGCTGGTCCGCCTGCGTGGCGCCCGCCAGCACGAGTGCCGCGTCTGCAAGTCGCGGCGCAGCGTCGCGGCCATCGACCAGGGCGCCGGCGACGCGACCTTCGCCGCCGTCGACGACTACGCCGGCAGCGACCTGCCGGACCGGGTCCAGGCCGCGCTGGCCCTGACCGACGCGATGATCTGGACGCCTTCAGCCATCGCGCCGGACGTGGTCGACGGCGTCCACGCCCACCTGTCGCCCGCCGAGGCTGTGGAGGTGGTCCTCGACGTGATCCGCAACGCGGCCAACAAGATCGCGGTGTCCCTGGCCGCGGACGCCGCCGAGGTCACCGAGGGTGTCCAGCTGTTCGAGACCGACGCCGACGGCAACCTGACGGTCGTCTGAGCTGGAGGCGACCCCGGACTGTCGGAAGGGCGCTCAGCGCTCAGGGCACCCTCCTCAACCGGCGTGTGGCTCAACCACCGTCAGGCCCGGAGGCGGGACCTCAGCCGGTCGAAGGTCGCGCGGTCGAGGCCGAGGCCCTCGATCAGGTAGCGCTCGCGGGTGCCGTACGACGCGGCCACCGCGTCGTACGCCGTCCGCAGGTAGTCCGCGTCGGCCACGAGCACGGGCTCGTAGACCTCGGCCTTCTCCTCGCCGAGGTTCTCGACGATCAGCTTCTGGACCGCGGCCCGGCTGGTCGCGGAGTAGTCGTTGGTCTGCAGGTAGTCCTCGAGGATCACCTCGTCGGACACTCCCGCGAGGTGGAGCAGCAGGGCTGCGGTCCAGCCGGTGCGGTCCTTGCCGGCGCTGCAGTGGAACAGGTGCACGCCGTCGCTCGCGAGCAGCGCGAAGAGGGCGCCGAGTGCGGCCCGGGTGGCGGGTTCCTCGACGAACCCCCGGTAGACCCGCTCCATCATCGCCACCGCGGTGTCGCGGTCCGGCAACGAGGCCATCTGCTCCATGGGGATGCCGAGCACGTCGAAGTGGTGCCAGGTGGCGCCGGGCACCGGCACGTCGGGGTGGATCTCGATCTCGTGGGCACTGCGGAGGTCGGCGACGGTCGTGACCCCGAGCGCTGCGATCGACCT
>JAOPXC010000152.1 GCA_025965335.1 Nocardioides sp. | reverse complement strand
TACTCCTATATCGGTGCGATGAGGCCATCACTTCAACGGCCCCGCAGCAGATGCGGTGACACGTCGCTCCGACCCGATGAGTCGCACCCATGAGAAGAAACGCCGTTGGATCACAAACTCCGCGGGCGTCAGACCTGCTGGAACTTGCACCTGTTGCTGAGAACACAGTACCAAGGGAAGTCCCCAGACAAACTTTCCGGACCGGTTTTTCTGGCTCCGGAGCGTGAAGGTTCAGCGACGAGCGTGTGTCTGGGGTGAAAACGGTGTCAGTGCGCGTGCCCTTTGGAGTGGCCGTGGTGCCGTCCGGAGCGGCCCCCGTGGCCGCTGGAGTGATCCTTGTGGCCGTTCGAGTGGCCGTCGTGGCCGTCGTGGCCGCGGTGGCCCTTGGCGTCGCTCCGTGCCCGTTCGAATGGCTCCCGTGGCCGCTGGCGTGGCCCTTGTCCCCGTTCGAGTGCCCGTTGGAGTGGCCGTTGGAGTGGCCGCTGTGGCCCTTGGCGTCACTCCCGTGCCCGTTCGAGTGACCCGCCTGGGCGGTGGTGGATTGGCCGGGTTGCCCCAGGAGGCCGTCGAGGACGTCGGTGACTCCGTCGACCGCGCCGTTTGCAGCTCCGGTGACCGGACCCAGCGCGCCGCCCGTGAGGTCGTCGACGGTGTGGGTCACGCCGGTCACGACGGGGTCGAGCAGCGAGGAGACCGGACCGTCGCCGGTCGGGTCCGGCGTGGGCGAGGGGGTGGGCGTCGGCGTGTGGGGCGGAGACGGGGGGTCCGGTGTCCCGCCTGCGGGAGGCTCCTCGTTGAAGGCGGGCTGGGTCCCACCACCAGCGCGCGCGGTCCCGTTGCCGGTGGCGGCTCCGCCGGCGACCGCCGGGCCACCGCTTGGCGTACCGTCCGGCGTACCGCCGGGGCTCGTGTCAGGTACGAGGGCGGGGGGCACCGGTTCGAGGACGGCACCGTGCTTCACGGCGAAGGGAACCTTCTCGGGAAGCACCTTGTCCCGGATCTGGTCGAGGAGATACCCCTGGCCGACCATCAACGTCACGAAGGCGCAGGCGCCGACAAGCAGGGCGGCGTAGCCCAGCCGCTTGTCGCGGGTCATGCGGGCGTACGGCGACGTCATGTGGCCCCCTTCCGGCTCCCGAGCAATTCGACACCGAGGGTACGTCGAAGCGACGCCCTCCACCCCGAAAACGAAAAGACTGCCGGAAGGTCACTCGGTGCGACCCGTCAGCGGGACGCGACGTGCGCCAGCCCCGCCTCCAGGAAGGCGGTGACCGACTCCCCGGCCGTGTCGAATCCCTCCCCGAAGGTGGCCCCCGCGCGGTACCGGTGATTGATGCCCTCGGCGATGACCGCGAGCTTGTAGTAGGCCAGGCCCATGTAGAAGTCCCAGCTGTCGAGCCGAATGTCCGCGGTTGCCTCGTAGAGCTCTGCCAGCACGTCGACCGGCGGCAGCCGGGCGCTCGTCCAGGCGGCACTCGTGCCGAGAACCAGGTTCAGCCCCGAGTGGCGGTAGGCGCACATCAACGCAACGTCGGCGACGGGGTCCCCGATGGTGGAGAGCTCCCAGTCGACGATCGCCCGCACCACGCCTGGGTCGTCCCCGGCCACCAGGGTGTTGTCGATCCGGAAGTCTCCGTGGACGATCGTCGAGTGCCGCTGGTCCGGGATGGAGTCGGCAAGCCGGCGCAGCAGCCGGTCGGCAAGTGTCGAGTCCCCGGCCGAGACGATGTCCCACTGCCCCGACCACCGTCGCAGCTGTCGGGCGGCGTACCCACGAGGCCGCCCGAACCTCTCCAGACCGATGCTCTGGTAGTCGACGCGGTGCAGTGCGGCGAGCGCCGACACCAACCCCTGCACGCAGGCCATGATCTCGGCGTCCTCGAGCTGCTCCAGCTCCGACTGCGTCCGGATGGCCGTGCCGTCGACGAACTCGACCACGGTGAACACCGCCCCAATGACCGAGAGGTCCTCGCACAGCGCGACCGTCCGGGCAACCGGCACATCGGTCGCCTCCAGCGCCCTCGTCACCCGAAACTCGCGGGCCACGTCATGGGCCGAAGGGGTGGTCCCCCCTGTCGGGGGCCGCCGCACCACCCACTGGTGCCGGGAGTCGGCGACGACGAACGTGAGGTTCGACCGACCCCCTTCGATCAGCCTCGCCGACAGCTCGCCCTCGACCGCGACGCCCTGTCTGGTCAGGAACGCGGAGATCGCCGGGAGGTCGAGTCCCCTCGAGGTGGCGGTGCTCACCGGCTCGACCCGGAAACTTCCCGGATCGCGCGTCGAGCGATGGACCATCTATGGACTTCCGAGGGGCCGTCGTAGATCCGAAAGGGCCTGAGCTCGCGCAGGATCTTGGCGACCGGGAGGCTGGCCGAGACGCCGAGACCGCCACACATCTGGGTGGCCCGGTCGGCGACGCGGTACAACGCCTCACCGGCGAAGGTCTTGGCGATGCTGGTCGCCTTCGAGGCGTGACCGCCGGCATCGAGCTCGCGGCAGGCATCCATGAGCAGGGCCCTCGTAGCCGCAAGGTCGATCTCGTTGTCGGCGATCATCTGGTGGACCATCCCTAGATCGCTCAGGCGAGCACCGAACGCCTCCCGGCCCGCGGCGCTGGCGATGGCGACCTCGTGGGCACGACGAGCCGCACCGAGCCAACGCATGACGTGCGTCATCCGCGCTGGACCCAGCCGCAGCTGGGCGTACCGGAATCCCTCGTCCACGCCGCCCAGGACGGCGTCGTCGGCCACGAAGACGTCCTCGAAGGAAACCTCGCAGTGCCCGCCGAGCATGGAGCGGTCCATGGTCGGGATGTGTCGCCCGACCTCGATGCCCGGGGCATCGGTCGGCGTCAGGAACATGGTCGCGCCACCGGGCGCTCCCGGGTCGCCACTGGTGCGGGCCATCACGATGAGGAATCCGGCGCCGTCGGCACCCGTGATGAAGGTCTTCCGCCCGCTGACGCGCCAGCCACCGGCGACCTGCTCCGCACGAGTCCGGAGCAGGGTCGGGTCGGAGCCGGCGCCGGGGGCGGGCTCGGTCATCGCGAAGGCCGAGCGCACCTCGCCGCGTGCCAGCGGTGCGAGGAAGCGCTCCCGTTGCGAGGCGGATGCCGCCGCGTCGAGCAGGTGGATGTTGCCCTCGTCCGGCGCGGCGGCGTGCAGGGCGGTAGGGCCGAACAGCGAGAAGCCGGCCTCCTCGAAGACGGGTGCCCGGTCGCACATGTTCAGGCCGTGGCCGCCGTACTCGGCCGGGATCTGGGGTCCGAAGACCCCTGCCTCCCGAGCCTTCGTCTGGAGCTCCACACGTAGGACGTCCCCACCGGCCGCGGTGAGGTCACCGTCGAACTCGTCGTCGATGGCCAGCACGTGGTCGCGGATGAACGACCGGGTGCGCTCAACCAGCCGGTGCTGCTCTCCGCCGACCATCGGCGGCGCAGCCTTGCTACCGAGCGCTCGCTCGGTTCGGACGTCAGGCACCGATACTCCCCAAAATTCCGTCGTAGTGGTCTAGGCCGTCGTGGTCAGCGGATGCCGACGATGGCCTCGGCGATGGTCAGGTAGCGCTCGAGCAGCATCTCGACCGGCAATTGTCCGTCCGGGCGATACCACGACGCAACGCCGACGCACAGCGATGCGATCGCCCGGCTCGCGTCCGCAGGGTACGGCGTGGCGAACTCGCCGGACTCGACGCCGGCGAAGATGATCCGGTCGAGCATGCGCTGCTGCTCGTCACGGCGGGCCACGTACTTCACGCGGTTCTCGGGCTCCAGGCTCCGGAGCTCGCTGGTCGACACGATCGCTCCCCGCTGCCGGTACATGTGGAACTGCAGCAGGGACTGGACCAGGGCGTCGAACTGCGCGCGAGGATTGTTGTCGGCGCTCGCGACAGCCTGGCGGCTGCGCTCGATCAGCTCGTCGATGACGACCATCATCAGGTCGAACAGGATGTCCTGCTTGGACGCGTAGTGATGGTAGATACCGGGGACGGACAGGCCCGAACGCTCGGCGAGCTGGCGCGTGGTCGTCCCGTGGTATCCCTTCTCGGCGAAGGCCTCGAGGGCGGCGTTCAGGACCCGGGGCAGGCCCTGCTCGTGATACGTGCGCCAGTCCTCGGTTGTCGTCATGGACCTGGTTCCTGTCTCGAGAAGAACGCTGCTCTGCTCATGGGGTCGCGTCTATGGACCATCAATACCTCACACCCGCCGTTCGCGCGCGTACCGAATCAGCCAACGCAGGGCGTCCGGATCGTCGACGGCCCCGGCACTGCTGACCTGGTCGGGATCCGCGCCCTGCAGGATGCGCTTGACCGGCACCTCCAGCTTCTTCCCGGTCTTCGTGTGCGGCAGGCCTGGCACGAGGATGATCTCGTCGGGCACGTGCCGGGCAGAGGCACGCCGCGCGATCGCGGATCGGACCAGCGCGGGAATGTCGACGGCACCGTCGACCCCGGGCGCAGGGACCACGAACATGGGCATCCAGTATCCGCCGTCCGCCTGCTCCACGCCGACCACCAGCGAGTCCTCCACCTCGGCGAGGGACTCGGCCGCCTCGTAGATCTCGGCGCTTCCGAGCCGGACCCCGTTCCGGTTCAGCGTGGAGTCCGATCGCCCGTGGATGACGATGGTGCCGCGCTCGGTGACCGTGATCTCGTCACCCTGACGCCAGACCCCGGGATACATGGAGAAGTAGGCGTCGCGGTAGGCACGACCCTCTGGGTCGTTCCAGAAGTAGAGCGGCATCGAGGGCATCGGTTCGGTGATCACCATCTCCCCGGAGACCCCCGCAGGGACGCGCTGGCCGTGCTCGTCCCAGGCCTCGAGGGCTACACCGAGCGCCGGGGCACTCATCTCCCCGTCGAAGACCGGCGTCGTGGGTGCACTGGCCACGAAGACCCCGACGATGTCGGTTCCTCCGCTCATCGACCCCACCTGAACATCGGGACCCACGTGCTCGCGCACCCAGACGTTGGAGCCGGCCGGAAGGACTGAACCCGTTACCCCGATGATGCGTAACGAACCCAGGTCGAGGTCGCGGCCGGGCTCGAGCCCGGCATGTGCCGAGGCCTGCAGGTACCCGGGGCTGGTCCCGAACACGGTCACACCGAGCTCGGACGCGAGCTTCCAGAGCGCATCGATCGAGGGGCTCGCCGGGCTGCCGTCGTAGAGGACAGCAGTAGCACCGTGCAGCAGTCCGCAGACCTGCGCGTTCCACATCATCCAGTTCGGTGAGGTGTACCAGAAGAAGACGTCGTCCTCGTCGAGGTCGAGGTGGAAGCCGGGCGAGACCAGCTGCTCCATGAGCGCGCCGCCGTGGCCGTGCACGATCCCCTTGGGCCGGCCGGTCGTGCCCGACGTGAACAGCACCCACAGGGGGTGGTCGAAGGGGACCGGACGGGGATTCGGCGCTGCGGTGACCGACATTGCCTCGGCCCAGGTGGTCACAGCGTCGCCGTCGGCGTCGATGGACAGACCCGCGGTCGGCACGGCGATCGTGTGTTCGAGGCCGGGAAGCAGGTTTCTCAGCTCCTCGACCTCGCTCCGCCGGTCCCGGAGCTCCCCCTTGAACAGGTACCCGCCTCCGGCGAACATGACCTTGGCCTCCAGCTGGGCAAGCCGGTCGGCGGCGGCTCGCGGCGCGTAGTCGAGCGCAGTCTGCGACCACGTGGCCCCCACCACGGCCGTCGCGACGAAGGCGACCACTCCTTCGATGCAGTTCGGGAGGTACGCCGCGACACGGTCGCCGGGCCCAACGCCGAGCGCCTCCAGGCGCGCAGCCATCGAGCCGACCTGGGCCCGCAGCTCGGCGAAGGAGATCGACACGCGGTGGCCGTCCTCACGTACGAGGATGACGGCGACCTTGTCGTCCGCTCCGCGGCGCAGCATGTGCTCGCCGAAGTTCAGCGTCGCGCCGGAGAACCATCGGGTGCCCGGCATGCGCCGGTCCGCCAGCGCCTGCTCGGCCGGAGTGTGGAAGTCCACCTCGAAGAATCCCGCGACCGCCTCCCAGAACTCCCCGGGACACGTCGCCGACCACGCCTGGAGCTCGCGGTAGTCGCTCGGGTCGGTGATCGCGGTGATCCCCTGGTCGTTGAGCCAGCGCGCGAACCTCACGATCCGCGACCCCGACAGCTGCTGCTCGGACGGACGCCACTGCGGCCCGGAGTCGTTCATCGAACCCTCTCTCGCGTGCGAAGTGGACCTGGCTGTCGGACGTGGTTCGAGCAGACCCCGAAGGGCCCGCCCTCAACGTCGATTGGGTCGGAGCGAGCCCCGGGTGATCACCACGTCGATCGCGACCGCGAGGATCAGCACCCCGCCGGTGGCGAAGCTCTGCACCTCGGTCGAGAGGCCCAGGAGCTGTACGCCGTTGTTGATCGACCCGATCACCAGCGCCCCCAGGAGGGCCGCCCACACGCTGCCCCGGCCACCGAAGAGGCTCGTGCCGCCCACGACCGCCGCCGCGATGGCGTTGAGCATCAGCGGACCCGAGCCGGAGGAGTTGGAGACGGCCAGGAGGCGCGAGGCGTCCACCATGCCGGCGACCGCAGCACAGAGTCCGAGGATGAGGAAGGAGTAGATGATCATCCGGGACACGGGGATGCCGGCGCGCTGTGCGGCCTCGCGGTTCCCCCCGACGGCGTACAGGTGCGCGCCGTACCGCGTCTGGGTGGTCGCATAGGAGGCGGCCAGCAGCATCACGGTCAGGATGAGCACCGGGAGGGGCAGGCCCAGGCCGTGGCTCAGCACCGCGACCAGGCCGAAGATCACGATCCCCGAGACGACGGCGGGAATGACCACGGAGGTCACGACCAGGGAGCTCGACGTCGAACCCCGGCGTTCGCGTTGACGACGCACCCGCGAATAGCAGTAGACCGCCCAGCCGACGAAAGCGACCGCGAAGCTGACGCCTGTCGGCAGGTGTGTGTTGACGATCTTCGCGTAGTCCGTGCCTCCCACGCTGACGGTGAACTCCGGGGGCAGCACGACCAGCAGCAGCCCCTGCAGGATCACCATTCCACCGAGCGTCACGATGAGCGAGGGGACGCCGAAGATGATGACCTGCGCCTCGATGAAGACCACGACCAGGCCCACGGCGATCCCCACGGCGATGGCCAGCGTCAGGGGCAGACCGTGGTTGACGAACAGGTTTGCGACCACCGTCGCGCAGACACCGCTCAGCACCGCCGAGGACAGGTCTATCTCACCCACGAGCAGGACGAACACGACACCGAGAGCCAGGATGGCGGTCGTCACGATCTGCAGGGACAGGTTCGTGATGTTCGCGAAGCTCAGGTACGCCGGGTTCTGGCTGTAGAAGAACAGCCAGATCACGGCCAGGGTCACGAGGACGGGAATGCTGCGGTAGGTCCCGCCCAGGGCCTCGACGATGCGTGACGTCAGGGGCGTGGACACTTCGCGGCTCGTCTGGTCGAGAGGTGCTGGCGTGGTCGCCGTGGTCATGAGGAACTCCAGTGCTTGGCGCGGTCACGATCATTCGAAGGAACGGGGCGGAATGCGTCAGGCATCGGCGGCCTCGTGCGCACCCGTCATCGCGGCCACCAGCTCGCTCGAGGTGTAGTTGCCGCGGGTGAACTCGGCGACCTTGGCACCGAGCCGCATCACCACGACCCGGTCCGCGACCTGCTGGACATCCTTGAGGTCGTGGGAGATCACCAGGACTCCCCTGTTCTGCTCCCTCAGCCGGCCGATCAGGTCGAGCACCTCGGCTCGTTGCGAGACGCCCAGCGCCGCCGTCGGCTCGTCGAGGAGGACGAGCCTGGGATCGGAGACGAGGGCTCGACAGATCGCGACCCCCTGCCGCTGACCCCCGGAGAGCCCACCCACCGGGGTGCTGAGCGACCGGATCTTGACCGAGAGGCTGTCCAGGACCCGCTGGGCCTCGACCTCCATCCGGTGCCGGTTCAGGGGTCGGCCCCGCCAGCGACTACCGGCGATCTCCTGGCCCAGGAACAAGTTGAGTACCGCGTCGAGGTTGTCGCACAGCGACAGGTCCTGGTAGACGGTGTGGATGCCGTTCGCCGCCGCAGTGCGCGGACTGTCCAGCCGAACCGTCTCCCCGCGCACCGCTATCTCGCCGCTGTCCGGGTGCTCGACGCCGGAGATGACCTTCACCAGAGTTGTCTTGCCCGCGCCGTTGTCTCCGACGAGGGCGACGACCTCGCCCCGGTTGAGGACGAGATCGACCTCGTGCAGGGCCCGGACACCACCGAAGTACTTGGACACGTGGCGCAGCTCGAGCAACCGCTCGCGCACGCCGGCGTCCTGGTTGCGATCCGAGCCGCTGGCGTCGTCTGGGTTCGCGGGCATGTTGTTCCTCCTCCGATGGGGTGGGGTGGCCGCCTGGGGAGGCGGCCACCCCGGTGCAGTGGTGCGGTTGAGCTAGCCGACCTTGGCCTTGCACGTCGCCGTGGCTGCCGCCGGGCCCGTGCAGATCTCCGCCCAGGTGAAGATCCCGAGGTCGACCGCCTTCTGAACGACGGTCCCGGGATCCACACCTGCCTCGAGGTGGATGTGGGTCGAGGGGAGGTTGGCCGTCGGGATCTGGGCCGCGCCGTTGTCGACGGTGTCCTTCACCAGGTCGGCGGGGGGCGGGTTGCCCTGGATCGCGGCGAGCGTGATCTTCGCGGCGGCGTCCGCCTCGACCGAGAAGGCCTTGAGCACGTCGTCCTGCTGGTCGCCGGTGAGCATGTACTGCAGGCCGGTGAGCTCGGGGTTCTGCCCTCCGTAGACCGGGATGCTCAGGCTCTTGCTCTTCAATGCCGCGATGGTTCCCGCGGTGATCCCGTCGTAGAAGCCGAGGAAGGCGTCGACCTGGTTCTGCGTCTTGGTCAGGCACTGGTCGGTCGCAGTCTGGGCATTGTCGGGTGCCCAGTCCTTGACGTAGTCCTCACAGACGACATTGATCGAGCCGTCCTGGATCAGCGGGTCCAGGACCTGGTTCTGACCCGCGAGCATCTGCGTGGTGTAGACGTCTCCCTTGTTCCCGTAGAGCCGGGCAACCTGGACCGGCCCGGGACCGAAGGTCCCGGCCTTGACCTGCTGCGCGAAGTACGTCGCCTGCTGCACACCCACCGCGTTCGGGTCGAAGATGACCTGCGCGTACATCGGTCCGTTGATCGGCGGGTTCTCGTACCCGATGACCGGCACGT
This sequence comes from Nocardioides sp., assembly GCA_025965335.1. Taxonomy (GTDB): domain Bacteria; phylum Actinomycetota; class Actinomycetes; order Propionibacteriales; family Nocardioidaceae; genus Nocardioides. The sequence goes on along the minus strand of JAOPXC010000152.1, from coordinate 2,989 downwards.
TCGCCTGCTGAGCGGCCGCGAGCAGGCCGGCGCTGGTGTTCGGGTCCGCCGCGACGACGACGAGCGCCTTGGCGCCCGCCGCGATCGCGGAGTTCGCCTGCGCGAGCTGTGTGTCGGAGCTGCCTCCGGCGTTGACGAACTTGACCTCGATGTTGGGGTCCAGCTTCGCCAGGGCCTTCGCGAAGTCCGGCCCGTCCTGCTGGATGTAGCGGGTGGGGGTCGTGTTGGGGGCCAGGAAGTAGACGAGCTTCTTCGACGAGTTGCTGGCCGAGCTGCCGGTTCCGCACGCGGACACGACCATCGCGAGCCCACACAGGACCGCCACCACACCAACCCGAGCCCTTGACCATGTGCTGCTGAGTTGCATCAACTTCTCCTTCTGCGACACACCCGGGCCGGGTGGCACGGGCGGTGACCGAGCGCTGACCTTCCAGCACTCGTCGTGGCGACCGGGTCACGTGGCCCCTCTGACCGCAGAGGCCCCACCTGGTCGTGGAACTGCGGAGCCCCCGAGCAGGCTCCTGTGGTCCGCTTGCGCGGGATGATCAGAAGTGGCGGACTCCCCCTTGGTCGGCCGTGATCTGCAGGGCCAGGTGCTTGGCATAGATCCGCACCCAGGCCAGCGGACCACCCATGAACCAGAAGCCCTTCTGGCCGGTGCGCCGGTAGAGCCCGCCGATCTCGCCGTCCTCGTTGATCCCCAGGACAAGCGGGCACTTGTCGGCGACGCTGTCGCCGAACAGCCGGCGCGCGGTCTCCCGCATGTTCGAGTAGCCGGTCGCAAGGACCACCAGGTCGGCGTCCAGCTCGCGGCCGTCCTCCAACCGAATGCCGGTGGGCGTGAACTCGGCGACGCCGGAGCCCTGGGCGAGCGCGATCTTGCGCTCCGCGATCAGCCGGGACGCGCCGACGTCGATGTAGTAGCCACCACCGTTGCGAAGCGCGTAGCCCATGAGGCCGGTGCCGTCCGGACCGTCATTCATCTGGAATCCGACGGCGTCGAGGGAGGCCAGCAGGTCGGCGTCCAGCTCGGCGGTCGCCTTTGTCTGGGCGACCGCGCCGTCGAGGACCATGGGCCAGGGATACGCACTGCTCAGCAGGTCGGCGTACTCGGTGGGCGGGCCGTCCTCGCGGAACAGGGAGCCGAAGATGGCCGGGATGCCGTGCTCCTGGCTCATGATGTAGGTCGACGAGCGCTGGACCATCGTGACCTCGGCGCCCGACTCGTACAGGTCCTGGGCGATGTCATGGCCGCTGTTGCAGGCGCCGACGACGACCGCCTTCTTGCCTGCCCAGTCGCTACCCGACCCGTGCCCGCTCGAGTGGTAGGCGGTCCCCTGGAACGTGTCCATGCCCGGGATCGCGGGGATGTTCGGCTCGCCCGCGGCCCCGGTCGCGAGGATCACGTCTCGTGGGCGCACGACACGTTCCCCCTCGGGGGTCTGCACCCGAAGCGTCCAGCGGCCCTCCGCCTCGTCGTACTCGCTCGAGACGAGCTCGGCGGACGTCCAGACGTTGAGCTCCATGGCCGCGGCGTAGAACTCGAACCAGTCGGCGACCTTGTCCTTCGCCGAGTAGATCGGCCAGGAGGCGGGGAACGGCAGGTACGGCAGGTGGTCCGCCCAGACCGGGTCGTGAAGGACCAGCGAGTGGTAGCGCTTGCGCCAGCCGTCCCCGACTCGCTCGCTCTTCTCGAGGATGAGGGTCTCCACGCCCATCAGACCGAGGTTGGCCGCGACCGCCAGGCCGCCCTGCCCGGCGCCGAGCACCACGACGTCCGGCGAGCGGTCGGTGAACGCCTGCTTCGCCTCCCGCAGGTCCTTCCAGTTCTTCTGCGACGTCGCACCGGGCACGTGCCGGGGGCCGACCGGCCGCCGGCTGCCCAGGGCCCGCTCGTGACCCTTGAGGTCCTCCATGCCCGTCATGACGGTCCACGCCTGCCACGCGCCCTCCACCTGACGGAGCCGGGCCACACCGCGGCCCACGGCCAGCGGAGTCTCGAAGGTGAAGAAGCCCTCGACAAAGGGCTCCTGGCCCTCCGGCGACTGCAGGCGAGGGGCCACCTCGGTCACCATCGCGATGTCCGTCAGGGACGCCTGCGGCAGGTGGTTGGACAGCATCGTCGAGATCTTGTCGACGCCGTGGAACGCGCCGAGGTCCCAGGTGAGCGCCAGCAGGTCCCTCCACCAGCAGTCCGCCGTGAGGAGACAAGTCACGCCCGGTACGTCGGCGGACTCCATGGACGCAGCGAACTCCTCCAGCCACCTCGAGAAGACATCCACAGCCTCATCCCGCGATGTCTCGATCCCAACCGCCACGGCCATCTCGTTCCTCCATCCCCACGGCGCCAGAAATTCGGCGACCGAGCGCTCGCTCGGTGGGCAGAAGTGTGACACACGTCCCAAGAAATGCAACCCCCTCGACGCACGATCTTCTCGGGGCCGTCGAGGACGCTGGAACGGCTGGATCGCGTCAGCTGCGACCCGATGTCCCCGTTGTGCCCGGCGTCACGAGCCTTCTCGAGCGACAATCCGGTTCCCCTGCGGACGGGGCCCGCAACTGACAGAGTGCGCTGACTCTCGACGTGTCCCGTCCTCAACATGAAGGAATGACGAATGCTCCGATACCTGGTGAGGCAGAAGGCTGCGATCGCCGCAGTTGCCGGCGTGGCACTGATCGTCTCGGTCGGAGGCGCGTACGCGACCTCCGCCGACGGCAACAAGGTCATGCACGGCTGTGTGCGGCTGAAGACCGGTGACCTGCGCGTCGAGACGCAGGGGTCGCCGTGCGTCACCGACGGCCCGTGGTCGCAGCGCGAGCGTGCCGAGTCGTGGAACCAGCAAGGTGTCGTCGGAGCCGACGGCGCCGACGGCGCAGCGGGCCCGGCCGGAGCCGACGGAACAGACGGTGCCATCGGGCCGATGGGGCCTGTCGGGGCCGCTGGAGATCGGGGTCCGGCGGGTTCGGCGGGGGCCATCGGACCGGTGGG
>JAOPXC010000141.1 GCA_025965335.1 Nocardioides sp. | reverse complement strand
CCGAACCGCTCCGCGTCGAGGAGCACCATGGCGGTCGCATTGGCCACGTCGACGCCGACCTCGATCACCGTGGTCGCGACGAGCACGTCGATCTCGCCCGCTGCGAAGGCTCGCATCGTGCGGTCCTTGTCGTCGGCGGCCATTCTGCCGTGCAGCATCTGCACGTTGAGCCCCGCGAGCGGACCCTCGGCCAGGTCCGCGATGACGTCGACCACCGCGTTCAGCCCCTCGCCGACCCGGTCGACGAGCAGGTTGCCGTCCTCGTCGAGGTCGAGCTGGTCGTGCTCACCCTGCTCGTGCTCGTCGCGGACGATCCGCGGACACACGACGTACGCCTGATGACCCTTCTCGACCTCCTCGCGCACCCGGCTCCACACCCGTGTCATCCACTGCGGCTGCTCGGCGAGGGGCACGACGTTGGTCTGGATCGGCGCACGGCCCGCCGGCAGCTCGGTGAGCGTGGACACCTCCAGGTCCCCGAAGACCGTCATGGCGACGGTGCGCGGGATCGGCGTGGCGGTCATGACCAGCACGTGCGGGGGGGTCCCGGCCTTGTCGGTGAGCGCGGCGCGCTGCTCCACGCCGAACCGATGCTGCTCGTCGACGACGACAAGGCCCAGGTCCGCGAACACGACCCGGTCCTCGAGGAGTGCGTGCGTCCCGATCACGATCCCCGCCTCGCCGGTGGCGATCCGGGACATCGGGACGGTCCGTTGTGCCTTGGTCATCGAGCCCGTCAGCAGCTCGACGGCGGTGGCCTCCGCGGCGCCGCCGAGCATGCCGGCCGAGGCAAGGTCGCCGAGGATCGCGGTGATCGAGCGGTGGTGTTGCTGGGCGAGGACCTCGGTGGGTGCGAGCAACGCGGCCTGGCCCCCCGAGTCGATGGTGCGCAGCATCGCCCTGAGGGCGACGATCGTCTTGCCGGAGCCGACCTCGCCCTGGAGCAACCGGTTCATCGGGTGCGGCAGGGCCAGCTCCCGCTCGATCTCGGCCCCCACGGTGCGCTGCCCGTCGGTCAGCTCGAACGGCAGCCGCTCGTCGAAGGTCGCGAGCAGACTGCCCTGGTCACCGGTGCGGGCCTGAGCGCCGAGAGCCGTCAGCTCGCGGCGCCGACGGGCCAGCACGAGCTGGGTCACCAGGGCCTCCTGGAACCGGAACCGGCGTTGCGCCCGGGCCACCTGCGCCAGGTCGTCGGGCGCGTGGATCCACTGGAGGGCGGTGCGGATGTCGAGCACGTCGTGCTCGGTGCGGACGGAGTCGGGCACCAGGTCCGGGACGTCGTCGAGGACCGCGAGTGCGAACGTCACCGCCCGCTGCACGTCCCACGAGTCGACGCCCTTGGTCGCGGGGTAGATCGGGTAGTAGTCGCGCAGGGCGTCGAGCGACATCAGGGCCGCGTCCTCGTGGCCGGAGCCGAACAGCGCCATCTCCGGGTTCGTCAGCTGCCACTGACCGCGGAACGAGCTCGCCTTTCCGAGGAAGATGCCCCGTCGCCCGACGCTCAGCCGCTGGGCGTTCCAGTCGGCCACGTGCCTCGACTTGGCGAAGAACGACATCCGCAACGACGGACCGTCGGTCTTGAGCGTCGCGTCCAGACGGTAGGCCGGCCGCTGCGTGCGCCGGTCCGTGTAGGTGTTCATCTTGCTCTGGACGATCTCGCCGACCAGCGTGAGCAGCTGGCCCTCCTCGAGCTCCTGGACCCGGGTGAGCTCGCCGGTCTTGAGGTAGCGGCGGGGGAAGTGAAGGAGCAGGTCACCGACGGTCCGGAGCCCCAGCCCGTCGACGAACTTGCCGCGCTTGGTGCTGCCGCCCAGGACGGTCTCGATCGGGGAGTCGAGCGTGATCACCTGTGTCTCCCGGTCACTCGACGGACATGAGGAGCGGGTAGCGCTCCTGGCCACCGTCGTACACGACGACGTCGACAGCGGGGTGCCGCTCCTCCACCCAGCCGGCGCAGCGGGTGGCAAGGGCGCCATCGTCGTCCTCAGCTCCGGACACGATCGTGACGAGCTCGCCGCCGCCGCCGAGGAGCTTGTCGAGCACGGACGTGGCGACGTCGAGCGTGTCCTGCCCCACGACGGCGAAGTCGCCGGCGATCACCCCGAGCACGTCGCCCGGCTCGCAGGGTCCGGCCATCGTCATGGCCTGCCGGGCGGCGATGGTCACCGCGCCGTGGCGGGCGTGCCGGGCGGTGGCCGTCATCTCGAGGACGTCCTGGTCGAAGCTGCGCCCGGGCTCGTGGACCGCCATCGCCGCGAGGCCCGCGACCTGAGCCTGGGTGGGGATCACCGCGACCCTGATCCCCGCGTCGGTCTCCGCGGTGCTGGCCGCGACCTGGGCGACGCGGACGGAGTCGTGGTCGTTGGGGAGCACGACGACCTCGCTGGCGCCACATGCCGTGATGGCCTCGAGCAGCTCACCGGTGCTGGGCCGCCGCCCAGGCCCACCCTCGACGACGACGGCGCCCGCTTGCGCGAAGAGGCCGGCCAGGCCGGGGCCCGCAGCAACCGCGACGACCCTGCGGCCGGCGGGTTCGCGGGCCTGCTGCGGCTGCTGGGCCTGCTGGGTCCGCTGCCGCGCCGACACCTGCTCGGCGAAATGGGTGACCCGGACCCGGTACGGCCGCCCGGCGTCGATGCCGGCCTCGATGACCGCCCCGACGTCGTCGACGTGGACGTGGACGTTCCAGAGCCGGTCCCCGCCGACCACCACGAGCGAGTCGCCGAGCTCGGCCAGGGTCTTGCGGAGCGCCGCGATGCGGTCGTCCTCGGCATCGAGGAGGTACATGACCTCGTACGACGGCCCGTCCGGGGTCAGGTCGTGCTCGGGCACGGCCGGGTGCGGGATCGGGATGGTGTGCCTCCCGATCGGGGAGGTCACCGGGGTCGGCCGTCGCCCCGTGAGCACGGTCTCGGCCGCATCGAGGATCACGCTCAGTCCGCGTCCACCGGCATCGACCACCCCCGCATCACGCAGCACCTGGAGCTGGTCGGGGGTCCGGGCGAGTGCCTCGCGGGCCGCCGCTGCGGCGCTGGTGAACACGTCGCGGGCCCGGACCGACGGGTCGCGAGCGACCTCCATCGCGGCGTCGGACGCAGCCCGGGACACCGTGAGCATGGTGCCCTCGACGGGCGTGCCCACGGCGGCGTAGCTCGCGTCGGTCGCCCGACGCAGCGCGTCGGCCATGATCGTCGCGTTGCGCTCCTCCGCGCTCGCCGCGGCGATCCGGCGGGCGATGGCCCCGAGCATCTCGCTGAGGATCACGCCGGAGTTGCCGCGCGCCCCCAGCAGGGCACCCCGCGCGAATGCGGCGAGCGCAACCTGCAGGTCGGCGTCCGGGTCGCCCCCGGTCGCATAACGGATGGCGTCGCGCGCGGCCGAGACCGTGAGGTACAGGTTCGTGCCGGTGTCGCCGTCGGGCACCGGGTACACGTTGAGTGCGTCGATCTCCTCGCGGGCCCCGGCCAGGGCGTCGGTGGCGATGTCGACGAAGCGCAGCACGACCGCGAGCTGGATGGTGCCGCCGCGGGGTACTTCCATCGCCGTCCTCGACTGCTGGGGGGACACTGAGGTGTCAGGCTAGTCGTTCGCGGGGGAAGAGCTCGGTCGCTCTGTCGATTTTCCCGGGAGCCCGGGCATCGGATACTCTTCTTCGGTTGCCCGCTTGCTCGGGCACCCTCGTTCCGTAATCGATATTCAGGAGTACACGGTGGCTGCCGTCTGCGACATCTGCGCCAAGAAGCCAGGCTTCGGCAACAACCGACCCTGGTCGCGCAAGATCACGAAGCGTCGCTTCGACCCCAACATCCAGCGCGTCCGGGCGACCGTCAACGGCACTCCCAAGCGCCTCAACGTCTGCACCGGATGCCTGAAGGCGGGGAAAGTCTCGCGTTGAGCCTGAACTGACGTCCAAGAAGGCCTCGTTGCGCTGAGCAACGGGGCCTTCCTGCATTTCAGGTGCCTGCACCGGCGCCCTGAGCAGGCCTCAGAAGTGCACCCAGCCGCTCGGCCCGTCGTACGGCGCACCGTCCACGGTGACGCGCGGCCCGTCGGTCCCGGGCTCGGTGACCGAGCCGACCACCGCCCAGCCCTCCGGGACGGACCCGACGTCGGGGAACGTCGCGAGCAGGGCGTGGTCGTCGCCACCGCCGAGGACGAACGAGAGTGGGTCCGCGCCGGTCGCCGCCCCGACGGCGTGCAGCGGCTCGGCCACGTCGAACGCGGCCGAGTGAACGTCGATCCCGACCGCCGAGCCCTCGGCGATGTGGCCGGCGTCGGCCACCAGCCCGTCGGAGATGTCGATCATGGCGGTGGCACCTGCCTGCGCGGCGGCCAGGCCGGCGTCGTACGGCGGCTCCGGTCGTCGGTAGGCCTCGACCAGCACCCGGGGCGAGCGGAAGCCGCGACCCAGGACGGCCAGCCCGCCCGCGGCCCAGCCCTGCCGGCCACACATCGCGAGCACGTCACCCGGGGCTGCTCCCGAGCGCAGCACGGGCGCCTCGGTGCAGGCCCCGATCACGGTCACCGCGATCACGACCTCACTGGCCCGGGTCAGGTCTCCCCCGACCACGCTCGCGCCGACCTTGGCGCATTCGTCGGCGAACCCGCGCGCGAAGTCGAGCGCCCACTGGACGGGGAGGTCCGCCGGAGCCGCGAGGCCCACGGTCAGGGAGGTGGCCCGGCCCCCCATCGCATTGACGTCGGAGAGATTCTGGGCGGCCGCGCGGTGCCCCACGTCTGCGGCCGTGGCCCAGTCACGACGGAAGTGTCGACCCTCGACCATCAGGTCGGTGGAGACCACGACGTGGCCCGTCTTCACCCGTAGCACCGCCGCGTCGTCACCCGGCCCCACGAGCACGTGCTCGCCCTGCTCGAAGAGCTTGGTGATCTCGGCGATCAGTCCGAACTCGCCTGCATCGGCAAGGGTCGCGTCGGGTGGGAGGGCCATGCGGCCAGTCCACCAGATGGCCGGACCCCGGCGCCTATGGACACCCGCGACCGGCGCGATAGGTTGGCCGACGAAACATCCGCGTGACAACCGCGACAAACCCCAGGGAGAGCACGATGGTCGTCCAGGCGTACATCCTGATCCAGACCGACGTCGGCAAGGCCGCGGAGGTGGCCACCGCGATCGCGCAGGTCAAGGGCGTCACCCTCGCCGAGGACGTCACCGGTCCGTACGACGTGATCGTGCGCGCCGAGGCGCGCAACGTCGACGAGCTGGGCAAGCTCGTCGTGGCCAAGGTCCAGACGCTCGACGGCATCACCCGCACGCTGACCTGCCCGGTCGTACACATCTGAGTGGCGCCCGCCGCATCAGCACCCCGGCTCGTCCGGCGCCCCGTGTCCTCGAAGACGCGGGGCGCCGTCGCGTGTGCCGCCCCGCTCGCGCTGGTCGCGGGCCTGCTCGCCGCGTGTGGTCCGGACGACGGCCCGGTGCAGATCGACTCACCCTCGTTGTCCGCCGGGGTGCAGAGCACCTGCCGGGCGTTCCTCGACGACGTCCCGAGGACCCTGGCCGACGAGCAGAGTCGCCCCGTCTCGCCCGACGGTGCTCTCGGTGCCGCCTGGGGTGACCCCGCGATCACGCTGACCTGCGGGGTGTCCGTACCCGACGACTTCGACAAGTTCGCCTTCTGCCAGGAGACCAACGGGGTGGGGTGGTTCATCCCGGACACCCAGCTGGAGGACGAGTCCTCCGACGTCACGTTCACGGCGCTGGGCTACCGGCCGATCGTCCAGGTCCACCTGCCGTCGACCTACCGACCCGACGGTGCGGCGGCCGTCCCGGCCCAGCTCGCGGCGGCGGTCAAGGCCAACCTGAAGCTGGTCCGGCCCTGCCTCTGACGGGACCGCTCAGCGCAGTCCGGTGTCGCGGGCGAGCGCCAGCTGGATGAGCCGGTCGACGAGCGCCGGGTAGTCCACCCCCGTGGCCGCCCACATCTGCGGGTACATCGACGTCGGGGTGAAGCCGGGCATCGTGTTGATCTCGTTGACCACCAGGGAATGGTCGGGCCGTACGAAGAAGTCAACGCGGGCCAGGCCCTCGCAGCCGACCGCCTCGAAGGCGCGGGCGGCCAGGTCGCGCAGCTCCGCGGCGACGTGCGGGGGCAGGTCGGCGGGGATGTCGATCTCGGTGTGCTCGCCCGGCAGGTACTTCGCCGCGAAGTCGTAGAACTCGTGGTCCCCGCCGATCCGGAGCTCGGCCGGAAGACTGGTCTCCGGGGTCCCGTCCAGGGCCTGGAGCACACCGCACTCGACCTCGCGGACGCCCTCGGCCGACGCCTCGACCAAGGCCTTGGTGTCGTGGCGGTGGGCCTCATCGAGGCAGGCTGCGAGCTCGGAGGCGTCGTGCGCCTTGGAGATGCCGATGCTGGACCCACCGCGAGCCGGCTTCACGAAGAGTGGGTAGCCGATGATCGCGGCGCGCTCGCGGCAGGCCTCCGGGTCGGTGGCCCATTCCCGAGCAGTGACCGTGACCGACGGCATCACCGGCAGCCCGGCAGCGGCCAGCACGATCTTCATGTAGGCCTTGTCCATGCTCACCGCGGAGGCGAGCACGCCGGCCCCGACGTACCGCACCCCCGCCATCTCGAACATCCCCTGGATCGTCCCGTCCTCGCCCCACGGACCATGGAGCAGCGGGAAGACCACGTCGACCTCCCCCAGCGTCCGGGGCGGCTGCGAGGGCTCGGTCACGACGAGATCGGTCGAGGACGCCTCCCGCGCCAGCGCGATGGCGGCCCGTCCCCCGTCCACGCTGGGCAGCTTCTCGGGGTCCTGGATCCGCAGCCGTTCCGGGTCGCCGGACTCGAGCACCCAGCGACCGTCGGTCGCAATGCCGATCGGGATGACGTCGTACTTGTCCCGGTCGATGGCCGCGAGGACGCTGCCGGCGGTGACGCAGGAGATCGCGTGCTCACTGCTGCGCCCGCCGAAGACGACGGCGACGCGGGGCTTGCGGCTCTCACGACGGGCGGGCTCGTTCATCGCAGCGACCCTATAGGCCCAACCGGGTCCCCACGGTCTCGCCCTATTCTCGTGTCATGACCGAGGACTCGCCCGCCCCCACCTCCGACCTGCGGCCGGCAACCCTGGCCGTGACCGCGGGCCGTCCCCCGCACACATCGGACGAGCCGCTGAACGTCCCCATCACGATGGCGTCGACGTACGTCGCCGGCGGTGACCGGGAGTACGGCCGCTACGGCAACCCCACCTGGGCCGCGTTCGAGGACGCGCTGGGCGCGCTCGAGGGCGGCCGCGCGCTGAGCTTCTCGTCGGGGCTCGCCGCCGTGGCCACGGTGCTCGACCTGGTGGGCCACGACAGCCTCGTGGTCGCGCCCCGGAACTCCTACAGCGGCACGATCCTGCAGCTCGCGGACCTCGAGTCCCGCGGGCGGATTCGCGCCGAGCTGGTCGACGTGAGAGACACCGACGCGGTCGTGAAGGCCTGCGATGACGCGGCGCTGGTGTGGCTGGAGTCCCCCACCAACCCGGCCCTCGAGATCGCGGACATCCCGGCCATCGAGGCGGCCGCCCATGCGGCCGGCGCCTACCTCGTGGTCGACAACACGTTCGCCACCCCGATCCTGCAGCGGCCCCTGGAGCTCGGCGCCGACCTGGTGGTGCACTCGGTGACGAAGTACCTCGCCGGGCACAGCGACGCCCTGATGGGCGCGATCGTGACGCGCGACGACGAGCTGCTCGCCGTGCTCAAGGGTCGCCGCGACCTGATTGGTGCGGTGCCGGGGACCCTTGAGGCGTTTCTCGCCCTGCGCGGTCTGCGGACCCTGCACCTGCGAGTGGAGCGCGCACAGACCAACGCGACCGAGCTCGCCCGACGCCTGGCGGGTCATCGGGCCCTCGACGAGGTCCGCTACCCGGGCTTCGGGGGGATCGTGTCGATCGTGCTGGCCCAGGGCGCCATGGCGGCCGACCTGCTCACCCACAAGACCTCGCTGTGGGTGCACGCGACCAGCCTCGGTGGCGTCGAGTCGACGTTCGAACGGCGGCGCCGCTGGAAGTCCGAGCCCGCGACCATCCCGGACGCACTGGTCCGGCTCTCGGTCGGGATCGAGGACGTCGAAGACCTCTGGGCCGACCTGTCCCGGGCACTGGACGACCTGGGGTAACGCCACAACCACCGCCCTGCGCAGCTCACCGGGTCTCGACACGCTCCGTCGCGGCTTCGTTCCTCAGCCGCGGTCGCTGCTCGACCACCCTCGATCGGGTCGGCTGCGCCGACCCGATCAGTCCGTCTCGGCCTTGGTGTCGCGGCGGATGAACGCATCCATCATGTCGTTGGCCGTGATGCGACCGGCGACCACGTCGTCGACGTACTGCGCGATCGGGGCGTCGACGCCGGTCTGCTCGGCCAGGGCGCGCAACGAGGAGCACGACTTCGCGCCCTCGGCGACCTGCCGGGTGGTTGCGTAGATCTCCTCGGTGCTCATCCCCCGGCCGAGCTTCTCGCCGAAGCTCCGGTTGCGCGACAGGGGCGACGAGCACGTCGCGACGAGGTCACCCAGGCCCGCCAGCCCCATCAGGGTCAGTGGGTTGGCGCCCAGCTTCATCGCGAGCCGCGCAGTCTCGGCGAGACCACGGGTGATGACCGAGGCCGTGGTGTTGTCCCCGAAGCCGAGGCCCACGGCCATTCCGACCGCCAGACCGACGACGTTCTTGTAGGCCCCGCCGAGCTCGCAACCGAGCACGTCGACGCTCGTGTAGGGCCGGAACGCGGGCGAGTGGCAACGGCCCTGGAGCATCCGCGCGACGTCCTCGTCGGCGCACGCCACCACGGAGGCGGCCGGCTCGCGGCGCGCGATCTCCTTGGCCAGGTTGGGCCCGCTGATGACCGCGATCCGCTCGGGTCCGGCACCCGTCACCTCTCCGATCACCTCGCTCATCCGCTTGAGGGTCCCGAGCTCGACACCCTTCATCAGCGACACCATGACGGCATCCGGCTCGATGTACGGCGCCCACTCCGTCAGGTTGGTGCGCAGCGACTGCGACGGCGTGGCGAGCACGACGACGTCGGCGCCGTGCAGCGCCTTCTCGACATCGTGGGTCGCCGACACGGTCGGTGGCAGCTCGACACCCGGTAGGTACTCGGGGTTCTGGCGGTCGTCGTTGATGGAGGCGGCGATCTCCTCGCGACGGGCCCACAAGGTCACGTCGTTGCCTCCGTCGGCGAGCACGATCGAGAACGCGGTGCCCCACGACCCGGCACTGAAGACGGCGATCTTGCCTGTGCTCACGGACGCTCCTTCTTGTTGCGGGCCCTGTGGGGGTTGCCGGTCGGTCGGACTCCAGCCTTGCGCATGTCGAAGCGCTCGGTCGGCGCGGTCTCGCCACGGATCCCCTCGACCAGCGCCGTGATCGCGGCCATGATCCGGTCGGTCGCCTGCTGCACCACCGTCGCGGTGTGGGGCTGGTCCACGAGATCGCTGAGGTCGACCGGTGGACCCACCTTCATGGTGATCGGCTTGCGCGGGAAGAGGCTGGGACGCTTGGCGTACGGCCAGAGCAGCCTCTGGGCACCCCACTGCCCGACGGGGATGACCGGACAACCCGTCGCGAGCGCGATCCGGGCGGCGCCCGACTTGCCGACCATCGGCCACAGGTCGGGGTCGCGGGTCAGCGTCCCCTCCGGATAGACCACCACGCACTCCCCGTTGCCGACCGCCGCCACCGCTGCGTCGTACGCACCCACGGCGTTCTTGCTGAGTCTCTCGACGGGGATCTGGCCGGCGGCCGTGAAGAAACGTGCGAGTGCCCTGTTCTTGAAGAGGCTCGACTTGGCGAGGTAGCGGGGCAGCCGACCGTGGTCGTAGACGATGTGTGCCGCCGTGAGCGGGTCCACGTGGGAGATGTGGTTCATGACCAGGATGCAGCCGCCGGTCTCCGGGATCCGGTCGCCGTCGATCCACACCTGCCGGGTCGTGGCGAGCAGCAGTGGCTTGATGATGGGCACAGCGATGTTCCAGGCCCAGCCCCTCTTCTGCTGCAGCTTGCGAACGGTCACGAGAGGGCAGGTTACTCGCACCGGCTCCCCGGTCCTGCGTCTCGACTCGGGACACCCCGGACGTCGTCGCGACGGGCGGCCTGACAGGATCGGAGCGATGTCTACGTCGCCCGTTCAGTACGCCGTCGTGGTGCCCGTGAAGCCGCCCGCCCACGGCAAGTCGCGCCTGGTCGGCCTCACCGATGGACAGCGACGGGACCTGGCCGGGGCGTTCGCACTCGACACCGTCGCGGCCTGCCTGGCGGCCACGTCGGTCGGCGCCGTACTGGTCGCGACCGACGATGCGACGTTCTCCGCAGAGCTGGCCGGGCTCGGCTGCCCGGCAATCCCGGACGGCGTGACGAGCGACCTCAATGCCGCGCTCCGGCAGGCGGCTGCAGAGGCACGTCGGCGCTGGCCCGACCTGGTCCCCGTCGCGCTGTGCGCGGACCTTCCGGCGCTACGCCCCGAGGACCTCGACGGAGCACTGGCGTCGGTGGCGGAGGGCGAGACCCGGTTCGTCGCCGATGCCGCGGGAGTCGGGACGACCCTCTACACCGCGCCGTACGGCGAGTTCGATCCCCGCTTCGGCGTCGAATCGCGGGCGGCTCATCTCGACGGAGGCGCGGGGGAGATCACGGGACCGCTCACCTCGTTGAGGCGCGATGTCGATGACCTGGCCGACCTGCGCGAGGCGCTGGCGCTGGGGGTCGGGGCACGGACCGCCGCGGTAGCCGAGGGGCTGGGACTCGACCTCTGAAATGCGGACAGCGTGCCGCCCTCCCGGAAGATGACGACCCTCTGTCAGGTTTCAGGCCTTCTTTGCTGGGGCCTTCTTTGCCACCTTCTTGGCCGCCACCTTCTTGGCCGGCGCCTTCTTGGCGGGCGCCGCCTTCTTGGCCGGTGCCTTCTTGGCGGGCGCCTTCTTGGCCGGCGCCTTCTTGGCCGGCGCCTTCTTGGCCGGCGCCTTCTTGGCCGGCGCCTTCTTAGCGGGCGCCTTCTTAGCGGGCGCCTTCTTGGCCGGCGCCTTCTTGGCGGGCGCGGCCTTCTTGGCCGGCGCGTTCGTGGTCGCCTTCTTGGCAGCGGCTACCGCCCTCTTGGCCGGCGCCGTTGCCTTCTTGGCGGCCGGCGCAGCGGCAGCGACCGTCAACTTGGGCAGCTTCTTGGCGCCCGAGACGACGTTCTTGAGATCCGCGCCGGCGCTGAACTTCGGGACCGCTGTCTTCTTGGCCTTGATCCGCGCCCCGGTCTGGGGATTGCGAACCCAACGGGCTTCGCGAATTCGCTTCTCGAACGAGCCGAAGCCGGTGATGGCAACCTTCTCGCCCTTGGCGACCTCACGAGTGATCGTGTCGAGAACGGACTCGAGCGCGTGGGCGGCCGCCTTGCGGTTGCCCTCGTAACGCGCAGCGAGCGCGTCGATGAGCTGAGACTTGTTCACTAGCTTCCCTTCCAATGAACTTTGGGCCG
>JAOPXC010000133.1 GCA_025965335.1 Nocardioides sp. | reverse complement strand
GTTCGAGGGGATGCACGCCGGCGCCCAGTGGGCTCACATCACCACCGCGGTCATGCTGTGGATCGTGGTGCCCGGGATCTTCGGGCTCCGCCGGGTGATGCGCTCCGAGGTGAAGTAGCCCGCTCCGTACACGCCCGAGACCCCGTCACGCACCCCGAGTGGCGGGGCCTCGTGATGTCCCGGTCTCGGAGGGTGCGGTGATGCCCGCGTCTGTCCGCACCTCGCACACGCACACGACGCGACAAGGCCGATTCCTGGTCGCCAATTCTCCGTCGACCGCGGAGGTTGACACAGCAGGATTGGTGAGTATCTACTTACCGTTAGTGAACACTTACGTCCTTGATGGCTGGGCTGCGCTGGGTGACCCCACGCGGCGGACCATCTTCGCCCGGCTGGCCGCCGGACCCAGCGCGGTTGGCGAGCTGGCCGACACGATGCCAGTCTCCCGGCCAGCGGTCTCCCAGCACCTGAAGATCCTCAAGACCGCCGGCCTGGTCATCGACGAGCGCGCCGGAGCTCGCCGCATCTACCGGGTCAACCAGGATGGCCTGCGCCGGATGCGCGCCGAGCTCGACACGTTCTGGAACGACACCCTCAGCGCCTACAAGCACGCCGTCGAACAACCCGACACCACCAACGAACACAGCCACCACGTCGCGACACCACCGGGAGAGAACCCATGACCCAGTCGACCGAACCGACCACGGTGACCGCCTCAATCGAGGTCGAGGCACCCCAGCAACGGGCGTTCGAGGTGTTCACCCGTGACTTCGGCGCGTTCAAGCCACCCGACCACAACCTGCTCGCGGCGCCCCTCGCCGAAACCGTCGTGGAGACCCACGTCGGCGGCCACATCATCGACCGCGGCGCAGACGGCTCCGAATGCCGCTGGGCGCGCATCCTGGCCTACGAACCGAACGACCGGTTCGTGTTCAGCTGGGACATCAGCCCGCACTGGCAGCTCGAGACCGACCCGGACAGGACCAGCGAGGTCGAGGTCACTTTCATCGCCCTGGCCGGGGACCGCACCCGCGTCACCATCGAGCACCGCCACCTCGACCGTCACGGCGAGGGATGGACCGGCGTCCGCGACGGCGTCAGCACCGCCGAGGGATGGCCCCACTACCTCAACCGGTACGCCGACCTGCTCACTCGCTGATGCGCCCGACCGAGCGGATCAGACGTCGGTCCGGCAACCGCGAGGTTCGCACTCCTCGACGATCCGGACAGGCCGATGGATCAGGGCTCAGGCCTCCGCCTCCAGAGTTGCGAGGAGCTCCGCGCCGGCCGCTGCGGCCCGCTCGACGACTGAGGCCGGGAGGCCGAGGACGTGGAGGCAGGCCAGGGCGATCCGCGAGGCGGTGGAGTCGTGAACGTTGCCGTCGCGGCGCAGTGTGATCACCATTTCGACCAGCTGGATGCAGCACGTGCCGAGAAAGTCGGGATCCTGCGCCAGGGACCCGACGAGGGCCGAGTAGGCGTCCTGCAGCTGGGCGCGCTGGGCGCGGAAGCTGTCGAAGCGGGGCTGCTGGACCTCGTGGGCGAGGTACAGGGTGCCGATGTTGTGCGGGGTCGCCAGCAGGGTCGCGACGTCGATCGAGGCGAGCGCGTAGAGGGCTGCCGCGGCGTCCTCATGGGCCAACAGCACATCGACGAACGCGAGGCTCGGGCGGACCGAGGTCTCGAGCAGCTCCAGCAGGATGTCGTCCTTGCCGGCGAAGTGGTAGTAGAGGGAGGCCTGCCGGATGCCGACCTGCTCGGCGATGGCGCGGGTCGAGGTGCCCGCGTAGCCGTGCTCGGCGAAGAGTGCCGCCGACGCGTCCAGGATCTGCTCGCGCGGGGTGAGGCCACCGACCGCCCCGGGGGTGGCCCGGGGCCGGCCCACCCGCTGGGCCTGCGACCCGCCGTCGACACCCGTGCTCACGACGCCGAGTCTGCCATCGAGGCGCGGTAGGCCCGCCAGCCGCCGTACGCCGTGATGTCCCGCGCGCCGACGAGTGCCACCGGCTCGCAGACGAAGCCGGTCACGGTGCCGCCGTCCTCCAGCCGGACCTGGCCGATCGCCATGGGGGCCGGCAGCGCCGCCACGAACCGGGCGAAGCCGGTGGCCGGGAGCCGCCAGATCTCGCCCTCGACGCAGGCACCGGCCTCGGCGACCCGGGCCAGGCCGGGTTTGGCAGGGACCGTGTCCAGTGCGTAGAGGCGGTACGTCGACGCGGTGCGCACCGCCCGCACCAGGGAGCCGCCGGCCGCCACCAACTGGTGGTTCAGCGGCTGGCCGGCGAGGTGCGCCCCGACGACGAGCAGCTCCACGGACGGCGCCATCACCTGCTCGGCGAGCTGAGCGAGCAGCCGGTCGTCGAAGGCGGCGCCGGTGAGCATCACGCCGAACGGCAAACCGTCGACGGTCCCCGCGGGAACCGCCAGGGAGGACATGTCGAGCAGATTGGCAAAGTTGGTGAAGCGACCCATCCGGCTGTTGGCGCCGATCGGGTCCGCTGCGACCTCGGCGAGGGTCGGGTGCCAGGTCGTGGTCGGTGTGAGCAGGGCCGCCGTACCCGTCAGCGCGGTGCGCGCCAGCATCCCGAGGTGGTCGAGCCGCTCGCGGTCGCGGAAGTAGTCTGCGGCCTTCGACTCGGCCCCGCCGAGCACGATCTGGACGACGGAGGGGTCCAGGTCGCTGCCGACCAGGTCCGGGTGCGCGGCGATGTGGTCGCCGACCGCGGCGGTCCGCTCGGCCACGAAGGCGCCGCCGTAGAGCAGGGTCGCAGCCTCGAGCAGCGGCTCGATGTCGACCTCCAGGACGACGACGCCGTCCGCGCGGAGCCGCTCGACCACCGCGTCGAAGGCGGCCGCCCACCCGTCGGCGAGGCCGGTGAGATGCTCGGCCGTGGGTACCGCGATCGGCAGGGTGGTCGTGGCCGCCGGGCGGGGTCGGTCGTCCCTCGTCAGGGGGTCGAGACCGTCCGGGCCGCTCAGCAGTTCGACGGTGCGGCGGGCCAGGCCGAGGTCGCGGGCGAAGACGGTGACACAGTCCAGGGTCCGACAGGCCGGGACCACCCCCGTCGTGGGCACGAGCCCCTTGGTCGGCTTCACCCCGACGATCGCGTTCAGCGCCGCCGGCACCCGCCCCGAGCCGGCGGTGTCGGTGCCGAGTGCCACGTCGACCAGGCCCAGCGCGACGGCGACGGCCGACCCGGAGCTCGAGCCACCGGAGATCCGGGTGGGGTCCCAGGCGTTGCGGACGGCGCCGTACGGGCTGCGGGTCCCGACCAGGCCGGTGGCGAACTGGTCGAGGTTCGTCTTGCCCAGGACCACCGCGCCGGCCGCGCGCAGCCGAGCCACGGCGGTCGCGTCGGCGTCGGGGTGGCGGATGTAGGAGGCGGCTCCCGCGGTGGTCGGCAGGCCGGCCACGTCGATGTTGTCCTTGACCGCGGCCACCAGGCCGGCGAGCGGGAGCAGCTCGCCGTCGGTGACGCGGGCGTCGACCCGGGCCGCCTCCGCGAGCACGTGCTCCTCTGGGTGCAGGCTGATCCAGATCTCCGGCCGGTCGACGTCCGCGATCCGGGCGAAGGCCTCCCGCACCCGGGCGACGCTGCTCACGGGGTGGCCCCGATCGTCATCAGGACCTGCCCGGGGGCGACCTGTTCTCCGGGCCTGACGTGGACGCCCAGCACCTCGCCGTCGACGGGGGCGGTCAGCGGGGTCTCCATCTTCATCGCCTCCAGAGCCAGCACGCGGTCGCCGGCGGTCACGGTGGCGCCGGCCTCGACGGTCAGCTGCCACACGGTGGAGACGAACGGGGCGACCACGGCCACGGCTCCGTCGGGTACGTCGACTGCGGCGCCGGCGACGACGGGCGCGGGCTCGGGTCGCACGTCGAACTCGCCGGAAGCCCGCCACCGCTCCTTCTCGGCCTCGAAGGCCGTGGACTGGGTGTGCCGGAACGCGGCGATCGACGCCGCGTTCTCGGCGAGGAACCGCTGGTGGTCGGCGAGGGCGAACTCCCCGTCGTCGGTCTCGATGCGTCCCCGTCCGGCGTCGGTCTCCGCCCGCAGCTCGAGCAGCTCGTCGGCGGAGACCGGGTACCACTCGATCCGGTCGAAGAAGCGCAGCGCCCAGGGGTGCTCGTCGAACAGCCCGCCGCGGCGGAACCGGTTCCACACCTGCGTGGTCCGCCCGATGAGCTGGTAGCCGCCCGGGCCCTCCATGCCGTAGATGCACAGGTAGGCACCGCCGATCCCGACGGAGTTCTCGGCGGTCCAGGTGCGGGCAGGGTTGTACTTGGTGGTGACCAGCCGGTGTCGGGGGTCGAGCGGGGTGGCCACCGGCGCGCCAAGGTAGACGTCGCCGAGACCGAGCACCAGGTAGCTGGCGTTGAACACGGTGCGGTGCACGTCCTCGACCGACTCCAGCCCGTTGACCCGGCGGATGAACTCGATGTTCCAGGGCGTCCAGGGGGCGTCGTCACGGACGCCGGCCATGTAGCGCCCGATGGCAAGCTGGGTGGCCGGGTCGTCCCAGGACAGCGGCAGCCGAACGCGACGGGAGGGGACGACCAGCTCACCGGTGGGGGGTAGGTCCTCCTCGATCTCGCGGAGCAGCCCGGCCAACCGAGTGGCGGAGGCGACCGAGGCGTCGACGTGGACCTGCAGGGAACGGATGCCGGGAGTGAGGTCGAGCATGCCAGGGGGAGCGGTCTCCTCGAGCCGGGTCATCAGGGCGTGCACGCGCATCCGCAGGCCGAGGTCGAGCACCTGCTCGCCGTACTCCACGAGGAGGTTGTCGTCGCCGTCGCGCCGGTAGGTGACCTCGGGCCGGTCACCGGTCGCTGCCAGCCGGGCGATGACCCCGTCGTCGCCATCGCCACCGCTGCTTCTCACCAGGGCCGAACCACGGTCTGCGTCGAGCGCGGCCGCCTCCTCCTCGCGGACCGGTACGAAGCGCACGGTGTCGCCCGGCCTGAGCTGCCCGAGCTTCCACAGCTCACCGCTGGCGACCACGGCCGGGCACACGAAGCCGCCCAGCGAGGGGCCGTCCGGGCCGAGGATGATCGGGGTGTCCCCGGTGAAGTCCAGCGCGCCGACGGCGTACGCCGTGTCGTGGATGTTCGACGGGTGCAGCCCGGCCTCGCCGCCGTCGCCGCGGGCCCAGGTCGGTCGCGGCCCGATCAGCCGCACGCCGGTGCGCGCCGAGTTGAAGTGCACCTGGTAGTCGGTGGCGTAGAGCGTCTCGATGTCCTCGCGGGTGAAGAAGTCGGGGGCCGCGTGCGGGCCCTCGGTGACCCCGATCTGCCAGGTGTCGGTCAGGTGCGGCCGACGCGCGAGGGGGGTCGGGCCGCCGACGCGGGTCAGGGTGGCACCGTCGGCGAACGCCGGGTGGGGCGCGGAGGCGTCGGGGGAGCCCAGCCGCAACACGTCCCCGGGCACCAGCGCCCGTCCGCCGTGCCCACCGAACCCGCCCAGGGTGAAGGTGGACGAGCTGCCGAGGTAGGCGGGCACGTCGATGCCCCCGCGCACGGCGATGGCCAGGCGCAGTCCGGGACCGGTCGCCGTACCGATCGACAGGACCGACCCGGCGCCGACGTCGAGCGGCTCCCACATCGGCATCGGAACCTCGTCGACGGTGACCTCGACGGGCGCGCCGGTGACGCACACGACCGCCGGTGCCGAGAACCGCAGCGAAGGCCCGGTCGCGGTGACCTCGAGGCCCGGGGCGCCCTCGGGGTTGCCGACAGCGAGGTTCGCCTCGCGCAGCGAGACCGGGTCCATCGGTCCCGACGGGGGGACACCGACCTGCCAGTAGCCAATCCTCCCGGGCAGGTCCTGGACCGTGGTGAGGGCGCCGGCCTCGAGCACGTCGACCCGCGGGTCGGGGTCGTCGGTGACGTCGAGGGTGGAGGTGGAGTGCGTGGCGCTGCGCAGGGGTAGGTCGTCCACCAGGCTCCGCAGCAGCCCCAGATTCGTCACTACGCCGTCGACGCGGCAGGCGCCGAGGCCCTCGGCGAGCAGGTCGAGTGCCGACTCGCGCGAGGGGGCGCAAGCGATCACCTTGGCCAGCATGGGGTCGTAGTACGGCGACACCTCGAGTCCGGTCTCGATCCAACCGTCCACCCGGATCCCGTCCAGCGGGGCGGCGCCGTGGCCGGGGAAGGCAGCGTAGGTGACCAGTCCGCTGGATGGTGCGCTCTCCTTCGCGGGGTCCTCGGCGTAGACCCGCGCCTCGACGGCCGAGCCCGAGGGTGTCCAGACCCGCTCGAACAGGCTCGGGTCCACTCCGCCGGCGCCGTCACGAGCGAGGCGGAGCATCAGCTCGACCAGGTCGACCCCGTGGACCAGCTCGGTGACCGGGTGCTCGACCTGGAGCCGGGTGTTCACCTCCAGGAAGGAGGCCTCCTCCCGGATCGGGTCGTAGACGAACTCGACCGTCCCGGCAGACCGGTAGTCGACCGAGCGGGCGAGCTCGCGGGCGGTGTGCTGGATCGCGGCGCGGACCGCGTCGGGCAGCGCCGGCGCGGGCGCCTCCTCGACCACCTTCTGGTTGCGCCGCTGCAGGGAGCAGTCCCGGTCGCCGATCGCGGTGACCCGTCCGGCGCCGTCTCCGAAGAGCTGCACCTCGACGTGCCGGGCCGGGCGGACCAGCCGCTCCAGGAAGACACCCGCCGAGCCGAAGCTCGCCTGTGCCTGGCGGCCTACGCGTTCGTAGGCGGTCCGCACCTCGTGCGTCGTACGGCACGCCTGCATGCCGATGCCTCCGCCCCCTCCGGTGGCCTTCAGCATCACCGGCAGCCCGATCCGCTCGGCTTCGGCCACCGCCTCGTCGGCGTCTGCCAGCAGCCCGGTGCCGGCGAGCATGGGCACGCCTGCCTTCTCGGCGAGCTCGCGGGCGGTGTGCTTGGTGCCGAAGCACTCGATCTGGTCCGGTGTCGGGCCCACGAAGGCGAGGCCGGCGTCCTCAACGGTGCGGGCGAACCCGGCGCTCTCGGAGAGGAACCCGTAGCCGGGGTGCACGGCGCCGGCCCCGGTCGCCGCCGCGGCCTCGAGGATCGCGTCGACGCGCAGGTAGGAGTCGCGGGCGGGGGCCGGCCCCAGGCGTACGGCGACGTCGGCCTCCCGCACATGGGGGGCGGCCCGGTCGGCGTCGGAGTAGACCGCGACCGTGCGCAGGTCCAGGGCGCGGGCGGTCCGGATGATGCGCCGGGCGATCTCGCCGCGGTTGGCGATGAGCAGGGTCTCGAAGCTCATGCGAGCCCGGGGGCCGTGACCAGCATCCGCAGGGGAGTGGGGTTGAAGTCGTTGCAGGGGTTGTTCATCTGCGGGCAGTTCGACACGAGCACCAGCACGTCGCGCTCGGCGCGGACCGCGACCCGCTTCCCGGGGCCGGAGATGCCGTCGACGATGCCGAGCGAGCCGTCGGCCTCCACCGGGACGTTCATGAACCAGTTCAGGTTGGACACGAGGTCGCGGGCGCCCAGGCCGTGCCGGGCCGCCTCGGTCAGGAAGTTCTCCCGGCAGCCGTGCTGGAAGGCGGTGTGGTGTCCGTAGCGCAGCGTGTTCGACTCCTTGCCGCACGCCCCACCGATGGTGTCCTGTCGGGCGACCTCGTTGCCCACCACCGTCATCAGCGGTCGGCCCAAGTTGGAGCGGAGCACGGTTGACTCCCGGACGTAGGCGTTGCCCTGCCAGGCGAGCGTGTCCGGCACGCTGTAGCGCTCGTCGGCGTTTGCGGCGTCGAAGATCAGGCAGTCGGCCGACTGGTTTCCGCCGACGTCGACGATGGTCAGCACCTGCCCGGCCGCCACCGTCGTGGACCACGGTGCGTTGGGGGCGACGACCTCGTCGAGCAGCACCGTCCCGGCCACGAGTGGCTCGCTCCAGTCGAGGGGTGAGTCGGGAGTATGGACGGCTCCGACCGGGACGGTGGACGTGGCGGTCTCGATGGTCGTGTTCACAGTCCTCGTGCTTCCGCGTAGTCGACGGTGTTCAGGTAGGCGCGCCGGCGCTCAGGGGTTGCGTCGGCGTGCGGGTCATCGGGCGCACTGGGGGAACTGCGCCAGGCGTGCACCCGCAGCGGCCCCACGACGTAGTCCGTGCGCGGGTCGAGCGGGTGCGGGACGTTGGCGACCAGCACGACCAGGGGGAGCTCGGCGAGCAGGTCCACGTAGGTCGCGGGGCCGGCGGAGCCCTGCCAGGTGAAGGCGCCGTCCACCTCGACCCGGAGCCCCTGGAAGAAGCTGACCGAGGGCGGCAGGTCGCCCGGGCCGAGCCCGTGCTTGGCGGCGGCGAGGGTGAGACGCGCCCGGCCCGAGGGCGAGGGTCCGTGCGGTGCGGCGTCGCCGTACTTCTCGAGGTTCCACAGGTCGGTCGAGGTGCCGCAGAACGCGTCGTGGTGGCCGGAGGTGTCCGCGACGACCGTGGCCAGCACCCGCCCGTCGCCGGAGAGAAGCGGGTGCCCGGCCCCGAGGTAGGCCTGCCACGGGATCTTCTGGGTGTCGGCGACGTTGAGCCGCTCCCAGGGCTCCAGTGCGTTGAAGACCAACAGGTGGGCGCAGGCGTCACCGGCGACGTCCTCGAGGCGGATCCGGGTGCCGCGGGAGACCACCTTGTGTGTGTAACCCCCGGGCGCGACGGTCTCGGCCCAGGTCAACAGCTGTGGGTCCACCCCGGCCGGCGGGTACGGCGTCCGGGCGGCCGGCAGGTACGCCATCCAGTCCGAGACCCCGTCGCCCTGGGAGCGGGCGTCCGCACGGGCAGCCAGGATGCTGGCGGTGTCGCGGGTGTCGGCCCGGCTCATCAGGCGGTCACCTGCGCCGGGGCGGCGGGCGTGGCCGATGCGACGGGGGCCGCACCGGTGGTCCGCATCTCCGGCAGCCGGATCGCGCCGCCGTGACGGATCCGGGTGCGCCAGTGGATGGCGGCACCGACGACGAGGGTGAGCCCGATGAAGAGCAGCGCGCTCCACTGCAGCCACCAGGTGTTGCCGGTGAGGTCGTAGATCGC
The DNA here is from genome assembly GCA_025965335.1 of Nocardioides sp. GTDB lineage: Bacteria > Actinomycetota > Actinomycetes > Propionibacteriales > Nocardioidaceae > Nocardioides. The sequence goes on along the minus strand of JAOPXC010000133.1, from coordinate 8,450 downwards.
CTTGCGGGGCCAGGCCAGGTTGATCACCATCACGACCTGGTAGGCGATGGCGACCGCGTTGACCACGATCCCGAACCGGCCCAGGGAGAAGAGCGGCTTGCCGTCCTCGTCGACGCCCGGCTCCAGCCCGCCCGTCGCGCGCTCGCGGATCCGGGCGAGCAGCAGCGGGCCGGTCACGCCCAGGTAGGCCAGGTAGAGCATGGCGATGCAGAGCGAGGCCAGCGCGGTGAAGACCGCGCCCTGGTTCCAGTTGACCGCAAGGGTGATTGCGGCGCCGACTCCGACGACGACCGAGGTGGCGATCGGGGTGCCGGTGCGTGGGGAGACCCTGCCCAGGACGGAAGAGAACGGCAGCGTGCGTTCGCGGGCCATCGAGAACATCATCCGTGAGCCCGCGGTCTGCACCGCCAGGGTGCAGGCGAACACGGCGATGGCGACGGCCACCAGCAGGATGCGGCCGCCGACTTCGCCCAGCCGGGCGGTCAGTACGCCGGCCAGGCCACCGGTGACCAGCGAGCCGTCGGTCAGGCTGGGTGCGGCGAGCAGCCCCGCCAGGATCAGCAGCAGCCCACCGAGGCCGGAGACGAGGAGAGCCCTGATGATCGTCCTGGGCGTTGTACGACGCGGGGCGTGTGTCTCCTCGGACAGCTCACCGGCCGAGTCGAACCCGACCATCACGTAGGCCGCCATCAGCGACGAGGCCAGCCACAGCGGGAGGTAGCTGCCGGGTGCGGCGCCGGCTGTGGTGTTCACCGTGTTCAGTCCACGCTCGGAGTGGAAGAACAGCGCGATCACCAGCGCGACCACAGCAAGGATCTCGATCATCACGGCGGCGGAGGTGATCACGGCCATCAGTCGGACGCCGACGACGTTGATCAGAGTGGTCAGGACCAGCACGATCAGGCCGAGCACCACGGCGTTCTGGGCACCGGTGGTGCTGGTGGGCGCCGGGTCGGCGCCCGAGCCGCCGACCAGCTGGAAACCGGACCAGATCGCTGGAAGCACTGCCTGCATCGCGATCGCGGCGGTGGCGACGGTGAGGATCTGGCCGATCACCATCACCCACCCCGTGAACCAGCCGAAGTCGGTGCCGGCCAGCCGGCTGGACCACTGGAAGATCGACCCGGAGATCGGGTAGCGGGCCGCCAGCTCGGCGAAGCAGAGCGCGACGAGCAGTTGGCCGGCGAAGACGGCGGGCCAGGTCCAGAAGAACGCCGCGCCCCCGAAGCTGAATCCCAGGCCGAACAGCTGGAAGACGGTCGTCAGGATCGAGACGAACGAGAAGCCGGCCGCGAACGACGCGAAGTGGCCGACGCCGCGGCGCAGCTCCTGGGTGTAGCCGAGCAGGCTCAGGTCGTGGTGCTCCGTGCCGGTGGCGCCGGTGTGCGAGGGCGGGGTGGAGACGGTCATGGGCAGGCCTTCGATTCGGAGAGGGGCCACTACCTGTCGTGCGACAGGTATAGCGAGGAGTCTGCGAACCATCCGTGTCGACCGTGTTGCGCGCCGGTGAAGAGTCTGTTGCCTCGTCCACGGGGCCATCCTCGAGAAGAACTTCGGTGACGGGGGGGCGCGCGTTCAGTTCACCGATCGCGCGCGGCGGTTCCTTGGTAGCGCTTGGATGACTCCCGTTGTGCGGTCGATGGCACACACCTCATCGACCTGGACGCGCTGTCGGGAGCCACTGCGTGGGCCGCTGTCCGGGGCGGGGAGCGTCGAGGATTGCGAAATCTCGGCGGCGGCCGAGGTGGGGTCAACGGAGCAGTGAATTTCAGCGGCCCGCGGACAGCGTCCCGTGAAGAGGATCGCGAACCACGCGAAGACGACTCTTCGACTTCGTGGTCGGCGTCGGCCGGTGGTGGCTGCGTGTCCGGGCATACGCGAGCATTCTCGTCACCGACCGGTATCCGCCGTTCTCTCTCAACTGAGCTTCCCCGGGGGGCCGGGGTGGCCGAAATGTCGGTCGACGTCCTGAGTCAGCTCGAGCGGCAGCGTGACGGTGATGTGAGTCCCATTCCCCGGCCTACTGCCGACAAGAATCGACCCGCCCAGGGCCTGGACGCGGTCCGTAAGGCCTACCAGGCCCGAACCGCGCGTGGGATCGGCGCCGCCGATGCCGTCGTCGCGGATCGAGAGCCCCAGGCTGCCGTCTTGCGTGGCCGCCTCGATTTCGACTCGGGAGGCGTTCGCGTGCTTGGTCGCGTTCGTGAGCGCTTCGGAAACGACGTAGTACGCCGCAACCTCGATCGGCTCCGGCAACCGATGCTTGATCTCGCCGCTGAGCTCGACCGGAACGGCGGAACGGCGAGCGAGCGTGCGCAACGCACTTCCGAGCCCTCCCTCGGCGAGGATGGCCGGGTGGATCCCGCGGGAGACCTCCTGCAGCTCGTGGAGGGAAAGGCTGAGCCCACGCACGACCCCTGCGATCGTCGTCCGAGCTTCCTCGAGCTCTGCAGGCACGCTCGACTCGGCCAGGCGCAGCTCGAGCCCGAGCGATACGAGTCGCTGCTGAATGCCATCATGCAGATCACGCTCGATCCGGCGGCGAGCCTCGTCCGACGCGGCGACGATCCGCTGGCGCGAGGCGGCCAGCTCGGCGCGGTATTCGGCTTTCGCAATCGCTGTGGCGACGAGCTCGGTGAACTTCTCCAGTCGCTCCTCACTGTCTGACGGCAATAGCTCCTCCGGGGAAGAGACGCTCATCGCGCCCCACAGAAGCCCCTCGACGATGATCGGGCTCACCACCGTCGAAACGACGCCGATCCGGCGTGCCGCCGCCGCCACGGGACCGCCGGACGCCGTCCAGTCCGTCATGTCGACCCGGGCTGAGCGATGGGTTTCATACACCTCGGCCGAAGCCATGCCCTCCTGGAACTCCCATCGTGTCCCGATCGGGATCTCGACACCCGCGACTCCGACGAACACGATCGCCGGGACATCGTGGTCGTACCTCAGGACTGCCGTCGCCGACCCGAAGAGGCGGGCGACCTCTTCGCTCACGGCGGAGAACAGCTCGGCGGGCCGGAGGCCTTCCGCCACGAGGGTCGCCACCCGGCGCAGGGCGGATTGTTCCTCGGCCAGCCGGGCGAGCCCGGCGCGGCTCTCGGCGTTCGCGATCGCGGTTGCGACGAGCCCGCTGAACTTCTCGAGGCGTGCTTCGGTGTCCAACGGGAGCTGCCCCTGGGACTGGACGGCCATGGCGCCCCAGAGACGGCCCTCGACGACGATCGGGCTGGCAACCGCCGAGACGATGCCCAGCCGCCTGTGGGTTTCGGCAACGGGCCCCTCGCCTTTGGACCAGTCCTGCCTGTCGCTACGGGCAGGGCGTCCGGTGCGATACACCTCTGCCGAAGCCATCCCCTCCTGGAACTTCCAGTGTGCTCCCACCGGGAAGGCACCGCTCAGCTTGCTCGCGACGCCGACCAAGACGATTCCCGGACCTTCGTCGTCGAACCTCATGACCGTCGCCGAATCCGTCCCGACCAGGCGCCCGACCACGTCGCTGACGGCCGCGAAGATCTCGTCGGCTCGGACGCCGCGCGCCACCAGCGTCGCCACGCGACGCAACGCCGCCTGCTCCTCGGCCAGCCGGGCGAGCCCGGCACGGCTCTCGGCGTTCGCGATCGCGGTTGCGATGAGCTCGGTGAACTTCTCCAGGCGTTCTTCGGTGTCCAGCGGCAGCGGCTCTTGGCCATGAACGGCCATGGCACCCCAAAGACGGCCCTCGACGACGATCGGGCTGGCAACCGCAGAGACGATGCCCATCCGACGGTGGATCTCGCCGATGGGTCCGCCGACTGTGATCAGGTGTGCGCCGCTGCGGGCAGAGCGTCCGGTGCGATACACGTCGAAGGAAGCCATCCCCTCCTGGAACTTCCAGTGCACTCCGACCGGGAAGGCTCCGCTGACCTTGCTCGCCGAACCGACGTAACTGATCCCCTCACCGTCCTCGTCGTACTTGATGACGGTTGCCGAATCCGTACCGACCAGGCGCCCGACCTCGTCACTGACGGCCGCGAAGACGTCGTCCGGCGGGGCACTCGTGGCAACGAGCGTCGCCACGCGCCGCAGTGCTGCCTGTTCATCGGCGAGCACCCGCAGCTCGTCGCGACTCTCCTCGATGAGCTGATGCGCCTGGCGCAGCTCGGCCTCGGCCCGTCGACGGTCCGTTACGTCCCTGGCGACGCAGTACATGAGGCCCTCGCGCGGCATGACCCGGGTGTTCCACTCGAGCCAGCGCACGGTCCCGTCGGCGCAGATGACGCGGTTCTCGGACCCGAAGACCTCCTCCCCCTTGGCGTCGAGGAGATCGGTGAACAACTCGTGCGCCTTCTGGAGGTCATCGGGGTGGCAGATGGCCAAGTACGGCCTTGCGAGCAACTCCTGGCTCGAGTATCCGAGCATCCGCGCGAGGGCCGGGTTCACCCGCTTGAAGTAGCCGTCGAAACCGACGATCGTGAGTACGTCGAGAGCGAGGTCGAAGAGCCGCTCAAGATCGCTCTCCGACTCAAAAACCGGCGACGGCCGATTCCTCACGTCGGGCTCTCTCCTCCTCGGGGTCGACCTCTCCTCGGGGCCGAGTTCTCCGGCCCACGCTGCCAGCCGGTAACCCAGAGTATTCGCCCAGTCGTGCGACGAAGCAATGCCCGAGGCGAGGCCGACGAGCCGCGGTGTGCGGCGTCTCCTAGCAGGAGCTCGGACCACTGGTAGAGCGGAAGCCATTCCGCTACAAAGGAATCTAGGGTTCGCTGGAAGAGGCAGCCACATGACGCACGAGCATCGGCCGGTCGTTGCGCTCAGGCGCATCTCGAAGTCGTTCGGGGGGGTCCGCGCACTGCACGACGTCGACCTGACCATTCGGCGGGGCGAGGTGCATGGCCTACTCGGAGAGAACGGTTCGGGCAAGTCGACCCTGGTCAAGATCCTCTCCGGCTTCCACGTACCGGACGGAGGCGGGGAGCTCGAGCTCAACGGCCGGTCCGTCTCGCTCCCGCTACACCCGGGTCAGTTCCGCAGTCTCGGCATGAGCTTCGTGCACCAGGATCTCGGGCTCGTCCCCTCCCTGTCGGTTCTCGAAAACTTCCTCGTCGGGAATTTGACCTCCCAGCGCAGCTGGCGGCTCTCGTGGGCGCGCGAACGACGCAGGACGCAGGAGACCTTCAAGTCCTTCGGGCTCAAGCTTGATCCGCGCGCGAAGGTCGCCGACCTGCGCCCTGCCGACCGTGCGCTGCTCGCGATCGTCAGAGCTGTCGAGGAGATCCGGGCGAACACCGCTGATGACGGGTCCGGATACGGACTACTCGTCCTCGACGAGCCAACGGTCTTCCTTCCGGCAAGCGACCGCGACGAGCTCTTCGCGATCGTCCGGGAAATCGCCGCGACGCGCGCCAGTGTCCTGTTCGTCTCCCATGACCTAGACGAGATCCTCGAGGTCACCGACCGCGTCACGGTGCTGCGAGACGGGAAGCTTCGCGGCACCATCGACACCGCTCAAGCGAGCGACGAGGTTCTCGTCGAGATGATCATCGGCCGACGGCTTCAGGCGCTCTCGATCGAACGACGGCAGACGGAGGCGGGCAAGGCGATCTCGATCACCGGCCTGACCGGGCGATATGCACGAGATGTGTCGCTCACGGTCCATGAGGGCGAGGTCTTGGGTCTGACTGGCCTACTGGGCAGCGGGTTCGAGGAGATCCCGTACTACGTGTTCGGTGCGCGATCCGCCGCCGCCGGACGGCTCGAGGTGGACGGGAAGATCTACGACCTCCACGCGATGAGCCCGAGCCGTGCAGTTGAGGCGGGGGTCGCGCTGATTCCGGCCGACCGCCAGGGCGACGGAAGCGTCGGCTCGCTCTCCCTCGGAGACAACGTCATGGTTCGGGTTCTTCACGAGTACCAGTCCCGCGTCGGTCTGAATCGAAGCCGCATGCGAAGCGACGCGCGAAAGCTGCTGGAACAGTTCGACGTCCGGCCGCCCGACCCGGGGTTGAAGTACCAGTCGTTGAGTGGCGGCAACCAGCAGAAGGCGATGCTCGCAAAGTGGCTGCAGACCAATCCGTCGCTGCTGCTACTCCACGAGCCGACGCAGGGCGTCGACGTCGGAGCCCGCCAACAGATCTTCCAGCTGACGAGGAGGGCCGCAGCCACCGGCACGGCCGTGGTCTGGGTGAGCACCGACCACGAGCAGCTCGCGGCGGTCTGCGACCGGGTCGTCGTCTTCGGCCGCGGACGCGTCGCCCGCGAGTTGACCGGCGATCAGGTCACCAAGGAGTGGATCGCGGAACAGTGCTACCGCGTCGCTGAGAGCCACGCCGGGAGCCATCTCGACACGGGAGGGGGTGCGTCTTGAGCGCCGAGACCGCTTCACTGGCGAAACGGCTGCCCACAGGGATGAGCGTCGGCAAGTTCGTCGAGCGGTTCGCGCTCGTCGGGGCGTGGATCGCAGAGATCGTCGTCTTCAGCGCGCTCAGGCCGGACACGTTCGCCACGTTGTCCAACTTCTCCGCGATCCTCGGTTCGCAGGCGGTCCTCGTCGTGCTCACCTGCGCGCTGCTGATTCCGCTGACCGCGGGCGACTACGACCTGTCGATCACCGGAGTGCTTGCGCTCTCGCAGATGATGATCGGGATCCTGAACACCCAGAACGGCATCTCGGTCTACGTCTGCATCGTGCTCGCGCTCCTGATGGGAGCGCTCGTGGGACTGATCAACGGCGCGTTCGTAGTCATCTTCGGCATCGACTCGTTCATCGTCACGCTCGGCACGGGAACGTTCCTCGGCGGTGTCGTCCTCTGGATCAGCAACTCGGAGACGTTCGCCGGGATCTCCTCCCAGCTCACCGGGCCCGTCGTTGTCGACCGCTTCCTCGGCGTACCACTTGCTTTCTACTATGGCTTCGCACTCGTCATCGTGCTCTGGTACTTCCTCGAGTACACCTCACTCGGACGGCAACTGCTGTTCGTTGGGCGAAGTCGGAGGGTTGCCCGGCTCAGCGGCCTGCGTGTGGGACGCCTCCGATGGGGGGCGCTAATCGCCTCGGGCGTCATCGCGGCCGCGGCCGGCGTCCTGTATGCAGGACTCACAGGCGCGGCCGATCCGGTGTCCGGCGCGGGGTTCTTGCTGCCCGCGTTCGCGGCGGCGTTCCTCGGAGCGACCAGCATCGTCCCCGGCCGGTTCAACCCATGGGGATCGTTGGTCGCCGTCTACTTTCTCGTGACCGGGATCACCGGCCTGGCCCTCATCGGGATCCAGTCGTGGGTCCAGGACATGTTCTACGGCGGCGCGCTCGTGTTGGCGGTCACGTTTTCGCAGATTGCCCGCCAACGCGAGGAGCACGAGCACGGCGAGCCAGAGAGCTAGCGGAGGGAGGCCGGCGAGAGAGACAAACGACTTCAGCTGCACCTAGTTGCACGATTCGGAGGCGAAATGATGAGCCAGGCCCGAAGGGTGTTGCCGCGCCGGCGCTGGGCATTCACCTTCGCTGTGTTGATCGTCGTGGACATGGTCACCGCGCTCGCTGCGGGCTGCAGCGGAGACCATGGGAACGCTGGGGCCGGGCGCACGACCTCAGGCGCGTGCAACCTCGCCTACGTGACCAAACAGATCGACGACCACAGGGGGATCGCCGACTGGCAGTACCCGGGCGCCCCCTTCGATGCGACGAACGCGGCCGGGAAGACGGTCTTCAGCATCCAGGAGAACTCCACCAATCCGTTCACGAACACGATCGTTGCCGGGATGAAGGAGGTGGCCGACAAGATCGGGATCGAGCTCGTGGACTATCCGAACCAAGGTCAACGCACCCAGTGGATCCAGGGGATCGAGCAGGCGATCTCCCGGAAGGTCGACGTGATCGTCCTGTCGGGCGGCACGATCGGCCCGATCTACTTCGAGGAACAGGCGGCCGCTGCCGAGCGAGCGGGCATCCCGATCGTCACGGTGGTCGATCGTGATCTCACCCAGAACGCGGAGCCGGGCACCGCCGCACGCGTGGGCCAGCCGTACGCCGAGGCCGCGCGGCTCGATGCGGACTGGATCATCAAGGAGACAGGATGCGACGCGAACGTCCTCGTGATCACGTCGAACGAGCTGATCGCCGGCGACATCAACAGCAAGGCCGCCCAGGCTGAGTTCGACAAGTACTGCGGGGAAGGTTGCCGGACGAAGTTCGTGAACGTCCCCCTCTCCCAGTGGGCGACGAAGATCGGGACGACGACCCAGACGGAGGTCGTGTCGAACCCCGATCTCAACTACGTCTTTCCCTTGTACGACGCAATGTCGCAGTTCGTGGCCCCTGCGATCCAGCTCGGCGGGGGGATCACGAGGGTCAAGATCGCGACCTTCAACGGCACGCCGGGGATCCTTCGCATGATCCAGACGGGGGACACGGTCGACATGATCGTCGGTGAGAACGAGTCCCACCTCGGCTATGCGGCGATGGACCAGGCGATGCG
>JAOPXC010000126.1 GCA_025965335.1 Nocardioides sp. | reverse complement strand
GTCCCGCTCGTTCAGCACCTCGTACAGGATCTGGACGCCCTGGTTGGGCAGACCCACCTCGTAGGCATCGGGGTACATCAGCGCCCAGCGGACGGTGGCGCCCTCCGGAGCGCAGTCCCAGTCCTTGTCGGTCGAGTTGAGCTCGCCGCCGACGTACTGGATCGGCTTGGACACCGACGGGAGCCGGGGCTCGAGCCGGGGGAAGACGCTCTCGGACACAGGGGCGGGCATGCGCAGACCTCACAAGATCGGGAACCGACACAGCCTACGTGGATCCGAGGTGCAGGACGAACCCGAACACCCGGACCCTTACGGCGAGGCGTCCATCGCCCTCGCCGCGGCCGCGGCGGAGGTCGCTCGTAGCTCCACCTTCGGCATCCGCAACAGGATCAGGAGGGCCAGCATGCCGACGCCTCCCGCGATCAGGAACACCGTGTCCATCGAGGTGGCGTACCCGACCTTGAAGGGGTGGGCGAGGACTGGGTTCATCTGGTCGATGATCGACGAGTCGTTCTGGACCTGGGCGATCACGCCGCCGTTCGCGGTCGGGTTGCTCAGCGAGGCGATGACCTGCCCGTCGATGGAGGTCGGGCTGATGTTCGGGTCGTTGACGACCTGCGCCCAGGCCGCCGTCTGGGAGTCCTGCTTCACGGCGGCATCGATGTTCCCGCCGACGCTGCCGAAGAGAATCGACAGGAACACCGCGACACCCAGGGTGCCGCCGATCTGGCGGAAGAAGGTGGCCGAGCTCGTGGCGACGCCGATCTGGGTCGGCGGCACCGCGCTCTGCATGATCAGCAGCAGCGGCTGCATGCACAGCCCGAGTCCCATGCCCAGCACGAACATCATCGCCATGACCACGCCCAGAGCGGTGTCCGCGCCGGTCCGCGAGAGCAGCAGGAGGCCGATGACGATGAGGCTCGAGCCGATGATCGGGAAGATCCGGATGCGGCCCGTCCTCGAGATGATCTGGCCGGAGCCGATCGACGACACCATCAGCCCCACCACCAGCGGCAGCATCAGGAAGCCGGACTGCGTCGGCGAGGCGCCGTGCACGATCTGCATGTAGAGCGGCAGCAGCATGATGCCCCCGAACATGGCGCTGCCGACGATGATGCTGGCGCCGATGCTCACCGCGGCGGCCGGGATGCGGAACAGCGACAGCGGGATCATCGCCGCGGCGCCCATCCGGGCCTCCACCGCCACGAAGGCCACCAGCCCCACGGCACCGATCGCGTACGCCGCGACGGAGCGGACGTCGGTCCAGCCCCAGTCGCGACCCTGCTCGGCCACGGTCAGCAGCGGCACCAACCCGACGACCAGCCACCCGGCGCCCCACCAGTCGATGCGCACGGGCCCGGGGACCGGTCGGTGATGGACGTGCAGCGTGCGGAACACCACGAAGAGCGCCGCGATCCCGATCGGCACGTTCACCAGGAAGACCCAGCGCCAGCCGGCCATGCCCAACAGCTGCGCACGGCCCGCGAAGAACCCGCCGATGACCGGCCCGAGCACGCTCGAGGTGCCGAACATGGCCATGAAGTAGCCGGTGTACCGGGCACGCTCGCGCGGCGACACGATGTCGCCGACGATCGCCAGGACCAGCGTGAACAGGCCGCCTGCGCCCAGGCCCTGGAACGCGCGGAAGGCCGCGAGCTGGTACATCGACGTCGAGAACGAGCACAGCGCCGAGCCCAGGATGAAGAGCGTGATCGCGAACATGAACAGCTTCTTGCGCCCGTAGAGGTCGCCGAGCTTGCCGTAGATGGGCGTCGTCACCGTTGAGGTGATGAGGTACGCCGTCGTCACCCACGCCTGGATCGAGAGTCCCTGGAGATCGTCGGCGATCGTCCGGATCGACGTGCTCACGATCGTCTGGTCGAGGGCGCCGAGGAACATGCCCAGCATCAGCCCCGAGAGAATCGTGAGGATCTGGGCGTGCGAGTACTCGCCGGTCGCCTCGGGAGACGTCGCCGCGCCGGGGCCGTGGTCACTTGTCATTGGCAACGAGCCTAGACAGGCCCTGGTCATCGACCGCAGGGCTCTGACACCCGCTGGTCGAGCCCGTCGAGGCCCCCCGCTGGTCGAGCCCGTCGAGACCCGGTGAGGCCAGGCAGGGCGGTGCCCGACCGTTGGTCGAGCTTGTCGAGACCCGGTGAGGCAAGGCAGGGCGTCTCGACTGGGATCACCGGGATGATGTGGTCACGGTCGGCGGTGGTCCCGGTGGACCTCCTTGTACGTCGGGCACCGCACCCGCCGTCGTGGTCAACCGGCTGCGGTCGCTCCCCAAAGACTTTTTCCGGAAGTTGTTCGTTTCCCCTGTGAATTAAGGGGTCTCGGGGTCCGGGACTGTCGGTGCCGGGTGCTTGGCTGGACCCATGATCGAGAGGGACAGCGAAGGATTCGCCTACGAGGTCGACGACCTCGACGCGGACACGCTGCTGGTCCTGGCCAGGGACGCCGAAACGAGGGTCCGGGCCGCGGAGCGGACCAAGCTGAACCTCGCGGCCCGGTGGTGTGTGCTGCACCCCGCCAAGACCGACACCGGCCACCCGGCTCACGCGACGTGGTCGGAGGCCGGCGGACCCGACGTGCTGGGTTGTGACGAGGCGATCGGTGGGGACGGGACCCCGTTGGTCGCGGCGTTCGCGGCGGAACCGTTCGCGGCCGCGTTGGGGATCTCCACGCGGGCCGGGTTGCAGTTGATGGCCGACGCGTTGAACCTCGAGCACCGCCAGCCCGGGACCTGGCGGCGGGTGCA
>JAOPXC010000115.1 GCA_025965335.1 Nocardioides sp. | reverse complement strand
CTCGGCGGCGCCGGGGCCCTCGAGTCGATCGCGACCGTGCTCGCGCTCCACCACCGGCTCGTGCCGCCCACGATCAACCTCGACGATCTCGACCCGCAGGTCGAGCTCGACATCGCCACCAAGGCCCGTGACCTGCCGGTCGGGGACATCGCGGCCCTCAACAACTCCTTCGGCTTCGGCGGCGCCAACGTCGCCGTCGCGTTCGGGACCGTCTAGTGACCACCGCGCCGGCCGCCGCAAAGCCCGCCAAGCTCCCCCGCGCGGACGACCCGCGCAACCCCGTCCACCGGATGCGCGCGCTGCTCGACGACGGGACGCTGGAGCTGATCACGCCCGACGACGACTCCGGCATGCTGGCCGCGGTCGGCACCGTCGACGGCACCCGCGTGGTCGTGTTCTGCTCCGACGCCACCGTCATGGGCGGCGCGATGGGCGACCTCGGCTGCCGCGTGGTCGTCGACGCCTACCACCGCGCGCTGACCGACCAGCTGCCGATCATCGGGCTCTGGCACTCCGGCGGCGCCCGCCTGGCCGAGGGAGTCCTGTCCCTGCACGCGGTCGGCCGGATCTTCCAGATCATGACCCAGGCGTCCGGCAAGATCCCGCAGATCTCGGTCGTGCTCGGCCCCGCGGCGGGCGGTGCCGCCTACGGCCCCGCTCTCACCGACGTGGTCATCCTCGGCCCCGAGGGCCGGATCTTCGTGACCGGTCCCGACGTGGTCCGCTCGGTCACCGGTGAGGACGTCGACATGCTGCGACTGGGGGGCCCCGAACCCCACGGCCGTCGCTCCGGGGTCGTCCACATCCTCACGGAGTCCGAACGCGAGGCTCTCGACCGGGCCCGCACCGTGGCCTCCCTGCTCGGATCCCAGGGCAACCTGGTCGTCGAGGACGTGGAGGACCGCGACCTCTCGGCGATGCTTCCCGAGTCCAAGAAGCGTGCCTACGACGTGCACCCGCTCGTCGAGTCGGTCCTCGACGAGGGGACCACCCAGGAGCTGCACGCCCGCTGGGCACCGAACATCGTCACCGCGCTCGGCCGCTTCGGCGGCCGCACCGTGGGCGTCGTGGCCAACAACCCGCTGCGCCTCGGCGGCTGCCTCGACTCGCTCTCGGCCGAGAAGGCGTCCCGCTTCGTGCGCATGTGCGACGCCTTCGGGGTGCCCCTGATCGTGCTCGTGGACGTCCCGGGCTACCTGCCCGGCGTCGGCCAGGAGTGGGACGGCGTCGTACGCCGCGGCGCCAAGCTGCTGCACGCGTTCGGCGAGTGTGTCGTCCCCCGGGTCACGCTGATCACCCGCAAGACGTACGGCGGGGCCTACATCGCCATGAACTCCCGCTCCCTGGGCGCCACCCGGGTGTTCGCCTGGCCGGGCGCCGAGGTCGCCGTCATGGGCGCGGTCGCCGCGATCCGGATCCTGCACCGGCGCAAGCTGGCCGAGGTCACCCCCGACATCCGCCCGCAGGTCGAAGCCGAGCTCGCGGCCGAGCACGAGCGGATCGCCGGCGGCGTCGACAAGGCGGTCGAGATCGGGGTCGTCGACGAGGTCGTCGAGCCGAGCGCGACCCGCTCCGCGATCGCCCGGGCGATCGACCACGCGGTGCAGCGAGACGGCATCCACAAGGGCCAGCACGGCAACATCCCGCTCTAGGAGCGGTGCTCGGCAACCGGGCGGGCCGGCCGGCAGCCGGTGGGTGGCGTAACGGTCGGGGTCAGCCAGCGTTGACCCGTATGACGTCCGTCACACCACTCTGGAGGCACTCATGCTGCGCAGGACGCTGCTCGGCTCGACCGTGGTCGTGCTCACGCTGGTGACCCTGCTCGCCAACCCGGCCGTGGCGGCCGGCACCTACTGGGGCTCGACGGGCGCGCCCGACCGGGTGCTGCGCCCGGGCTGCCACAACTACGGCTACCACTACAAGGTCCGCCCGCACGGCCACGACTGGTCCGCGGAGACCTTCCTCGTGGACCCGACCGGGGAGGGCCTGGCCTCCGGCGCCCTGGACCCCGACTCGGACCCGAGGCGAGGTCGCTCGCAATTCCGGATCTGCCGGCCCTCGACCCAGGCGGGGCGGTTCACGATCAGGATGAAGGTCTCGATCTACAACGGCCCGAACCCCCGCCAGCACTGGGTCAAGCGGTCGTACTTCCACCTCCGTCACGCCTGACAGGCCCCCTAGGCTAGGGCGGTCCTCAGACGACCTGATGCAACCAGCGGACCGGCGCACCGTCGCCGGCGTGGCGGAACGTCTCCAGTTCGTCGTCCCAGGGCTTGCCCAGCAGCTTGTCGATCTCCCCCAGCAGCGTCGTGTCGCCGAGGGCGGCCTTGACGACGGCGGCCTTCAGCCGGTCTTCGGGGATCATCAGGTCGCCGTGCAGGCCGGTCACGGCGTGGAAGACGCCGAGCTCGGGGGTGAAGGAGTAGCGGGCGCCCTCGGTCGCGGACGTGGGCTCCTCGGTGATCTCGAACCGCAGGTGGTTCCAGCCGCGCAGGGCCGAGGCGACGGCGGCGGCAGAGCCCGCGGCACCCGACCAGGAGAGCTCGGCGCGGTAGGAACCGGCCTGGGCGGGCTGGGGGGTCCAGTCGAGACTCACGGCGACGCCGAGGACGCCGCCGACGGCCCACTCGATGTGCGGGCACAGCGCGGACGGCGCCGAGTGGACGTAGAGAACGCCCCTCGTCGCCGAACGGGTGGCAGGCGTGGTAGCAGTGCGTGCGGTCACCGTGACCTCCTTCATCTCCGGCGCGAGATACGCCTTCCCCAGCGGTCTCGTGGAAACGAAGGTGTCAATCGAGTGACACGTGTGTAGTTGTGGCTCCATTGTGACCCATGAGACGCCTGAGCACCAGCGGTATGGACCGGATGCCGGAGCCGGGAACCTCAGCTGCCGGACGCGGTCGCCGTCGATCGGCGCGGTCCGAGCTCCATCAGCGTGCTGATCACGGCCTCGGCGATACCGAGACCGCCGAGGTGGCTCTCCCCGTCGATCACGCTCATCGTGGCGTCGGGGAGTCGGTCGACCAGGTGCTGCCCGTGCCGGAAGGGGACGATGTGGTCCTCGTCGCCGTGCCACCAGCGCACCGGCACGGTCACGTCCGCGGCCCGGAAGCCCCAGTCGCGGGTGAACAGGAGGAGGTCGTTGAGCGGTGCCGAGGTCTGGAAGCGACTGCCGTTGAGCAGGTCGTCGAGGAACATCGCCTTGAACTCCGGCCTCGACAGCAAATTCTTGTCGCCCGGCGGCTGCACGGCCGCGTACAGGTCCAGCCCGAGTCCCGCGAACGGCTTCACCAGTCGGATCCCGGCGGTCAGGGCCATCCCCAGGGGCACCCGGGCGAACGAGATGAACGGCGCCAGGTGCACCGCGAGCTGGATGACGCCGCCGTCGACGGCGTCGGGGCCGCGCGTGGGGGCCACGCCGCCAAGGACGCCGACGCCGTGGACCCGGTCGGGGAGCGCCGCGCCGGCGGCCAGGGCGTACGGGCCGCCGCCGGACAGGCCGATCAGGCGGAACGTGTCGACGGCCAGGGTGTCGAGCAGGATCTCCAGGTCCGCGGTCCAGTCGACGACATTGGCGTAGAGGTGCGGCGTCGAGGACCCGATGCCGGGTCGGTCGATCCCGATGATGCGCAGGCCGTTGCTCTCGGCGAACAGCCGCGCCTCGAACGGGATCTGGCGGCGGGCTCCCGGGGTGCCGTGCATCCAGACGATGGCGTGGCCGCGCGGCACGCCGTACTCGGCGAAGCTCAGGCGTCGCTCACCGCGCACGGCCACGGTGCCCTCGAGGGCCGGCCGCTTGACGTTGCTCATGGCGCCGAGTGTCGCAGACCACACGGAGGGCCGCAGCGAGCTAGGCGAGCCGGACGGCGCTGGGATCGACGACGTTGTGGATGTCCCGGAGGGCGCCCAGGAGCTGCCCGTCGCCCACCACCACCGGCCCGTCCACGACGTCGAGCACGATGCAGGTGACGTTGTCCCGGCCACCCGCGAGGAGGGCCGAGTGCGTGAGCACCGCGGCCGCCGAGTGCGGGTCCTGGAGCTTCAGCACCTCGGCGATACGGGCGTCGTCGACGAGGTCGGTCAGCCCGTCGCTGCAGAGCATCAATCGGTCCCCGCTCAGCACGGGCACCGGGACGAGATCGACCTCGTTGCCGACGGGGTCGCCGTCGAGCGAGCGGAGCACCACGTTGCGCCAGGGATGTCTGGACACGGCGTCGCGGGCCAGCTGCCCCGAGTCCACGAGGCGCTGGACGTAGGTGTGGTCACTCGAGATCTGTGTCAGTCGGCCATCACGTAGGTGGTAGGCGCGGGAGTCCCCGACGTGGCCGAGCACGACCCGCGACCCGTCGCACACCAGAACGGAGAGCGTGGTGGCCATCCCGAGGCGGTTGAGGTCCTCCTGGACGCCGCGACGAATGCTTGCGACGGCGGCCTCGACCGCGACGGTGAGGACGCGCTCGGGGTCCTCCAGACCGTGGGCCAGGACCATGGCCGACACGGCGTACGCAGCCGTTGCCGACGCGATCTCGCCGGCCGCCGCGCCACCGACGCCGTCGGCCACGAGCGCGACGTAGGGCGCGACGAAACCCGAGTCCTCGTTGTGCGGGCGCACGCGCCCTGCGTCACTGACGCCCGCACCCGAAAATCGAAGCACGACGACCTCCCGCGTTTGTCCGGGCAGTAGACCGCGACGCGACGATCCGGTCAAGCCCTCGCCGCTCCGACCAGGCACCAGGTTGAGGCAGCCGGGGCGCGCCGTGCCCTACCCTCACGCCATGGCCTCGACCGGTGCGCTGCAGGTGCGGCGCCGTCCGGTCGCGGGAATCGTGGTCGGCGTCCTGGCTGCGATCGGGGCCGCGGTCGGCGGCGCCTGGTTCGTGCACCACCCCGCGGACCTGCCCACCTCCGACGCGAGGGTGACCGCGTCGACCCCGGTCGGCCAACCGGTGTACGTCGGAGTGTTCGCCGGCACCGCCGAGTTCGGGCGGACCCTGCGCCTGTTCGGGGTCAAGGTGCACACCACGAGCAACTCGCAGGTCGAGGTCGTGCCCCTGCTCTGCCACGGCGGCACGATCGGAGTGACCACCGACCCGGCAACGTTCTGCGCGGAGCTGGTCAACCCGGAAGGCGAGAGCTTCGGACCCGGGGACGACATCGTCCTCGAGGTCACCGGCGACACCGCCGGCGTGGCCGTCATCGATCGCGTGCGCCTGGGCTACCGGGAGGGCTTCCAGGTCGCCACCCAGGAAGCCGGCGTGCCGGTCAGCGTCAACATCCTCGATCGGTGACGCGTCAGTCCTTCGGCAGCCGCTTCTCCAGCGCCTCGGCACGCGCCGAAGCATCCGTGAGCTGGTCGCCGTCGATGCCGTTCGTGCGGTGGAACCACATCAGCGCATCCGTGTCCCGGCCGGCGGCCTCGAGCGTGTCGGCGTAGGCGTAGCGCAGGCGCACCACCCAGGCGCCCCGGCTCTTGGACTGCAACGGCGCCATCTCGAGGGTCCGCAGGGCGGCATCCAGCTGGCCCATGTCACGACGGGCGCCGGCCTCGACGATGGTCATCTCCGCCTTGGCCTCCGGTGCGAAGTTCGCGACCGATGGGCTCTTGGCGAGCTTGAGCGCCTGTTCCGGTTGACCGAGGGCACGGTGGCAGTCGGCCATCATCGGCAGGTACGCCGTCACGCCGTTCATGCGCTTCGCGGCGCGCAGCTCGGCGAGCGCCTCGGCGTAGTGGGCCGAGGCGTACGCCGCCTCACCGACCGCCTCGCGCACGACCGCGAGCCGCGGGGCGCGGGCGCGGGCAGCGAGCGTGTGTCGGTAGGCCGTCTCCGGGTCCTCGTCGATCACCATGCCGGCCGCGGCCAGGTGTCGGGCCACGCGGGCGGCGAGCTTCTCGGGGAGCCCCTTCAGCTGCGCGGCGATGGCCCGGTCGAGCTCCCTGCCGGTGATGTCCTCGGGTAGCTCGGGCCCGTCGTAGATGGCCTGGTCCGCGGTCCGATCCGCCTGCTTGTCGACCGGGCGCTTCCAGTCGCTCTTGCGCCCGGGACGGTCACCACCGCGGGCCGACCGGTCGCCGCCGCGGGCCGGGCGGTCGTCTCGGCCGTCCCCGGAGCGCGTCGGACGGGAGTCCTTGCCGGTTGGCTTGCCGCCCGAGCGCGCCGCGGGCCGGCCACCCGACGACTTGCCGGCCCCGGAGCCTCCGGCAGTTGGGCGACCGCCGGCGGGCCGGCCGGTACCGCGCGCCCCGTCGCGGGACGGGCGCTGGTTGCGACGTTCCTCGGCCACGTCACTCTCTCCTGGATCTGGCCCCCTGAACGGAGCCGGTTCTTGCGCGTCAGTACTTGGTCGTAAATAGCGTAGAGGCCACCTTGCGGTGGCCTCTACGAAGTGTATGTCCGGCGGCGTCCTACTCTCCCACAGCCTCTCGGTTGCAGTACCATCGGCGCTGAAAGGCTTAACTTCCGGGTTCGGGATGGGACCGGGTGTTTCCCTTTCGCTATGGCCGCCGTAACTCTAGCG
>JAOPXC010000090.1 GCA_025965335.1 Nocardioides sp. | reverse complement strand
CCAACTCGTCCCGTGCAGGAGGAACCCCCGATGAACCTGACCCTCGCCGTCGCCCTGGCCGTCCTCGCCGTGCTGCTCAACGCCACCCGGGACGTGCCCCCCGACGCCCGCACCGCAGGTCAGATGTGGGCCGCCGTCCGCACCCACGGCTGGTGGGCGGTCGCCGAAGGCCTCGGCGGCCTGATCAAGATGCTCGCGCTGGCCGCCTGGGGGCTCGCCGTGCTCACCCTCGACGCGGCATCCAAAGTCGGGTACGGGGCCGGCATCGCCCTCGCGGCGATCTGCCTGCACATCAAAACCCTGACAGCCCCCACGTGGACAACCGTCGTCTACTGCACCCCTGAGGCGCGCGCATGAGCAGGCCCGAACCGCACCTGAGCATCGTCCGTGACAGCGCCGACGCGCCGGCGTTGCCCCTGACCAGCACAGAGCTGGAGCAGGTGGTCTACGAGGGCGAGGTGGTCGACGAGCCAGGCACGGACATCGAACCCGCCCGGAGACTCCCGGCAAGGATCGTCGGCCGGGTCGTCGCGGTGCAGCCCTCTCCGCGCACGGTAGCGGTCGCGCGCACTGCTGTCGTCATCTCCCAGGGCTGGCACTCCTGGCTGGCCAGAGCATGGGACGCGGCCACCATGGGCGTGTACCGCAGGCAGATCAAAACAGCCGAGGCGATGGGCGACCAGGCGGTCCTGGCCGAATGGGTCGAGCGTAAAGAGCGGGCCACCGCGCAGCGTCACGCCAGGCTGATGGACCTGCCGCAACTGGCGTTGGGCGTGGTGAAGTTCACCGGCATCGGCTTGGCCGGCGTACTGCTGATCCTGCTGCTGCTCAGCATCGCCGTATGGGCTACGGGCGTCGGCGGGTTCACCGCCGTATGGGCCTGGATCGGGAGCGTCATCCGACTGGTGTTGGGCATCGTGGCGTTCCTGTGGCCTGCGCTGATGGTCAGCCTCCCCATCGTGGTGCTGGCCGCCGCGTGGCGGGAAGGCCGCCGGCGGGGCAACATGCCCGGATGGCTGGCCACGGCCGCCGACGCGGACATGGACATCACGATCGACGAGACGACCATCGCCCGCGCGCTGGGGGCTTTGCGCATCCCGCAGATCACCGCCTACCTGAAGGAGGGCCACCCGCTGCAGTTCCTGACGACCGCGCGGCGCGACGGCCGCGGCACCCACGCCGTGGTGCGGCTTCCCATAGGTGTCACCGCCGACAAGATCGGCACTCGCCGCGCTGACCTGGCCACGGGCCTGTACCGGCTGGCCAAGGAGGTGTGGCCGACCACCGGTTCGGAGGAGGGCATCCTCGACCTGTGGGTGGCCGACAAGGGCGCCCTGGCCGAGGGCGCCGGGCCGTACCCGCTGCTGGTCGAGGGTGTCGTGGACGTGTTCAAGGGGGTGCCGTTCGGCAAAACGCTGCGCGGCGACCCGATCCTGGCCCCGCTGATGGAACGCAACACCCTGACCGGCGGCATGCCGGGTCAGGGCAAGTCGTCGGCGGACCGGGTCATCATGCTCGGCGGCAACCTGGACCCCACCGCTGAGCTGCGGATTTGGGTTCCTGACGCGAACTTCGACTTCGAGGCTTTCCGCCCCCGCTGCTCCCGGTACGTGATGGGCGCCGAAGACGAGAAGATCGAGGAAATCCTGTGGGACCTGCGGGAGCTGCACGCCGAAGTGCAGGTGCGCGGTGAACTGCTGGTCAAGCACCAGGAACCCGCGGTCACCCGAGCGTTGGCCAACGCCGGCGTGGGCCTTCACCCGCTGATCTGCCTGCTGGAAGAGGCGCACGTCGCGATCCAGCACAAGGAGTTCGGGGAGGAGATCGCCCAACTGCTGGTCGACATCGTCAGGTTGGGCCGTAAGCGGGCCATCCACGTGATCGTGTCCACGCAGGCCCCCACGAAGGACAGCATCCCGCGTGACGTCACCCGCAACTGCTCCAACGGCATCGCGTTCAGCGTGGGCGACCACGTGGCCAACGACGCGCTGCTCGGGCAGGGCGCCTACAAGGCCGGGCACCGCGCCACCACGCTGATCCCCGGGGTCGACCGCGGCACCGCCCTGGTGAAGGGGTTCAGCGGGGAGCGTTCCGACATCGTGCAGGTGTACTTCACGTCCCTCGCCAGGGGCAACGACGAGGTGACGCCCATCATCGAGCGGGGCATGGCGGAGATCGCCAGGCGCGGCACGGGCGTTCCCGGGCGGGTCCGGCCGACACCGCAGATCGAGGCGTCGCGGGACCTGCTGGACGACCTGGACGCGGTCATGGGCGAGGAGATGGTCCCCGTGGCCGACCTGCCCGCGTTGCTGGCCGCTCACGCCCCTCGGTGGGCGCCGTACAAGACGATGACGGGCAAGTTCCTGCGCGAGCGGCTGGCCGATTTGGGGGTCAGGGTGCCGTCGACCGGCAACCGGTACCCGGTGTCTCCGGAGCTCATCCGCGAGGCCCTGGCGCAGCGTGTAGCCGGAGACGGGGACGCGGGTTAGTTATGCCGCCTCCCGTGCGAAAAGTGCGCTCTCAGGGGGTCTCAGCCCCTCCGCACGGCAACGGTTAACTGAGCTAACTACCTAACTTTGCCCAGGTCGGACCGGGTGAAGGCGCCGAATGGGCGCGGGTTAGAAACCTAACTCGCATCCGGCGACCTAACCCGGGAGAAGAGAGGAGATCGGCAGGTGTCTGACACCGCTTGGATCGTGATCGGGATCGTCGGGTTCGGGGTCGCCGTGTACGTCAGCGGCACCCGCAACCCCTTGACCAAATGCCGGCGTTGCGGCGGTTCGGGTCTGATCCGTTCGTGGCTGCTGCCGTGGCGGTACCGGCCGTGCCCGCGGTGCGGTCGCGCCGGGGAGATTCGCGGCCGGCTGGGTCGCAGGGACTGACGGGCGCTGACCGGCCGCCCGCACCAAACCATCGAGAGGAACCGACATGAACACTGCGACCGCCGAGCAGAGACGCGCCGCCTACGACCGGCGTTGCCTCCTGTGCTTCGGCACAGGCGTCACCTACACCTCGGAGTGGCGACGCTGGATCAAGAAGTACGCCGCCGCACGGCAGGCGTACGACCGCGCTTTCCCGCACTCCCCCGAATGCTGTGAACCGAGGTCTGCGTGCATCGCCGACCAGACCCAGCCGGGTTGGGCGTGGGGCGTCACGGCGACATGCCGTGTGGGGCTCGTGGCCTGGCGGCAGTCGTTGGAGCATGCAGCCGTCAAGGCGGTTGAGCCGCACCCCGCGGAGGCTGTGTGCCTGGTGTGCCGCGGCACAGGCGTCGCCCGGCCGCCGCGCCGTCAGTCGATCCGCTCCGGCCGCTGATGTTGCGGGTGCACCCCCGGTCCCGCCGTCGGGGACGCGCCCGGAGCCGCCGCTCCACACCCACCAGGAAGGAACCGACATGGGTCTGTTCAGCAACAAAGGCCAGAGCAAGGACGACAAGGAGGCCGCCGTCGCCAAGTACAAGGGCGCGCTCAAGAAGCTTCACGACAACCAGGCGCGCGAGGAAAAGGCGGGCATCCGCCACGAGACCGCCGAGTACCAGCGGCTCAACCGGGCCGCGAACGACGCCGCCAAGGACGTCCCCTGGATCCGCCAGTAGCCACCCCCGCCCGCGTCCACCAGGGCGCGGGCACCCCACCCCCTGAGGAGAAGCACGACATGCCGATCATCCGATTCCGTAGTCCCATCACCGGCGCCCTGATCAAGTGCAAGCGCTGCGGCGTCGAGCACAACAACCCGTTGAAGCACGCCTGCGTGGTCACCATGGCCGAGCTGGGCAAGCCCGCGTCGATGCGCAAGGCCGCCAAGAAGGCGAAGCGCTGACCTGCACAACGCCACCCAGAAAGGAATCCGTCATGGGCCAGAGCAAGACCGACCGCGACGCTGCCACCAGGAAGATCAAGGAAAAGATCTGTGCCGAGTTCGGCGTCCGCCCCAGCGAAGTCGTCCTCAAGGACAACCACGACATCGTCATCGACCGAAGGAGGACCGACCCCCGGGCTGTGCCCTTTGTCATCGCCAAGTGGTCGTAAGACCGCGAAGCGCTGACGTTGCGGGGACCCGCCCGGCACTGGTCGGGCG
>JAOPXC010000071.1 GCA_025965335.1 Nocardioides sp. | reverse complement strand
CCGCACGGCACCGGTGTCCCCGAGACCGATCCACCGCGAGGCTTCGATGGCGTAGAAGCTGCTGGCCGGCGCGTTCACTCCCACGGTCGCGAGGTGTTCGTACACCTCCCGGCTGCTGCGGCCCTTGACCGAGAAGAACACCGTCGGCGTGCGTCGCTTGGGGGCGCCGTGGAGCTGGAGCCCGGGGATGCCCCGCAGGCCGTCCCGCAGCCGGTCGAAGAGCTGCTCCTCGTACTCCTCGACCGCCCGCATCGACTCCAGCACCTGGGTGCGGCGGTCCGAGCCGCCGGAGGCGAACCCGGCAATGAAGTCCACCGCGGCGATCGTGCCCGCCAGCAGCTCGTAGGGCAGCGTGCCGAGCTCGAAGCGCTCCGGCACCTCGTCGGTGGCGGGCAGGAGCTTGTCCGGGTGGACCCGCTCGAGCAGGTCCGGCGCCGCCACGACGAGGCCGTGATGCGGGCCGAAGAACTTGTACGGCGAGCACGCAAAGAAGTCGGCGCCCAGCTCCGCGACGTCGACCGGCGCGTGGGGAGTCAGGTGCACCCCGTCGACGTACAGCAGCGCCCCGGCGTCGTGGACCGCCTCGGCGATCGCCGGGATGTCGGGCCGGGTGCCGAGGACGTTCGAGGCGCCGGTGACCGCGACGACCTTCGTCGTCTCCGAAAGCTCGGCACGAACGTCGTCGACCGTGAGGTCGGCGCTCGCGCGGTCGAACTCGACCCAGCGGACGTCGGCACCCGAGGCGGCTGCGGCCTGCACCCAGGGCCGGATGTTCGCGTCGTGGTCGAGCCGCGTGACGACGATCTGATCGCCTGGCGCCCACTGCTTGGCGAGCGCCCGCGAGACGTCGTACGTCGCCTGCGTCATCGACCGCGCGAAGATGACGCCGCCCGCGTCGCACCCCAGCAGGTCGGCGACCGCGCGCCGAGCCGAGACGACGACCTCCTCGGCACGTCGTTCGGAGGCCGTGACGGAGCCGCGGTTGGAGATGCCGAGGGTCATCGTCCTGGCCATGGCGTCAGCGACCTGTCCAGGGACCTGGGTGCCTCCCGGCCCGTCGAAATAGGCGATCCCCTGGTTCAGGGCCGGGAAGTCACTGCGGATCCGAGCCACGTCAAGGTTCATGGCGACATTCTGTCTGCCCCCTCCCCCGCCGTGGCAACGCGCCCGTGGCGCCCGTGGGTGACCGGATGCGGGAGTAGCATTCTTGGTGATCGGATGGGATCGAGAGAATGCCTACAAACCCCTGGGTCGCGGTCGAGGCGACGGCGTCGCCGTCGCTGCGGGCGCTCGAACTTCAGCGGATCTGGTACGACTACCTGAGTCACGGACGCCTCGATCGGGTCCGCCTACCGATCGCCGAGTCCTGGGGCCGCTCCGAGGTCGCCGGCATCAGCCCATCGCGCTCACGTGCGCCGACGATGTTCGCGGACCGCCGTGAGGTCAGGGAGCGTTGGGAGGCCCATCCCCTCGAGGCAGCCGCGCCGTTGATACGTCGCTGGCTCTGGCGTTTCACCGACGACAGCCAGCACCTGATCGTCGTCAGCGACGCTGAGGGCCTGCTGCTGTGGCTCGACGGTGACGCGAGGGTACGCTCCGCCGCCGCGGACACAATGAACTTCGTCGAGGGTGCGCTCTGGAACGAAGCCGGCGCAGGTACGAACGCGATCGGCACCGCGCTGGCAGCCGACCATCCTGTGCAGGTCCACGCGGCCGAGCATTTCAGCGAAGTTGTCCACAGCTGGACATGCTCCGCAGCGCCCGTCCACGATCCCGACGACGGGAAGCTGCTCGGAGTCATCGACCTCACCGGGCTGATGCCTACAGCGCATCCCGACACCCTCGCCGCAACCCTCGCGGCTGCCCGCGCCGTCGAGGCGGACCTGCGGGTCCGGGCGCAGCTCCGCGACGCGCAACTGCGGGTGCGCTACCTGGACCGCATGGCCTCGGCCACGGGAAAGCTCGCGCTCGTCGGTCGCGGCGGTCGAGTGATCGCCGTTCAGCCGGAGGGATTCCTTCGGTCCGAGCGGCTCGAGATTCCGGTGGGTGGGGGTGACGTCGTGCTCCCGGGCGGCCGACCCGGCTTCGCTGAGCCACTCGACCACGACGACGGCTACCTGGTCCACGGGCTTCGGGAATCCCGTGCTCCCCGTCCGCGGCCCGCGCCGAACCCGATGGCGGTCGTCCAGGGAGAACCTGGGGACGCTCGTGACGGCCCGACCGAGTGGCGACGATCGCAGCTCGAGCTCAGCCGGCTCGCGGAGGAACAGGCCGCCTTGCGTCGCGTCGCGACGCTGGTGGCCGGCCAGGCGACCGCGGAAGAGATCTTCGCGACCGTCGCCGAGGAGGTCGCTCGGCTTCTCACCGCTGATCGCGGGTTCGTCTGCCGATATGAGCGGGACGGGACGATGACTGTTACCGCGTTCTGGACAAATGAGGAGCGCGGTCTGCCGGTCGGCACGCGCGTCGAGCTCCAGGGCGACAGCGTCGCGGCGCTGGTGCAGCAGTCGGGTCGGCCCGGCCGAATCGACAGCTACGAGGGCCTGTCCGGTCCGGTCGTGGAGCGCGCGCGCACTCTTGGCAGCGCTCCCCACTCAACAGTCGGTGCCCCCATCCTCGTAGAGGGCCGCGTCTGGGGCGCAATCCTGGCAGGTTCGGCGGGGCCGCAGGTGTTCACCGAGGACACCGAGTCGCGGCTCATGGGGTTTGCGGAACTGGTTGCGACTGCGATCTCGAATGCTGTCGCGCGGGCGGAGCTCAACGCTTCCCGCGCCCGCATCGTCGCGGCTGGTGACGACGCCCGTCGCCGTATCGAGCGTGATCTTCACGACGGCGCGCAGCAGCGCCTGGTCTCCCTCGCCCTCAGGCTGCGCTCAGCAGCGGCCACTGACATGGCCGGACCCGCCCAGTTTCGCGACGAGCTGGCGGGCGCGTCGAGCGAGGTGATTGCCGCACTCGACGAGCTGCGCGAGGTCTCCCACGGGATCCACCCCGCCGTCCTGTCGGAAGGCGGGCTCGGGCCGGCCCTGCGTGCACTCGCTGGCCGCTGCGCGATCCCGGTGGAGCTCGACATTTCCGCCCCTGGACGCTTCGCCGAGCGAATCGAGGTGACGGGCTACTACGTCGTCTCCGAGGTGCTGACCAACGCGGTCAAACACGCGGGTGCGACCGTCGTGCGGGTCGCGGTCGAGCAACCCCACCGGATGCTGCGCCTGTCGATTCGCGATGACGGCGTCGGCGGCGCGGATCCAGCCCGGGGCTCGGGTCTCATCGGGCTGTACGACCGAGTCGAGGCGATGGGAGGAACGATCCTCGTCGACAGCCCCGTCGGAGCCGGAACAGCCGTACTCGTTTCCCTGCCGCTTGACTGACTCCATTCATCCCGAGGGCGTCGAGCGCCAATCCGCAGACCTTGGGAACCCGCGCAGACCAGGACAGTGTTGAGCGCCGGGTTGGCGTCTGCGAGCCACCGGTTGCCGTCTGCTCCGGCATCTCGTCGAGGACGGCTTCCGGCTAGCGGGTGCTCCAGAAGGCCGCTAGCCGTAGCGACCACGACGCGTCCAACGGCGACCCTGATGGAGAGCGAATCATCGCGACAGCAAGGAAGGTTGATCGTGACGTCTGACCCGGCACTCAAGAGCACGCACAGCCATGGCGCGTGGCGCGCTCATCACGCTTGGCACGAGAACTCGACGAGTGTCGAAGGCCAGTTCGAGGACGGCACCCGGGTCGACATCGCCACGTGGCAGCATGCGGCTCACAAGTCGCTGCGCGCCCAGGCATGGAACGAGTGGCTGCACGGCCGCGTCCTGGTCGTCAACAACCCGACCGACGACGCTCCCCCGGTGATCATCGTCCCCCTGGACAGACTTACTGACGATGCCGTCAAGGTCGCGGTCTCGTCGTGGTCCTACGGCCACGTCACCGAGGTCGCCGCCTGAGGCGCAAGAACCTCAAGACGTTGGCCCGCCCAACTCCCGAACAGGCGTCGGTCACCCGGCACTCGACCGAGGCGACATTGGGGTCGGCGGAATGACGTTTTCCAATGTCACCCGGCCCGCCGGAGAGCCGTGGGCGGCGTGGCCGCCGCCTGCAAGTTCCCTGCGCCAAGGGACCCGTCATACTGTCTCGCACCGGCGATAGGGGTCGGGGAAACACACGGCCGCTGTCCAGAGGGCTCTCCCGACCAAACCCCTGATTCCCCGGGCCCCTAGCTCAATTGGCAGAGCAGGAGACTTTTAATCTCTTGGTTGTGGGTTCGAGTCCCACGGGGCCCACGACCGCCGCGGCGCCCGGTGTCCAGCCAGGGTCGTGTGCCCGAGGACGCCCCATGGGTCGTGCTCAGGCACACGACCCGTGAGGGCGGTGCTTCGGCGGGCGGCCGCGACCGTGCTTGACCTCGACCACCGTCCCGTCGACGAAGATCTCGCCACCCCACACACCCCAGGGCTCGGCCCGCTCCAGGGCGGCGAGAAGACAGGCGGTCCGCACCGGGCACATGCCGCACTCCTGCTTGGCCGCCTGCAGATCGTCGTTGCGCTCTGCGAACCAGCGGTCCGGCTGCTTGAGACAGGGGGTCTCCACCGGGGCTTCGGTCGTCCGGGTCGTCATGGCTGTGCCTCTCGAGATCGGGGTGCCTGTCGGCTCGTTGGTCCCTTTCTCGCAGGGGTCGCTTGACGTCGGCTTGGGTTCCGCTTGGGCCGCTTCGCGCCGGACGGATCGCGGACCGCCGCTCGAAGTACTAGAACACGTTCTTGTTTAGCGGCTAGGGTGCGATCTCGTGAGCAACGCAGAGAGCAAGCGCATCGTCGTGTGGGGCACCGGGGTCGTCGGCAGCATGGTGATCGCCGAAGTGGTGAAGCATCCGTTGTTCGAGCTGGTCGGCGTGGGCGTGAGCAACCCCGACAAGGTCGGCAAGGACGTCGGCACCCTGTGCGGCATCGAGCCGATCGGGCTCGCCGCCACCGACGACGTCGAGAGCCTGATCGCCCTGCAGCCCGACGCGCTGGTGCACTACGGCCCGACGGCGCAGTACGCCGACGACAACATCCGCCTGATGAGCGCATTCCTGCGCGCCGGCATCGACGTGTGCTCGACCGCCATGACCCCGTGGGTCTGGCCGGGCATGAAGCAGAACCCCGCCAACTGGATCGACCCGATCACCGAGGCGTGCGAGGCCGGGAACGCGTCGTGCTTCACGACCGGCATCGATCCGGGCTTCGCCAACGACCTGTTCCCGCTGACCCTGATGGGGCTCTGCGGTGAGGTGCGGTCGGTGCGTGCGTCGGAGCTGCTCGACTACACGGACTACGAGGGCGACTACGAGGACGAGATGGGCATCGGTCGCTCTCCCGAGTTCACGCCGCTGCTCGAGATCCCCGACCTGCTGATCATGGCGTGGGGCGCGACCGTCCCGATGATCGCCCAGGCCGTCGGGATCGAGCTCGACGACATCACCACCACGTGGGAGAAGTGGGTGACCCCCACCGAGCGCAAGACCGCCAAGGGCGTGATCAACGCCGGGGAGGTGGCGGCCATCCGGTTCACGATCAACGGCGTCTTCCAGGGTCGGGAGATCATCTCGCTCGAGCACGTCAACCGGATCGGCCTCGACGCCGCCCCGGACTGGCCGGCGGGCTCGCAGGACGACGTCTACCGGGTGGACATCGAGGGCTCGCCCTCGATCAGCCAGGAGACGTCGTTCCGGTTCTCCGACGGCTCCGGCCGGGCTCCGGCCGTCGCGGGATGCCTCGCCACCGGGCTACGGGCCCTGAACGCCGTTCCTGCCGTCAACGACCTGCCGGCCGGGTGGGTCACCGCGCTCGATCTGCCACTCATCCCCGGCGTCGGCACCGTCCGGTGATGCAGTCCGGGCGCGGCTCGGCATAACGCCTGCGCCGCAGCGTAGTTTTCACAGTCATGGGTGACGGCGCGTCCGACGACTCCAGCGAGTCCGGCTTCGATCTGTTCGATCGATGGCTGGCACACCACGACGAGCAGGTCACCCGCGACGCGGCCGACGCTGCCAAGGAGTGGGCGCCGGCACCCGGTGCATCGGCGGAGGACCCGCAACCTCTCGACGATCCCGATCCCGCCCCAGCGCCGCCGGCCGACACTGACCCCCTCTTCGACGGGTCGTTCCCGACCGACGGGCCCGCGCAGACCGTCGGGGAGCCCGAGTTCGAGTCCCTCATCGAGACCGGCAAGTATGCGGAGCCGCCCGGCCTTTCCAACAGCGACGAGGTCGGCCGCTCGATCCTGGAGGCACTCGCGGCGGCCCTCCCGGATCCCGCGCCCGCGCAGCCCGTGACGCCGACGAACTTCGAGCCGGTCATCATTGCGTCGGCACGCAACAAGAAGCCCGCATCCCGCCGCTCCCCGCTGTCCGGTCGACGCAGGGCCGTCGCACCCGAGCCGATCGACGTCCCCGTCCCCGTCCCCGTCGCCGATGTGGCCGAAGCACAGGCCGCCGATCTGGCCGCGTCGGCCGAGGAGTCGGCCGCAGCCCAACGTGCCCTCGACGCCGAACGCGCCGCCGAGGCCGAGGCCGCCGCCCAACGCGCCGCCGACGCCCAACGGGTCCTCGACGCCCAACGGGCCCTCGACGCCGAACGCGCCGCCGAGGCCGAGGCCGCCGCCGAGCGCGCCGCCGCCGCCGAGGCCGAGG
>JAOPXC010000061.1 GCA_025965335.1 Nocardioides sp. | reverse complement strand
GACGAGTCCCTCAGGCCATCGGGTGAGCGCCAGGGCGAGACGCTCGCCGACACCGCAGGTTTGGGCCGGCTCACCCCTGAGCTGCGGGCCGAGGTCGACCAGGTGGTCGCCCAGGGTCAGGCCGCGGCCCGCATCTCCGGAAAGGTCGCACCCGATCGTCTCGTCTCCGCCCTGGTGCGCTGCGCCGACTTCGAGGGCCAGCGCTACTGCCTCGGCTCCGGCTGGACCGAGGACACCCAGGCCCAGGTCCAGGCCCGGATGACCACCGCCGCGCGCGCGATTGCGGCACGCCCGGCCCCCGTCGAGTCGACCGGCGACCTCGACGTGCTGGCCACGCTCCGGCGCGAGGCAGTGCTGTCGCCCGCGGAGCGTACGGCCGAGGAGCGCACCGAGCTGACCATGGCGGCTCGATCGGTCGCGAAGGTCTGGCTGATCCGCCACGACATCGAGGGCGTCCCGCTCCCCGAGGGGTTCCTCGATCGGCACCCGGAAGCCCGGGCCACCGGATCCGACGGGTCCGCCGCGGCCAGGGCCTCGGCAGCGTCCTCCGCGAGCCCGACCCGATCCCCGACGAGGACGCCGACCACCACACCCGCGGCCACCAGCACCCCCGGCCACACTGCAGGGATCAAGACTCAGGCCGACTACCCCAGGCGCGCGGTCGTCCTCGACCGGAAGCAGGTCGCCGAGCAACGCACCACCTATTGGTGCGGCCCCACGACGATGCAGATGATCGCCTGGGGCTGGAAGGGCGTCGCCAGGGGCCAGGCCTTCTGGGCGAACAGGCTCGGCACCACCAGCAGCGGAACCGCGATCAGCGAGATGGTCCGTGTCGTCAATTCGAGCACCGGCTGGGACCGCCGCAACCGTGCCGGGCCCTACATCGTGCTCGACATCAGCAACTACGGCTTCAACAAGTGGATCAAGCTGATCATGCGCCACATCCACGACTACAGGGCGCCGATCGTGTTCCACCCGGTCCTGCTGAAGAGGTTCTACCCCTACCTCGACGACGACGCGTCCGGTCACTTCCAGGCGGGCCGCGGCTACAGCAAACGAGGCGCCGGCCCGACGGCGGTCAGCTACTTCGAGCCGTGGAACCAGCAGCGCTTCGACCCCTCGGAGCCGTACATTTCCCGGGTGCAATGGCGCAACGCCTACAAGAGCTACCGCGCCAACGAGGCGCACTTCCAACACAACATCGGCGTTTGATGGCCATTCGGACGCGGTCCGTCCTGCCGCTCGCCGCCCTGTTGGTCGTCCTCACCGCGTGCGGGGGCAACGACCAGACGGCCGAGCCCACGTCGAGCCCGACGGGCCCCGTCAGCCCTTCGTCCTCCGCGCCGTCCACGAGCCCAGCCACGCCGGAGACCGGGAGCCCGCATCCCGCGGACGACCCGCTCGTCATCGGTGACCCCGCGACCGCGATCCTCGACTGGCAGCCCGTCGACGGCCCGGTCGGGGACACGGTCACCACCAACGGCGAGTGGACCCTGACGGTCAACCAGGCCGGCGACCAGGTGCAGCTCCAGGGAAGGTCCGGCGCCTCGGGCTCCAGCACGACCCACGAGCGGATCAGCGACGCGTTCCTCGACGCCGACTGGGCGGTCGTGGTCTACCAGGACCGCCGGGAGCAGGCGCCGGCACGTGCGGTGGTCACCGACCTCGCAGCCGACCAGAAGTTCGAGATCAACGGCCACTCCGACATCCCGACGACCACCGGCGGCACCTGGGCGCTCGGCGAGGGCCGCCTGCTGCACGCCACCATCGGACCCGGCGGCTCCTACTGCCTGGCTTCGGTCGACCTCACGACTCGCGCGTCGACACTTGGTTGGTGCGCGCCGAAGCGGCACGGCTTCAACGGCGCCCACGTCACGCCCTTCGGTGACTCGCTGATGACGTTCGACGACTCGCAACCCTCGTGTCGCACCGTCGCGACGGTCAGCGGCACGGACCTCGAGCCGTTCCCCGGTGTCACCGAGTGCAAGGGCTGGGATGGCGTCCTCACCCAGGACGGAGCCGTGTGGTCGGTGGTGCCGAAGGAGAACAACGTCGAGGCGGCCCGCTTCTACGCGCGCTCCGGTGGCGGCTACGCGGACCTCGGACCCGGCACGTCGGGCACGCTCACGTGGTGCCACGGCGCGACGTACTTCGTGCGCGACCCGCAGCACGACGGCGAGCCGGCGCGACTGATGTCCTACGACGGCACCGACCTCACCATCGTCTACGAGTCGCCGGCCGGCCAGGCGTTCCTGACCGAGCCGAGGTGCGGTGGCGACACCATCACCGTCACCGCGCTGGCGGCGTCCGGCGACGAGCAGGTCAGCGCCTCGCTCGGCTGACCGGCCGGCGACGCCGATCCGTTCCGCCGTAGGCTCGGCGGGTGGAGTTCACCGGGATCCCCGCCGCAGCGCTCGACTTCTACGACGACCTCGAGGTCGACAACACCAAGTCGTTCTGGGAGAAGCACAAGGCCGTCTACGCCGACGCCGTCAAGGCCCCGATGACGGCCCTCTGCGCGGCCCTTGCCCCCGAGTTCGGTGACGCGAAGATCTTCCGTCCCTACCGTGACGTGCGCTTCGCGAAGGACAAGACGCCGTACAAGAACCACCAGGGCGCGTTCGTGCGGGTCGGGGAAGCGACGGGTTGGTACGTCGAGGTCTCGCCGCGCGGCGTCCGCACCGGCGCCGGGTTCTACGAGGCCAGCGGGCCGCGGCTCGCCGCCTTCCGGGCTGCGGTCGTCCACGACCAATTCGGACCGGAGCTCGACAAGATCCTGGACCGGCTCCGTGCCGTCGACTGGGACATCGGCGGGGACCGTCTCAAGACCACACCGCGCGGCTTCGACGCCCACCACCCGCGCATCGAGCTCCTGCGCCACCGCTCACTGACCGCAGGGCACTCGATCGGTTTCGAGCCGGTGATCCACACTCCCGAGCTGCTCGACCTGGTGCGCGACGACTGGCGTGCGCTGCGGCCCCTCGTCGAGTGGGTGGCGCAGCACACGCAAGTACGAGCCGGCCTCGAGGGCTAGGCCCGCCCTGAGCGCTCAGCCGAACCAGACGTCGCTGGTCGCGGCCGCAGTCAGCTCGGCGAGCGTGAACGGCGGCTGCGGCGCGAGCACCTGGTCCCGGCTGGTCGCGCCGTTGGAGATCATCAAGGTCACCGTCCAGAGATCGGGCGTGTAGTACTCGACGTACCGGACCTTCGTGGTTCCGTCCTCCGGCGGGTTCACCATCGTGCGGCTGACGAGGGCGCCGCCCCCGGCGACGTGCTCGCAGACGGCGTCGCTGCCGGCCACCTCGCCGAGGCACCGCTCGCGGGCGGTGTCCCCCCACACCGGGTCGCTCGGAGCCACGGCGGC
>JAOPXC010000047.1 GCA_025965335.1 Nocardioides sp. | reverse complement strand
GCGCAGGTTGTCGCGTGCGGAGAGCCGCTCGTACAGCCCGCGGTCCCCACCGAAGACGTAGCCGATTCGGCGGCGGACCTCGCGGACGTCGGCGACCACGTCGTGGCCGAGCACCCGGGCCGAGCCGCTGGTCGGGAGGAGCAGGGTGATCAGCATCTTGATCGTGGTGGTCTTGCCGGCGCCGTTGGGCCCGAGCAGGCCGAAGAGCTCACCCCGCTCGATGTGGAAGCTGACGCCCTTGACCGCCTCGACGTCCTTGCGGGTGCGGCGGATGGTGCCGGTGTGGGTGCGGAAGCTGCGCCGCAGGTCGACGGCTTCCACGGCGAGGGTCACCGGGGCAGGCTAGCCGCGCGGGACTCCCCAGGTCTTTACCTTTACGCGCGCCCGTCGAACATTCGACGTGACGGAGCCGTCCCCACGCATCCGGGGGCGTCATACGGACGGAGGAAGCGGTTGCTCCGTCTGTATGACGTCCCGGCGCGAGGGTTTAGGCGTGGCCGTCGAACATCGACGTGACCGAGCCGTCCTCGAAGACCTCGCGGATGGCCCGCGCGACCAGCGGGGCGATCGACAGGCAGGTGAGCTTGTCGAACTCGCGGTCGTCGGTGAGCGGGAGCGTGTTCGTGACGACCACCTCGGCGGCCGGACAGTTCTTGAGCCGGTCGACCGCGGGCTCCGAGAGGATCGCGTGGGTGGCGGCGATGATCACCCCGGCGGCTCCGTCGTTCATGCAGGCCTCGGCCGCCTTCACGATGGTGCCGCCGGTGTCGATCATGTCGTCCACCAGCACGCAGATGCGCCCCTTGACGTCGCCGACCACGCGGTTGGCGACGATCTCGTTGGGGCGGTCGATACGCCGGCTCTTGTGGATGAACGCCAGCGGCGCGCCGCCGAGACGGGCGGACCACCGCTCGGCGACCTTGATCCGGCCGGCATCGGGCGAGACGACGGCGAGCTGCTGGTGGCCGTACTTCTCCCTGACGTAGTCGGCCAGGATCGGCAACGCCATCAGGTGGTCGACGGGGCCGTCGAAGAAGCCCTGGATCTGGTCGGCGTGCAGGTCGACGGTGATCAGCCGGTCGGCGCCTGCGGTCTTGAACAGGTCGGCCATCAGCCGCGCGGAGATGGGCTCCCGCCCACGGTGCTTCTTGTCCTGGCGGGCGTAGCCGTAGAACGGCATGACGACGGTGATCCGCTTGGCCGAGGCGCGCTTGAGCGCGTCGACCATGATCAGGTGCTCCATGATCCACTCGTTGATCGGGGCCGTGTGGCTCTGGATCACGAACGCGTCGCAGCCGCGGACGGACTCCTCGAACCTGACGTAGATCTCGGAGTTGGCGAACTCGTAGGCGGACGTCGGGACCAGCGGCGTGCCCAGCAGGTCCGCCACCTCGTCGGCGAGATCAGGGTGCGCTCGACCGCTGAAGACCATGAGGTTCTTCTCGGTGGTCCGCTTCATTCCGGTCACGGTGCCGTGCTCCTGGATCGCCGGAGGGGTGTCCTCAGGATTCTGGACCACCGTACGGGCCCGCCCCAACATCGGGCGCCTCGTGAGACGCCTCTCGTTCACCGTCCGGACGCGCACCGGCCGCCTCCGCCGCCTCCGCCTGGGCGGTCCCCGGGCGCCTCGAGAGGGCCCAGCCCTCGTGGTTGCGCTGCGGCCCGCTGCTGACCGCCAACGCGCCCGGCGGGACGTCTCGTCGTACGACGGTGCCGCCGGCCGTGCCGGCGCCGTCCCCGATCTCGACCGGGGCGATGAACGTGTTGTTCGAGCCCGTCCTCGCGTGCCGGCCGACCCGGGTGCGGTGCTTCGCCACGCCGTCGTAGTTGGCGAAGATCGTGCCGGCGCCGATGTTGGTGCCCTCGCCGATCTCCGCGTCGCCCACATAGGAGAGGTGCGGCACCTTCGCGCCGTCCCCGATGGTGGCGTTCTTGGTCTCGACGAAGGCGCCGATCTTGCCGTCCCGGCCGAGGATCGTGCCCGGGCGGAGGTAGGAGTACGGGCCGACCGTGGCCCCGTCGCGGACCACGGCGAGCTCCCCGTGAGCCCGTACGACGCGCGCCCCCGCGCCGATCTCGCAGTCCCTGAGCGTCGTGTCCGGGCCGATCACCGCGTCCTCGAGCACCACCGTCGTCCCGAGGAGCTGGGTGCCCGGCAGGATCGTGACGTCCTCGGCCAGCACGACGTCCGCGTCGATCCACGTGGTGGCGGGGTCCATCACCGTGACCCCGTCCCGCATCCAGCGGGTGACGATGCGCCGGTTCATCTCCCGACCGAGCTCGGCGAGCTGGACCCGGTCGTTGGCGCCCTCGGTCTGCATCACGTCGTCGATCGCGAAGGCGCCGACGGTCAGGCCGGCGTCGCGGGCGATCCCGACGGTGTCGGTGAGGTAGTACTCGCCCTTGGAGTTGTCGTTGCCGAGTCGCGGCAGCGCGTCGAGCAGGAAGGCCGCGTCGAAGGCCAGGATCCCGGAGTTGATCTCGCGGATCTCGCGCTCGTCGCGGCTCGCGTCCTTCTCCTCCACGATTGCCACCACGTCGCCGTCGGCGTCGCGGACGACGCGCCCGTAGCCGTACGGGTCCGAGACGACACCGCTCAGGATGCTGACCGCCCGCTGAGCCGCCTCGTGCTCCTGGGCGAAGGCTCGCAGGCTCTCGCCCTCGAGCAGCGGGGTGTCGCCGTACGCCACGATCACGGTGCCGGACCCCGCCCCGTCACCCTCGAGCGCCTCCATGGCGACGCGTACGGCGTGGCCCGTGCCGTGCTGGTCCTCCTGGACCGCGAGCACGACGTCCGGGACGAGCGAGCGGATGTGGGCCCCGACCTGGTCGCGCTGGTGGCCGACGACCGCGACGATCCGGCGCGGCTCGATGGCCTGCACGGCCAGCAGGACGTGGCCGATCATGCTGCGGCCACCCAGCGGGTGCAGGACCTTCATGGTCTTCGACTTCATGCGCGTACCACCGCCGGCGGCCAGGACGATGACGGTCAGGTTGCTCGCGGATGCAGGGGGCACGGTGTCGCTCACGCTCCCCGGGTAGGAGTCGAACCTACGTCGCTAGTCCTGATTCAAAGTCAGGCGGGCCCTGCCGGCAGACCAACCGGGGATAGGCCGCTAACACTAAAGCCCACGGCGGGCGACCGGGCGGGCGACCGGGCGACGTACGACGACGGACGCGGGTTGGCTTGAAACGGGTGACCACGGCGCACCCACGCCGACTCGACGTAGTTCCGCGGCACCTCTGCGCCGGATCGGCGACTACGGTGACCCACGTGGACCTGCCCGTGATGCCGCCCGTCCGGCCGATGCTCGCGAAGTCGGTGAAGGGCATCCCCGACCCGGACAAGTTCGGGGGCCTCAGCTTCGAGCCGAAGTGGGACGGGTTCCGGTGCATCGTCTTTCGCGACGGCCACGAGGTCGAGCTGACCAGCCGCAACACCAAGCCGCTGACCCGCTACTTCCCCGAGCTCGTCACCGCGATCCGCGAGCAGCTGCCGGAGCGGTGCGTCCTGGACGGCGAGCTCTTCGTCGCGATCGGCGACAAGCTGGAGTTCGAGACCCTGCAGGAGCGGATCCATCCGGCCAAGTCCCGCGT
>JAOPXC010000020.1 GCA_025965335.1 Nocardioides sp. | reverse complement strand
TTGGCCTTCTCGGCAACCGGGATGACCAGGCGCAGGATGCCCTCGTCGTACGTCGCCTCGATGCGGTCGAGGTCCAGGTTGTCCCCCAGGACGAGCTGGCGACTGAACGCCCCGCGGCTGCGCTCGGCGGCCAGCATCTCCCAGTCACCGTTGCGCGGCACCCGCTCGGCGCGGACGGTCAGCACGTTGCGCTCGACGTCCAGGTCGATCGACTCCCGGCTCACGCCCGGGAGGTCGAACTCGAGGATGAAGGAGTCACCCTCGCGCCAGGCGTCCATCGGCATCACCGCGGGACGGTTGGTGGTGCCGAAGACCTGCTGGGCGAGACGGTCGAAGTCACGGAAGGGGTCGGTGTTGCGGATCAGCATCTGTTCCTCCTCTGGTCCAGTGGTGGTGACGACGGTGTCATATCTGTATCCCCCGTTACAGGTTTTTTATAGCGGCAACATCAGACAGAATCAAGGGGGCGGACGCAGGAATCGGGAGGTGGCATGGCCGACGACACGACGGGTGTCTTCGCGATCTCGGTCGCGGCCGCAATGGTCTCGATGGAGGTGCAGAACCTCCGCGTCTACGAGCGCCGCGGGCTGCTGGAGCCCCATCGGACCGAGGGCGGGACGAGGCTCTACAGCCGCGCCGACGTCGAGCGCCTCCACCGCATCCGGAACCTGCTCGCCGAGGGTCTCAACCTTGCCGGCATCGGGCGGGTTCTCGATCTGGAAGCGGAGGTCCTGCGCCTGCGCGCCCAGAACCGCCGCCTCCGCGACCGGTCCTGACCCCGGGCCCGCGGTATCCGTCCATGCCC
The DNA here is from genome assembly GCA_025965335.1 of Nocardioides sp. GTDB lineage: Bacteria > Actinomycetota > Actinomycetes > Propionibacteriales > Nocardioidaceae > Nocardioides. The sequence goes on along the minus strand of JAOPXC010000020.1, from coordinate 6,701 downwards.
GTCGGGAGCCACCCGTTCGGGTGGTTTCGCGGGGCGGCCCCGGCGGCAGAATGAACGCCGGGTAGCGGCCGGCCCGCCCCCAAGCTCCCCGGCTCACGCAGCCCGCGCACCCTGGGGGCGAGCCGGCTCTCCCGAGTTGGCCTGTCTAGCGCACGTGCCGCGCAGCCCGTTACGGGGTGCCGCGCACCCCGTACCGGCGTACAGTCGAAGCCTGCCCTAGGTGTTCACGAACCCATACCTAGAAGCGCACGCCCCGGACCCTGTGCGTCGCCTCGGAAGCCGGGACCATGCCTGCCATCACGCAGTTCACGGGCTTCCCGTCGACGCGGCTGGTGCGCCTCGACGGCGACCTCGACCTCTTCGCCGCGCTGCGGCTCCGCCGGATACTCAACGCAGCCGTCACCGCCGGCTGTCCGCAATTGACCGTCGACGTCGAACATGTAACCTTCGTGGACGCGTCCGCCTTGGGCCTGTTGGAGAGGGCCTGGACCGAGTTGCGAGCCAGGAGTGTGGTCGTCGACGTGATCAACCCAAGTCCGAGGTTCTGCTGGCTGGTCGACGTGATCGGCCTCCAGGACACGTTCCAGCTCCAGGCGCCGAGAGCGCGACCTGCGTCGTGACGAGTTCCGGCTCGGCGGACGACGTGCGTGCTCTGATTGCGGACGAGCCCCGGCTCAGCGGCGACAAGCCCGCCGCCTTCGGCGGCCTGCAACGGCTGTGCCGGGCGGCGACCAGGTCTCTGCCGGCCATGGGGGTGGGGGTGATCGTGATGTCGGAGTCGGGGGAACCCACCACCGTCGCGTCGTCCGGTCCCGACTGCGAAGCGCTCGAGGAGCTGCAGTTCACGCTCGGCGAGGGACCGTGCCTGGACGCATACGTGCTGCGCAGGCCGGTGTTGACACCCGATCTGGGCAAGGCCGCCCGGACGCGCTGGCTGGGCTACGGTCCGGCCGCCCAGGACCAGGGAGTGCAGGCCGTCTTCGCCTTCCCGCTCCAGGTGGGGGCCGCGCGGCTGGGGGCGATGGACGTGTACCGCACCACCCCCGGGGCGCTCTCGTTCGCATCCCTCTCCCGGGCGCTGTCCTTCGCCGACGTCGCGGTCAAGTCACTGCTCGACGCGCACGGGCCGGGTGAGCGTGAGGGTGAGGGCGTGCCGGGTCTCGACGACGCGCTCGAGAGCCGCCTGGAGCTCTACCAGGCCCAGGGCATGGTGATGGTCCAGCTCGGCGTGGGACTCGCGGAGGCCATGTCGCGATTGCGCGCCTATGCCTACGCTCAGGATCGTCGGGTCAGCGATGTCGCCGTCGACATCGTCACGCGGAGGCTCACCTTCGAATCGGACGGAAAGTGAGATCGCACGTCATGCGGCTGGAGGGAACCCGAGGATGGCCATGATCCAGGCAGAACGGCTCGCCGAGGTGTTCGTCGAGCTGGCCGACACCCTCGTCGACGAGTTCGATCTGATCGAGTTCCTGCAGATGCTCACGTCGCGGACGTCCGATCTCATCGAGGCACGCGCAGCGGGCCTGCTCCTGGCCGACAACCGCGGGAACCTGCGACTGATGGCCGCGTCGGACGAGCGCTCGGAGCTGCTCGAGCTCTTCCAGGTGCAGTCCCTCGAGGGCCCGTGCCAGGACTGTTACCGGGAGGGTGCCGCTGTGGTCAACGCGGACCTGACGAAGGCGAGCGACCGCTGGCCCCGGTTCGCACCGCGGGCCGTCGAGGCCGGCTACCGGTCGGTGCACGCCTTCCCGCTGCGGCTCCGCCAGGACGTCATCGGTGCGTTGAACCTGTTCGGCACCGAGCTCGGGCCGATGGACCCCGTGGCGGTGCGCATCGTGCAGGCGCTCGCCGACGTGGCCACCATCGGGCTCCTCCAGGAACGCGCCATCCACCGCGGCGACGTCCTCACCGAGCAGCTGCAGTCGGCCCTGAACAGCCGGATCGTTGTCGAGCAGGCCAAGGGCGCGCTCTCGCAGATCCACAACTGCAACACCGACGAGGCCTTCGAGCTGCTCCGGAACTACTGCCGGCGCAACCGGCTGCGCCTCGGTGACGTCGCGCGCGCCGTCACCAGCGAACCCGACAGCGTTGCCGACCTCACCGCTCGCACGCAGACCACCGAGTGATCAGGCGCGAGACCAGCGCATGCGCCAGTTGGTCTCCCACGTGTCACCCTCGTCCACGGAGAATGCCTGCTCCCAGGTGGCGGCGTCCGGCTCGATCGAGTGCCACAGGAATCGCGCGATGATGGGCCGCCCGTCGAACTCGTCGGGACCCTGTGCCTCGAAGTGGTCACCCGCCTCGTTCCACCGCCCGTAGACCGGCGGCTGCAGGGCTCCGTTGTCGCTCGTCACCCAGTGGATCGTCCACAGGTCCTGAGCCGCGTCGTAGAAGCGCAGGGCGCTGGCGGCGAAACCGCCCTCGGGATACCACATCTCGTCCACGCTCACCGCGCCGTTGTGCAGGGTGAACGCCCGAGCGGTTGCGTGCGTGGAGTACCAGTCCGTCTGGCCGGACAGCGGAGCACGGAGTCGTTCGTTGGCGACGTTCCACTCGCCGACGATGAAGTCGAACCCGGACGTCTTCTTCTCCAGGCCTTCGATGGGGCGTGGGAATCTCATGGCTGCTCCTGGGAGTCGAGGCGTCGTCGGAGCCGCGCCGACTCCTGTGGAGTGAGCATGCACCAACGCGCCGACAGTTGGGGCCTGCACCGCCCGGCTCGACGGTCGCCCTGACGCTCATCACCCGCTCACGTCTCGCGGATGGTCACTGTGGTTGAGCCACCGGTGTCTGACCTGGCAGCGGCCTGTCGAGGTCTGATGAACGCAGTCGATAGACGTTCAGCTGGAGGTCGTAGTACTTGTCGGTTTCGCCCACCCACTCCATCCCGATCCGCTTGGCGGTGGCCGCCCCTCGGGCGTTGGTGCGGCGCACGACGGCGAACACCTCGTCGACTCCTGGGTGCCCCAGCGCCCAGTGCGCCACCATGTGGCCGGCTTCGGTGGCCAGGCCCTTGCCCCAAGCCTCCGGGGCCAGCTGCCAACCGATCTCCAGATCCACACCGCCGGGTGGCAGGGGCAGCAGGGCGATGCCACCGACCACGCGCTGGTCCACCACAAGCTCGATCGCCCACCGTCCGGACGGGGCCACCGCGCGCGCATCCTCGGCGACCCACTGCTGCAGCACCGGTCGCATCGCCTGGCGATCGGCGACCCGTTCCAGCGCCGGGCTCAGCCAGCGCGCGACATCGGGGCTGCCGAAGATCGCGAGGGCCGCCTCGTCGTCGTCGAGCGTCCACGGGCGTAGTTTCAACCGCTCCGTGACGAGCACTTCCCCCATCGGTGATGTCCCCTCGCAGATCCTCCTGCTGTAGCTGTCACGATTGCACAGGACGTGCCCCGCAGACAGCCCGGAGGTGCGCAGTCCAAGCTCCGTGTGGCCGGTCAGAGGCTGGCCAGCACCCGCTGCAGGTCAGCTCCCTGGGTGGCGAAGTCGAACGCGAACGAGGCCCTGTCCGAGGCCTTGCTCCGCCCGACCGCGGGGGGCTCGACGTCCGACTGCTCCCAGAAGTAGTGCAGTTGACCGCCCAGGACAGAGGTGAAGAGGTACTCGTTGCGAGCGACGTACGCGTTCTGGCTGATGACGACCACGGCCTCGAGCCGTCGGGTGTGCATCAGGTTGAACATCCCGGAACCTCCGAACCCGGCCACGACCCGGGCGCCCGCGAACAGCGCCACCTGCTCGCTCAGAGGGAGCTCCTCGGGGTAGAAGACGTGGAAGCCGCGGTCGGCGAAGACCTGCTCCACCTCCTGCTGGTTCCGGCAGCCGCGTCGGCTGCTCAGGGCGGCACCCCTGGAGACGAAGATCCGTTCGTGCTCGGCGGGGTCGGCGCCCGCGAGCAGTCCGGCGGTCATGCGGGCCCAGGTGTCCCGGATGTCCGGGTGCGCGTAGTAGGGCTTCTCGTTGTGCCACATCGGTGAGGCGCCCACCACGCCGCGCAACCGCACCGGCCGGTCCGACCAGACCAGGTCCGACTCCCGGATCCCGAAGGCGGTGAGGAGACGACGTTCCAGGGCTCCGTCACGGCCGCGAGCCGGATTGGTGTGGAAGAGCGCCTTGAGCCCCGGGATGTCGCGCTTGGCTCGTTCCCAACCCCACAACCGGGACAACACCTCGGTGGTGAGGTGCCCGAAGTGGCCGCTGAAGACACAGTCGAGGAAGTAGTAGTCCCCGTCGAGGACGCGAGCGGGTGTCCGTCGGTCGCGCCGGGTCAGGGGGTCGGGCCGCGCGAATGTCGGCGTCACCGACGCGATCCGGGGGTGGCTGAGAACCTTCGCGTGCGGCCACCGGAACGACTCGGGGAGGATCGTGTTTCCGGTGGTGAGGCGCATCTTGCCGACACTGAGGAGGTCTCCCTCGTAGTGCCGCAGGGTCAGCTCCGGGTACTCGAGCCGCGCGGGCCACGGGTCGGCGCGGCTGGGGCCGTACGACACGTCCGCCAGCTGCAGGTTCAGGTGGCCTTCGGGGCGTCGCTCCAGGACCGACACCTCGATCCCGGGCTCCCGGGCGGGGAGGAGATCCTCGACCTGGTGCTCCCGGACCATCAGCAAGGTCGGCCCCCGCTTCGTGGCGACCATGAGGTCCTCGGTCACCAGGACGTCCTTGGCGCAGCCGGCGACAGCGACCTGGCGACGACTGAGTCCGGCAACGTCTTCACCTCCTCCCTGCGCCACCGCGAGCATGCGGTGGATGAGGTCCTGAGCATTGGCGTCCCGATCACGACGAGCGCGGGCGTCCTCCACGGTCCGGTCCACGAGGTAGGCGCCGCCGGGTCGCAGGTGCAGGAACAGGTGCTCCATCAGCCCCGCGTGGTCCGCGCCCAGCGAGCCGAGCACCGCGGAGCCGAGCACGACGACAATGACGTCCTGCGCGTTCCGCCGGGCCAGGCACGCCACCACGTCCGCCAGGCCGCCCACCGCTACTTCGCTGGCGGCCTGCGCATCGGCCTCCGAGCGATCGCCGGGGCCGGGCAGCCCGCCGACGAGGAGCAGAGTGACCTCGTCGCCGGACAGGTCGCGCAGCCAGCCGCGGACGGCGACCTGGCTGGCGGGGTCGGCCAGGATGACAACCGCGCGGCCACCCGGTCGGCCCACCAACTCCGCAGCCCGTCCGCGCAACCGGCTGCCCCCAGTGGCGGCCGAGATGCTCGAGTCGGAGCGGGGTCGCCCCGCTCGGGATGGTGCCGTGAGCCGCCGTCCGCTGCGACGCAGCCGAGCCCAGACCCGGCGCTGGAGGCTTGCGTCCGTCATCAGCGTCCGGTCGATCCGGGGCCGCGCTCGACGGATCCAGGTCCCCTGTCCCGTCCGCGTAGCAGGGCGCGCCGGACGGGCGCGGGAAGACGTCGAGCGAGCCGACGCGCAAGCGACGGACGGGCCCGGGGGGCCGGCGAGGCCATCCGGGTTTCCGGAGCCGGGCCGGGGAGCAGTGCGACCGGCTGGGTCGGCGGCGCCAGCAGCCGCGCCCGGGCCCTGAGGAACTGACCTCCGGCGGATGGTCGGACCGCGACGCTCCAGACGCCGCTGCCCAGCTGGACCTGAGGGGCGCTGAAGGTGACGACGGGGGCACCCTCCGCGGCCTGCACAGCGGCCGGCAGCCGGATCCGGCGGCTCCCGCTTGTCAGCCGTACGTCGGCTGCGCCCGGCTCGAGACCAGCCCCGGGCAGTCGCAGCTGGACGCGGATCTCGTCGCCGACGCGCTGGGCCCAGCTCAGCTGCTCGTCGACCTCGAGGGGCCCGGCGGTCATCGGCGCTCCTTCACGGCAGGGAGCCCGGCGCCGGCGAACACGGCGCCCAGCTTCTCTCGTGCCTCGGGGCCACGCTGCTCCCGCGCCTCGCGGATCGCGCCCCAGATGGGGGCGTCGAGCAACAGGCGGGGATCGATGGCACGGCTGCGTTCGAGCGCCCAACCGGGCACGGTCTGAGGGTCGGGCACGACCAGCTCGGGCAGCACCGCGTCGTACTCCGCCGCGAGGGTGGTGTCCGAGGGGTCGGGCAGCATGATGACCAGTGTCCCGGTGGGCCTGGTGTCCAGCTCGAGCACCACGAGGTCCGGCCGGTGCCTGCGCAGCACGTCGATGACCTTGTAGACGTCGCCCGCCCAGGCACCACCGATGGCGGTGCCGACGCGTCCTCGGCCGCCCTCGACGACGGTGCGGGGCAGGACGTCGTCGATCACGATCACGCTGGCGGGGTGGCAGTGGCGTTCGGTGTTGATGAAGTCACGCAGGGCGAACTCGGCGAGGTGCATGCCGTCGATGAACGCCAGATCCACCACCGGCTGGTCGAAGTGCGCAAAGGGGTGCCTGCGAGCGAAGAACTCGTCGCTCGTGGTGCGCACCAGGTGCACGTCGCAGCGCAGCTCACGAGTCAGCACGAAGAACGGGTCGACGCCCACGCTGGGGACCCGCGACAGCGTCAGGCTTCGGCCTTTCCGCACACCGATCTCGAAGTACGTGCGCGGTCGCAGTCGCTCGTGGAGGCTCTGCAGGAGCTTGTGCCGATCCACCGCTTCGCTCGCTTCCTCGTGGGCGGGCCAGCGTAGAACACTGCCCGGACACCGGCGTGCGCAGCGGTCGCCTGTCCCACGTTGTTGACAGGACGCCCAGACAAGCAGGAAGCACCGGCGGCGACCAAATTGGT
>JAOPXC010000016.1 GCA_025965335.1 Nocardioides sp. | reverse complement strand
GTCCAGGCGCCGACGACGATGCCCTGGGGAAATCGATCCCTCCTGTTCCGCGACCCCGACGGAAACCTGGTCAACTTCTTCACCCCCGTTACCCCTGAAGCGATCCAGAGATTCCAGCGGTGACCGCTCTCGAAGAAGTCGCGGCGGTCCTGGGGCGACGTCGAGAGGTCGATCGAGCCGCCGATGAAGGTGCACCCTGCGGCATGGGCGTGCTCGACGTATTCGACAAGGAGGACGACGGCTGGCTCAAGATCCGCGGCACCCTGACGCGCGAGGACGGCGAGCTCGTCACGACCAGCACCAAGACCGCCAAGTCACGACGCGAGGTGCCGATCACCGGCCGAACCGCCGAGATCCTCCACCAGCTCCGTGCCCGTCAGGTCGCAGAGCGCGATCGGGCGGGCTCGCAGTGGAACGAAACCGGCTACGTCTTCACCACGTCCTTCGGCGAGCCCTGCGACCCCCGCAACGCACTCCGTGCCCTCAAGGTGGCCGCCGACCAGGCCGGTCTCCCCTGCATCGGCCTCCACACCCTCCGGCACTCGGCGGCAAGCACCATGCTCGCCAACGGCGTCCCGCTCAAGGTGGTCTCGGAGATCCGGGGCCACTCATCGATCAGCATCACCGGCGACATCTACGGACACGTCTCCCCCGACATCAGCGTCTCCGCCATGCAGGTGCTCAGCGACGCCCTCCGATGAGACCGGCGGAATCTCCGCGTCCGCCGCCGGTGGTGGCCAGGGACCTGAGCAGGCGGGGCGCCCTCCGCGCCCTGGCACTCGACCGCTGTCCACCCACGTTTTATGGCGGAATGTCACGGTCTTCGAGGTCATCAGTGCCCAAGAAGTGGCTCCCATGAGCGACGGTCGCCACATCGTGGCCACCCTCCGCGATAGTCATTCGGCTAGACTCGACAGCGATCCCAAGGAGGAGCCATGAGCAAGAAGACTGTGCCGGCGAACGCTCGTCGTCAGTTCGTCGTGCGCTCCACTAAGGCGTCGGCGCGGTTGGAGCAACGCGTCGTGCCTACCGATCACGTCCGCTCGACCAAGGTCGAGAAGTTCGTGGAGTCGCTGCGCGCCAAGGCCTGATGGCCTTCGAACCGGACTATGGGGAAACCCTCGTCAGCCACGAGGAAGCTGATGCGCTCACGCCAGCGGCCCGCGAGATTCTGGGCGACCCGATCCGCAAGGCCGACCTCTACGACCTCGAACAGCAGATCCAGGCCGAGGTAGCAGATGAGTGGTGGGGCAACCTCCTGAACTGGAACGTGCCGGTTCGCGACCTGCTTGACGACCACTTCGTCCGAGATCTCCACCGTCGGCTTTACGCCCCTGTGTGGGAATGGGGTGGTCGTCAGCGTTCGCTGGAGACCAACATCGGCATTGCTCCCGAGAACATCGCCGTAGAGATGCGGAACGCGCTGGACGACCTCAGGTATCAGTGGGATCACCAGACAGGAATTGACGCCCGCACGCTTGGAATCGCATCTCACGCCGCCTTGGTGCGCATCCATCCATTTGCGGACGGCAACGGGCGGGTGACGAGGCTGCTCGCCGACCTGGTATTCCTTGCCGCGCAGACTGGTTGGGAGCCGTTGCTGGCCTACGACTGGGAGGTCGATCGACGGACGTACATCCGCCTGCTCGGCGAGTACGACGAGACCCGTGACGCGACGTCGTTGTCGGAGTTCATCCCGGTCATCTCGATTGAGGACTGGACGACCGAGTAGGTCCTGCCTTGGACGAAGGTATTGGGAGCGTCCTCGCAGGTGGGCACTTGCCAACGGCCCTCGCTACCCAAGTGGGACTACCACTCGCGCAGCAAGCACAATCCGTCCGAACCGCTCGCGAAAGAGGAAGCCGACGTGGCGGAGTCGCCGCCGGCCGCCGCCAAACCCACCGCCCGACTCTCGACAGCTCCGGTCGTTCGAGAGCACGCCCACAGGGGATGTCTCAGTGAAGCCTGACAGGGAGGGGTCGGCTCTCGCGTGGTTCCCATCGGCGATCAGGGCCGGCGAAGCAGGCTGTCGTCCGGCGCGCCAACGGATGACGGCAGCCACCTCGTTGCCGATGACCCCGACCACCCCCGCGACGAAGAGCGCCGCCAGGTGCGTGGGGGTCTGGGGATGCACGAAGCGTCGGCTCCGCAGGAGAAACGCGATTCCCAACGGGATCGCAGTCAGCGCATCCCCTCCGTTGTGGATCACATCTGTCAGGAGCGCGACGCTGTCGCTCAGCAGGAAGACCACGAACTGGACAACCGAGGTGGTCAGCAGCACGGCGAGGCTCAGCGAGACGGCCCTGACCCCGGCGCGCGATTGGATGATCGAGGGATCGACCAGCCCGTGCGTGCGCCCGCCGTGCGGATGCCCGTGGTCATGGTCCTGGCCACCGTGATGGCTGTGCCCGTGCTCGGGGGTGCTGTGCACTGCGTTCACAACCCAAGTACGGGCGACACCACCGCATCAAGATTCCCGTCAGGCACCTGCTGGACGAGGCGTTTTCGCGCGCTCCGACCATTCGGCCCATCCTTGATTCCAGGAGTCGCTGAGTTCCTAGGAGATCTGCCCGATCGTGATCGAGGCACTGACGTTGGTCTGGGTCCCGCCGGCCAACGTCTGCAGCGTGACAGCGGCGGCAGACGTGTGGTTGCGGAGCGTCAGCACATCGCCGGCACTCAGCATCACCAACACCTCGCCCACGTTCTGCTGGGTGCCTGATCCAGAGCCGAAGACGCTCCCCGGAGCCTCCGCGCCGTTCACGAAGAGCGCGAACTGGTTCGGCTCGACCGCCGACACCACGAACCGGACGGAGTACACACCGGCAGTGCTCACGACGAGCGGCGATGTGCCCGGAGTATGGGTGACACCAATGAGGGGACCGTTGCTATCGAAGACGATGTCCGCCTCGATCGGCACCACCTGCGAGCTGGTGTTGTAGACGTAACCGCCCTCAACGGAGGTGCTCGCGCCCGTGGCCCCGGTCGCGCCGGTCTGCCCGGTGACGCCCACCGCACCGGTTGCTCCAGGAGCGCCGGTGGCACCGGTCGCACCCTGAGCGCCGGTGGGTCCGATGTTGCCGGTCGCGCCGGTCTGCCCGGTGACGCCGACTGCTCCGGTGGCGCCCTGGCTGCCGGCGGCGCCCGTGGCGCCGGTCGGGCCTTGCGGCCCGGTGGGGCCGATGTCGCCCTGGATACCCGTCGCGCCGATGGAGCCTGTCGCTCCGGTGGCCCCTGCAGAACCGGTGGCCCCGTTGGCTCCTGCAGAACCGGTGGCCCCGTTGGCTCCGGTGGCTCCCGCAGAACCCGTGGCCCCGTTGGCTCCCGCCGAACCGGTGGCGCCGGTGACTCCGGCCGCCCCGTTGGCTCCGTTGGCTCCTGCGGAGCCGGTGGCGCCGTCCGCGCCCTGGGGGCCGACAGGTCCGGCCTCGCCCTGGGGACCCATCACCCCGGTCTCACCCTGGAGTCCGGTCTCGCCTCGCGGGCCCTGCCGACCCTGGACCTTCCAGCGGATGACGTGCTCGCCACGGCGGCAGTGCTTGTGGGTGCCGATTACTCGCAGGTCGCCGGTGTCGCGGTCATAGCACGCCTTGATGACGGGCCTGGGGGACGCGGCCTGCGCCTGGACCGGCCCAAGGACGGCCAGCACGGCAAGTGACGCCATCGACAGCGAGACGAGATGGCGAGGTCGGGCGAGAGAAGTCACGCTCTGACACTAGCGGCCGGAGTGCCACCGAGGAGGCGAGATCCGGAATCCTCTTGTCACTCGTACGACGGTGCCTCGACGTCGACCATCGTGGGATCAAGCGCGATGCCCTTACCGAGGTACGTCGAGCCCTCGTCAGCCTTCCCGAGGTGGACCAGTGCGAAGCCGAGCCGCATGAACGCGGCCGCGAATTTCGGGTCGGCGTCGACCGCCTTCCGGTACAGCACGACGGCGGCATCCAGATCCGTCGGCTCCGTCAGGATCGCCCGGTTGTACAACGCCGGTGCGTAGGTGTCGTCGATGGCGAGGGCCGCGTCGTACGACTCGATCGCCTGCTGGGTGTCGTTGCGGTTCTGGGCGATCAGTCCAAGGTTGTAGTGGGCGTAGAGGTTCGCCGGGTCGACGGTGAGCACGTTGCGAAATGTCACCTCGGCAGCCTGGCTGTCGCCGGCGTTCAGCTGCTCCAGTCCGGTACGGAGGAGGGCGGCTCCGGCGCTCGCAGACGCAGACGCGCCGGACGACGCAGTGCCTGTGGCGTCAGATCCGCTGCACGACGTGAGCACGGCACCCAACGCGAACGCCGCGACGACAGCGAAGAAGCGACGCGCGCGGGGCTGAGGCACGGCCACCAGTGTAGGCACCGGCCCTAGGCTGCGCGCCATGCCACGCCTCGGTTTGCACATGATCGTCAAGGACGAGTCGCCCGTGATCGAGCGATGTCTGCGCAGCGTGCTCCCGTTGGTCGACTGGTGGGTCATCAGCGACACCGGCTCGACGGACGGCACCCAGGACATCGTGCGCCGAACGATGGCCGGCACTCCGGGTGTGCTCCTCGAGCGGCCGTGGGTGTCCTTCGGGCACAACCGGCAGGAGGCACTCGACGCGGCAGGCGCTCTCGAGCACGCGCGGCCCGACGACTACGTGCTGTGGATTGACGCCGACGAGCAGCTGGTCGACGTACCCGTGTCGCTGCCGGACCTGAGCGCCGACGGCTACTACCTCGAGGTCGAGTTCGACACCACGCGCTACGCCCGGCTCGCGGTCGTCCGGCTCGACCGGCCGTGGCGGTGGACCGGCGCCATTCACGAGTACCTCGCCCTGCCTGGCGCCACCCTCGGAACCCTGTCGACACCACGGGTGCTGGTGCGCCGGGAGGGTGCAAGGTCGCGGGACTCGGACACCTACCGCAAGGATGCCGCGATCATCGAGGGCGAGCTCCTGCGCAACCCGGACGACCCTCGGCTGCAGTTCTATCTCGGCCAGTCGTGGCGCGACGCGGGTGAGGCCGAACACGCCCTGGCCGCCTATCGAGTGCGGGCCGCCAACGCCCAGGGGTGGGAGCAGGAGCGGTGGTACGCGCTCTTCCAGATCGGCGTCTGCCTCGAGCGTCTGGGCGGGCCGTCGGCGGAGGTGTGCTCGGCGTACCTCGACGCCTATGCCGCCGGACCGACGAGGGGCGAGCCGCTTGTGGCGCTCTCTCGGATCGAGCGGGCGCGCGAGCGTTTCGAGGTGGCGCTGCTCTACGCCCGGGCTGCCGCGGCGATCCCGGAGCCGGGCTCGGACGCGTTGTTCGTCGATCGGGACACCTACACGTGGCGCGCGTACGACGAGCTGGCTGTGAGCTGCTACTGGACGGGTCGGTTCGGCGAAGGCGTCCTCGCGGCCGAGCGCGCGCTCGCCGAGCGTCCTGACGACGAACGGCTCCGGGCCAACCTCGAGTGGTGCCGCAAGGGGGCGAGCACGTGAGGCTCCTGCCTCAGTTCACCCTCGCCGTGGTCGTCGCCGCAGGCTCGGCCGCGCGACTCGTCCTGCACGAGGGCGTCACCTACTCCCCGGCGGACGAGCTCGTCTACGCGCGCTACTCGTGTCGGATCGCCGACGGCGGCCTGGGCACCTATCCCGACCTGGTGCGTGAGTACCTGGCCGATCAGAACGCGCATCTGTACCCGTCACCGGCGCGGTGGGGTTTCCTGCTGCCGGACGCGGCGGCGAGCTCGGCGCTCGGCTGTGGTCAGTCGAGCGTCGCCTGGGTGTCGACGCTGGCCGGTATCGGCATGCTCCTGCTGGTCGCCGCGCTGACCTATCGCCGCTTCGGCCCGTGGGTCGCGGTGCTCGCCACCACGTTCGTGGCGTCGTCCCCACTGCAGTTGCTGGTCGGTCGCCGAGCGTTGGGCGACGAGGTGGTCGGCCTGGTCACCGTGGCCGCGCTCTGGGCTGTGGTCGCCTACCTCGAGAGACGGAGCTGGCGTCGGCTCGTGGTGGCCGTGCTGCTGATCACGGCGGGATTCGCGACGAAGGAGATCTTCTTCCTTCTCTACCCGGCTCTGCTGGCGCCTTTCGTCCTCGCCTGGGCGCGAGCACGACGGATCGACCTCAGGGACCTCTTGGTGCTGGGGCTGCCGCCGCTCGTGAATGCGGCCGTCTTCGCCGTGCTCGCTCGCGACCTGGGCGCATACGGACAGGTGCTCCGTGCCGTCCGGTCGACAATCGACGCGCCGTACCCCACGCAGTACATGGCGGGACCGCCCTACCGGCTGGTGCTCGACCTGATGGTCCTGGCGCCGGTGGTCGTGCTGATGGCGATCGCCGCCTACGGGCTCCTGCTGGACCGTGGGACGTCCGCGAGCCGGATGACTGCGGTGCTCGTGGTGGCCTCGTTGCTGCCGTTCGGACTGGTCGGGGCGCAGGTGGTGCGGCTGGTGGTCGCCACCGACACGCTGTTGTGCGTCCTCGCCGCGTGGGGTCTCGTCGCCGCGCTTCGGGGCCGACAGTGGTGGTGGGCCGCCGCCGTCGCGACTATGGCCGTGGCGGTGAACTGCTGGGTCTTTTGGGCCGTCTCGATCCAGCATCAGGTCTACGACCCGGTGAGCGACCAGCTCCTGCGTGCCCTCGGCATCATCCCGTGAGTGACTCCGGCACCGACCACCTGATGCACCCGCCTAGCGAAGTGATCGGCCCCGCGGGGAACCACTGGTGTCATCCCGAGGGTTCTGCCGACCGAGTCCTGACCCCCGGGCCCTCGCAGAGCCCCCAGCTCCGAATACCCCCAGGCCGCGGACGAGACATCACCATGTTGCCTTCCACGTCGTACATCGACCGACGCGCCTCACCCTCGTTGAACGCCTTCTTCGGCGGCACGTGTGTGTCCGTCAACTGCGTTTCCGTCCCACACAGCGCGCACGGCCTTCGACGCACGGGAGTACGCGGGTTGGTCGGACGGAGAGGACCACTCATGCCCACCGAACGCGGCATCCGGCAGGAGTGTTCCCGACTGAGCCAGTCTGCGCGTCATTCTGGGCTACTAGAGACTCATCGTCGGGCTGACAGGTCTGGCCGCTAGTCGAGGCCACGGACGACCCGGGAGCTCAGCCTCCTATTTGCGACCGGACTTCGCCAGTCACGACCTCGCCCGCGGACCACGACCCCGTCGATCGCCTGCGAAAGGTGTGCGAAAAAGGTGTGCAATTGTCGCCTGACAGGGAGAGAGGCCGCCTCCCTGTGCGGGAAACGGCCTCTGACCTGCGGTTTCTTCGGTCGGGCTGACAGGATTTGAACCTGCGACCCCTTGGAGGGATCGGGCCTACTTCTCCAAGGCCTCTGATTCCGGAAAATTTGCTTGTTCCCTCGTTATTTCAAGGGCTTGTGCAACTTGCTGGTCCGTATTGTATCGGGTCATCTTGGGTCGTTTGCCAATGGTTTCTGGAGAGTAAATGGAGACCTGTCGAGTCCCCCTCGCAGCGCGCAAGCGGTGGCCGCTGCCTAGCACGAAGCTCTGAACACCGCCCCAGTGGCTTCGCGATGGTCCGGTCGGCCGACGTCCTCACCGCGGTCCGCGCGCAGTCACCCAGCGCCTTGGCACGGCGTCGACTTCAAAGTGCGCCCATTGGGCCGACTTCGGAGGTCGACGTGCTCAAGCGGTTACGTTCCGTCCCGGGTCAGGGCCGGTTTTCTCAAGCAGCGCGACGCATTCGACGCGGTGCGTCATCGGGAACACACCGATGGCCCTGAGCGTGAACGCGATCCTTTGCCGACAACTGCGTTCATCAGTGGAAACTGGCCGCTGACCTGCGGATTTACCGCCTGCGACGCTCATGGCGTCGGTACCTCTCTGCGACCCTCCGCGAATCAAAGTGCGCCCAAAGTGCGCCATCGAAGGGGCCGGCTCCGGGTGACGCTGTGACCTGGATCAACGTCAACTGAAGCAACGGTACGCCCGGGCCATTGGGCAGCGAGTCGACGTCGATGTGGTGCCTACCGACATGCCGGCCTTCGACGAATTGACCGCCTGGCAGTTGTGGCAGGAGATGAGTAGGCGCACTCTCGGCGTTCTCTTCGAGAGCCTGGCGACGCGTTCGCCTGAGCGGTGCACTCTCAAGCAGCTATCGGCAAGCACATCACGGAGGTCCACGAGATCAACAACACGGACTATGGGTAACGAGCGTTGTCACAACGTGGAACCTCAGAAGTCCGGACACCGAGATGCGTCGAAGGCGGGCAACCCCGCGCCAATCGCCGGGGGACGAAGGTAGGCGCCAGTTCCTCCGCGGGGTTCAGAAGGGGCCGGGGTCACTAGCAGACAGTCCCTCGTCCGATCGCAAGCAGCTTCTCTGCGGACATGAGGCCCGTCAGGACGTAATTCTGATTGCTGTCGTCAGTCCAGCTCAGATAATGCGGCCGGAGGCCGTCAGCGTCGGGGTCTCCCCAGGTAATGGCGCCTTCGAAGCTTCCCACCTGGACACGGACCGCCCGGTCGCCCAATTGGTCGACAAGAGCCGAGGCGAGGGTCTCACCTGCCTCATTGGGATACGTGGATAGTTGAAGGCCGCCTTGCCGGAGGAAGTTGGCCGCCAAGGTCCCGTTGGGGTTGGCGTTTCCGTACAGCGCGTACGCAGACGAGCCGCCAATGGCTCCGCCCTGGAAAGGCATGCCCGCTACCTGATCAGGGAGACCTCTCGATGACCTCGCCTGACTGGAGATTGAATTGAGATCTAGCCGATGCGACGGTTCGGAGAAGGTTCGCCGCATATCTGCTGGGGTGTACTCCGTGCTTTCAGCGATGGGAGCGACGTTGGTGCTGCAACCAGGAGAAGCCGCGCCCTTCGCCTCCCCGTCCGCCGCCGTGTCCTCAGTCTGACTGCCACAAGATGAGAGGGTTGCGGCAACGGCTAGCGCCGATGCGGCAAGCCACATGTTTCTCGAGGTCCGACTCATCTGATTCTCCATCCTTCTCAAGAGCAAGCAGGCAAACAACTGAACACGCTTTTGCTGTCAGGCATAGAGACCTCATACGGACTGATGTTTGTGTCCGTGGTCCCAAAGGACATATCGACCCAGGTGGATGAACTAGCC
>JAOPXC010000442.1 GCA_025965335.1 Nocardioides sp. | reverse complement strand
GCCTCTGACCTGCGAATATACCGCATGGACACCTTGCTGCGAGCGTGGATCCGGAGGTCGCGACACGCCGCTAGATTTCGCTCATAACCCAGAGGTCGCAGGTTCAAATCCTGCCCCCGCTACAAAGGTTGAAACAGCAAAGCAGAGGCCGTTTTCCGGAGTTCCGGAAGGCGGCCTCTGAGCGTCTGGGAGGGCCTGCGGTAGCGCAACGGCTACATCAGCCTGCCACGCCAGTACTGTCGCGCGACCCGGGATGCCTATGACGTGCTGCGCTCGGCACGGAGCTTTCCCGTTGACCCAGAGGTCATGCGAACTCACTAACCCATCGCATGAGCGTGTGACACGACTGCACGCTTCCGGTGTTTGCCGGCGACAACAGAGGCATGAGTGCATTTGAGGTCGCGAGGGGCGGTCGTTCTCTGGGTACCGGGGCGGCCGGTCGACGGCTCGTGAGGAAGTCGCGACTTGACGGGCATAGGCGGCGAAATGAGGCACCCTCGTACACGCGCGGATTGCGGCATGCCGGCGCGCGGGTTTCACGCGCGCCACAGTTCGTCAGGGAGTCGGGTGGCTACTCGGCATGCCTACGGACGCGGTTGAAGGCATCGAGGTAGACGCCTGCGGCGTTGCCCCAGCCAAGGTCGCCAACAAGTCCGTCAACGTTAAGTCGGTCACTCCGAGCGCGAACACTATTGGCGATCCCAAACTTATCGAGCGACTCGTCGGCAACCGAGAACGCCGTTAAGTACACCTCGGACGGCGGCCGGATCGAGGTCACGACATCTTCTGACGACGAAATGACCACGCTCGTGGTCACCAATACCGGACCAGTCCTCACCCCGGCGGACAGTGGAGCAAGCCCTCGAGCGCCGACACGACCCCGACTCGACGATGAGGATTTCTGTCGTGCCCCTGACGGCACCGCGCGGCCTCGAGTCACTCACACCTGACCGCGCCCCGTCGTCTACGACTGGAGATGAGCTGGCCGGCTGAGCTGCCGGCGGCATGGCTCACCGGCCGTGGTTGTACATGACGTGCTTGGTGCGGGAGTAGTCGTCGAGTGCGTAGATCGACAGGTCGCGCCCGTAGCCCGAACCCTTGAACCCACCCCACGGCACCTCGTTGGCCAGCACCAGGTGGGAGTTGACCCACACGGTCCCTGCGTCGATGCGAGCGGCCACGTCGTGGCTGCGCCGGGCGTTCTCGGTCCAGATCGAGGCCGACAGGCCGAAGGGCACCTCGTTCGCGCGCGCGATCGCCTCGTCCTCGTCGGAGAACGTCTCGACCGTCACCACCGGACCGAAGATCTCCTCCTGGGTGCAGGCCGCGCCCACCGGCATGTCGACGAGCACGGTCGGTTGCACGAAGTAGCCGGTTCCGTCGATCGCTCCGCCGCCGGTGGCCGCACGAGCGCCCTCAGCGAGGGCCCGTTCGAGGTGTCCGAGCACGCGGTCGTAGTGTGCCTTCGAGACGAGCGGGCCGACCTCGACGTCGTCGCCCGCGTCCGGTACGCCGACGACCAGCTCGCGCACCTGCGCAACGAGCCGGTCAACGAGCTGGTCCGCAACCGACTCGTGCACCAGCACGCGGCACGCGGCACCGCACTCCTGGCCGGAGTTGTAGAAGCTGGCGACCCGGAGTGAGGTCGCCACCAGGTCGAGGTCGGCGTCGTCGAACACAACGACGGGGGCCTTCCCGCCGAGCTCGAGGTGGACCCGCTTGAGACTTTCCGCAGCGTCGCGGGCGACGGCCCGGCCGCTGCCGACCGAACCGGTCAACGCGATCATGTCGATGTCGGGATGCGACGCGAGACGGGATCCGACGACGGGTCCGAGGCCGGTCACGACGTTGAGCACGCCCGCTGGCAGGAGGTCACCGAGGAGCTCGGCGAGCTTCAACGTCGACAACGGCGTCTGCTCCGACGGCTTGATCACCAGGGTGTTGCCGGCGGCGAGGATGGGCGCGATCTTCCAGGCGGCCATCAGCAACGGATAGTTCCACGGGGTGACGACGCCGATGACGCCGAGCGGCTCCCGAAGGATCACCGACAGGTGATTCTCTGCGTAGTCCCCGGCGGCCATCGAGGTCCTTGCGCGGAGCGCGCCCGCCATGAACCGGAACGTGTCGATCGTGCCGTCGACGTCATCGCCGGCCACCGAAACGGGCTTGCCGGTGTTGGCGGACTCCAGGCGGACGAGTACGCCGCGGCTCTCCGCGATCCGATCGGCGACGGCGTGCAGAATCTCGGATCGCTCCTTGGGCACCAGTCTCGCCCAGGAGTCCTTCGCCTTGGTGGCGGCGGCGACGGCCCGATCGACGTCTGCCGTGGTGCCGTTCGCGACTCCGGTGATCACTTCCTCCGAGGCCGGGTTGACGATGTCGAGCAGCTCGGCATCCGGTGCCTCGACGAACGCACCGTCGATGAAGTGTCCGGCCGGCGGGAGGATGGCGGGGTCGAACGCCGGCGTCTCCGTGCGTCGTACGACGCTGGCGGTCTGGTCGATGATGGACATGTGCACTCCTTGTGTGTCCGAGGTGTGTTCGAGACGACTGCGTCGTGGGCTGGTCCGGGCCGTCCGTCGGCGAGTAGGTCAGCCGACCGCCGCGTGGCGGGGCATCGGCGCGGAGGGGAGGGCGGCCGCCAGACGGGCGATGGCGGCGTCCACATCCGGGTCGACGGGCAGCAGGGGGAGCCGCGGGTTCCCCACCTCGAACCCCCTGGCGTTGAGCGCGGCCTTGACGGCCGAGACGAAGGGCGCCGACATGATCGCGTCCATCAGGGGATAGAGCTGTTCCCACTCGGTCCGAGCCCGGTCCAGGTCGCGGTCGGCGATGGCTGCATGGATCGAGACGAGCTCGGCTGGGATGACGTTCGCGGTTCCGGCCATGACTCCGGCGGCGCCCTCGGTCAGCGCGGCGAGCAGCAGCGAGTCCCACCCGACGAAGGTCGAGACGACGTCCCCGTAGTGGTGGATCAGCTTTCCGGCCTGCGCGATGTCGCCCGTGGTGTCCTTCACGTACTGGATGTTCTCGACCTCTCGTGCGAGCTCGCCGACGAGTTCGGGCGTCATGTTGACGCCGGTCGCGACCGGCAGGTTGTAGAGCATCACCGGAATGCTCACCGAGTCGGCGACGGTCCGAAGGTAGAGCTTCGTCTCCTCGATCGAGAGCGGCTCGTAGTACGGCGTGACCACCATCAGCACCGAGACACCCGCCTTCTCGGCGTGCTGCGAGAGCTGGATGGCCTCAGCGGTGGACTGCGCGCCGGTCTGGGCCACCACCGGCACCCGGCCCGCGACCTGGTCGATCACCGTCTCGACGACCATGCGTCGCTCGGCGCCGCTGAGGGTGGTGAACTCTCCGGTGGAACCGCACGCCACGACGCCGTGGACACCGCCGTCGATGTTGCGATCGACGACTCGTCGCAGGGTGGTTTCGTCGACCGCGCCTTCGCTGTCGAAGGGGGTGACGAGGGCGCTCAGGACGCCGTTCAGGTTCTGGGACATCGGGGACTCCTTGGGTATGGGCAGTTCGGGGAGGGTGGGCCTAGGAGGCCGTCGACTTCGGTGGTCGCGCGGCCGACGGACGCTTGTGTCGCTCGGTGGCAAGGACCTGTGCGGCAGCCTCAGCCGCGGTGAAACCGGTGTGGACCGCGCTCTCCGTGTACTGAGTGCCGAGGTAGTCGCCGGCCAGCATCACGCGGCCCGCGCGCCGCGTGAGGATCGGCTGCAGCTTTGCTCGGCCAGGGAAGCAGTACGGCGACGCCTCGTGCCACCGCGCTACCTCCGCCTCGACGAGGTGGGAGGCGACGCCGGGCAGCACCGCATCGAGATCTTCGATGTAGGTCCTGAGGATGGTGTCGTCATCCTGCTCCAGCAGCTCTCGGGCGAGGCCGGCCGGGGAGAACGCCATGAAGCTGCTGCCCGGCTGTCGCTCTGGTGTGTATCCGTGCACGTTGTTCGACATGTTGAGCACGACGTTGAAGGAGCGCTTGGGCGTCGCGACCGCGTAGGTGTCGTCCCAGGGCTGGCGGTCGGTCTCGTTGGTGAGGAACGCCGCGCTCACGAAGGGGCCGTACTCGACCCGAGCCAGCGCCTGTCGGACGTCATCGTTGAGATCGACCGCCACGCGGTGACTCACACTCGCCGTGGTGGCGAGAACGACGCACCGTGCCTGCACCTCGCGTTCGGTGCCGTTCTGGCGGTAACGGACGAGGACCGAGTCCTTCTTGTGGATCACTTCCTCGACCTGGGCGCCGAGGTGCACGCGCGCACCGAGCGCATCGGCGATTCCCTCGGTGAGGGTCGAGGGGCCGCCGACGATGCTGTGCGACAGACCGGCGCCGATGTTCCAGACCAGGTTGAAGTAGCCGACACCGGCTCCGGCGGAGATCTGGTGCATCTCGGCGGAGGAGCGGGTCACTGTGGGCTTGAAGAGCGCCTCGGCATCCTCGGGCAGCTGGCCGATGAAGTCCGCGAAGGAACGATCGTTCATGAAGTCGTAGACCCGCTGCTGACGGGTGGCCTCGTCCTCGCCCGCGCGCCGCTTCGAGAGTCGTGCGTAGCGGGCAACCGCCAAACGGACCTTGGCGCCGGCCCGGATCAGGCTGGCTCGATCGCGCCAGGACATCGGGATCCTGAACGGAAAGGTCTCGACCCGGCCACTGAGCAACAGCTTGTCGTTCATGCTGAGACCGGCGAGGTTGCCGGGCACCGGGCGTGACTCGAATCCGGTGTCGCGGAGCAGTCGCTGGGTGGCGGATGCGGTGCCCCCGTCGTAGACGTGCCCGCCCCAGTTCAGCCAGTACGGACCGCGGCGCTCCGAACGAATGCGGCCACCGACTCGGTGGTCGGCTTCGAGCACCACGATGTCGTCATGTCGTAGCCGCCACGCTGCGGTCAGGCCGGCGATGCCGGCGCCGATGATCGCCACATCCACCATGTCGTCTGCCATGGGCCTGTCTTTCTGTGTTGTCCGATGGTTGGGCCGCGGCGGGCTTCGAGCGGTGCCGGATCTAGCGGCCCTGCCGAAGGCACACGAACCATCACTGTAAGTGTGATCACAGATCACGACAACCCTTGCGTGGGAGTTGATCTTCGCGGCGGTGGCGCGCCGTCAGGAGGTGATCAACCGCCCCCCGTACGTGGGCCCATCCGGCCTGGCGTGAGCGCGGAAACGCCAAGGTTTGGCGCTCCTCGAACGGCGACAGTCGGACCACAAGGCGCGGAAGTCGCCCGGGAACGAGACCTTGACAGTGGCCTGGGACACACCTAGCCTGATCTGTGATCACAGAACGTCTCGGATACACAGCAGCCGAACTTGTGCATGAGCTTCCCCGCTGAGAGGGTCCCGTGAGCAACACGTCCAGGTCGGGTCCCACCGGCGTCAGTTGCGAAGGCCGGCCCTTCTACTACCGACCGGGTCCAGGCACCCCAACACCACGGCAGTAAGTCTTCGCGCCTCGAAGCTCCGCTTCAACGTGAACCGTGAGTTGAGGGCGGCAGAGCATCACCGACGGGAGTCCGACACATGAATGCGATCGTGGCCCGCGAGACCTACAAGGTCTTCGGCAAACGCCCAGAGAAGGGCGTCGCACGTCTCCGGGGCGGAGCGACCCGGGAGGAGCTCCGGAAGGAGGGCATCACAGCCGCGGTGATCGACGCCTCGTTCGAGGTCCGCGAGGGAGAGATCTTCGTCGTCATGGGGCTTTCCGGCTCCGGCAAGTCGACGCTGATCCGGATGGTGAACGGGCTCTTGGAGCCGACCGCAGGCGAGCTGCTGGTCTACGGCGAGGACATCGTCACGATGAACCAGCAACAGCTCAGGGCCACCCGGCGCGAGAAGGTCAGCATGGTCTTCCAGCACTTCGCGCTGTTCCCGCACCGGACGGTGGGAGAGAACGCCGCCTACGGTCTGCAGATCCAGGGCATCCCCCGGGACGACCGCGAGCGCCGGACCAAGGAAGCGCTCCGTCTGGTGGGCCTCAAAGGTTGGGAGGACTCCCTGCCGGGACAGCTGTCGGGTGGCATGCGGCAGCGCGTCGGCCTGGCTCGCGCTCTCGCCGCCGGCACCAACATCATGTTGATGGACGAGGCGTTCAGCGCGCTGGACCCGCTGATCAAGCGGGAGATGCAGGACCAGCTCGTCGAGCTCCAGCACAAGCTGGGCAAGACCATCCTCTTCATCACGCACGACCTCAACGAAGCGATGCGTCTCGGGGACAGGATCGCGATGATGCGCGACGGCCGGATCGTCCAGATCGGAACCGCCGAGCAGATCCTCAACAACCCCGCGAACGACTACGTTGCCCAGTTCGTCCAGGATGTGGATCGGACGCGCGTGCTGACAGCAGGCTCGGTGATGACTCCGCCGGTCGCCCTTGTCGGGTCCGAGCAGGGGCCACGGTCGGTTCACAAGCTGATGCGGGAGCACCAGACCGCACGCCTGTTCGTCGTCGACCGGCAGAAGAAGCTCTGCGGTGCGGTCGACGAAGAGGCGGTCGTGGCGGCGGTCAGGGACGGCATGGAGACACTCGACGGCATTCTCGACCGCCAGGTGGTCAGCGTTTCCGCCGCCAGCCACCTGTCCGAGCTGCTCCCCCTGAGCGCGGGCAACCCCAAGGCGCTGGCCGTCGTGGACGACGACCGCCGCGTCGTCGGCGTGCTCGCCCGGGTCACCCTGCTCCAGGCCCTGGGGCAATGGGCAACCCGTCCGAACAGCGGCCCACCGCCGGAGCGAGAAGTGCCAGCTTCAGTCCTCAACGGCACGGGGGTGTCAGCATCATGAGGGTCCTCGACATCAAGATCCCCAGGATTCCGGTCGGTGATCGGATCCAAGACTTCTTCGACTGGCTGACCACGAACTTCGAGTGGTTCTTCGACGCCGTCACCAATCTCGGGAACTCCGTCATCGACGGACTGATCTCGGTGCTGCAGGCGCCCGATCCGGTTGTCACCACGTTGATCTTCGCGCTGATCGGTTTGCTGGTCAGAGGATGGAGGTTCGCCCTCTTGGCCCTGCTCGGCTTGCTGTTCGTCATCAGCATGGAGCAGTGGGCCACCGCGATGCAGACGCTCGCGCTCGTTCTGGTCGCCACCCTGGTGGCCGTTGTCCTCGCGGTCCCGTTGGGAGTGCTCGCGGCACGAAACGACCACGCGAGCGCCGTGTTCAAACCGGTCATGGACCTGATGCAGACCATGCCTGCGATGGTGTGGCTGGTGCCCGTGGTCACGATGTTCAGCATCGGTGTCGTTCCGGGTGTTGTTGCGACGATCATCTTCGCGCTTCCGCCCGGGGTCCGGTTCACCGAGCTGGGCATCCGACAGGTGGACGCGGAGGTCGTCGAGGCGGCTCAGGCTTTCGGCGCCACACCTCGGCAGACGCTGCTGGGCGTGCAGCTGCCATTGGCAATGCCGACGATCATGGCCGGCATCAACCAGGTCATCATGCTGGCGCTGTCGATGGCGGTGATCGCGGGCTTGGTCGGGGCCGAGGGACTGGGCGGCCAGGTGACCCAGGCGATCGCCACGCTCGACCTTGGCCTCGGGTTCGAGGCAGGTCTGTCGGTGGTGATCCTGGCCATCTACCTCGACCGGGTCACGGCGTCCATCGGACAGGGCGGCAGCGGCCTCGGGATCCTGCGGCGCAAGCGGAGTTCGTCGATCGACGACGACTCGATCACCGAAAGCGAGCAGGAGCACGAAGAGGTAGCACCGCTCGACGTCCCCACCAAGATCAGCGCCTAGAGCGCACCATCGGCCAGCGCGGCCTCAGAGAGGAAATACGGAATGACGAAGCGACACATCAGCCTGCCGATGGGAGTCGGCATCACCATGACCGCACTTGCCATGGTGGCGACCGGCTGCAGCGACAGCAGCGGGAGTGAGGGGAGTGCTGGGGACAAGACCATCACGATGGGGGTGATCCCGGGGTGGACAGACGAGACCGGCACGACGGGCCTGCTCAAGGACATCCTGGAGGACAACGGCTACACCGTTGAGGTCAAGGAGATCAGCGACAACGCCCCGATGTACACGGCGCTCTCCAACGGCGACATCGACGTCCTGTCGTCCTCCTGGAAGGACAAGACTCACGCGACCTACTGGGAACGGTTCGGTGGTGATCTCGAGGACGTCGGCGTCTACTACGAGGGTGCGACCTCCTTCCTCGCCGTGCCGACCTACTCGGACGTCGCATCGATCGACGAACTGCCCAGCCACGCGGACGAGTTCGGTGGTCAGGTCATCGGGATCGAGCCGGGGGCCGGGCTCACGGAGTTGACCCAGAAGTCGGTGTTCCCGACGTACGGCCTCGACAGCGACCTCAAGCTGGTGACGTCCTCGACGGCCGCGATGCTCACGGAGCTGAAGAAGGCCACCGAAGCAGAGGAGCCCATCGTCGTGACGATGTGGAAGCCGTTCTGGGCCAATGGCGCATTCCCAATCCGGGCGCTCGAGGACCCCGAGGGCGCCTACGGAGAGCCCGAGGACCTGCACGTCATTGCTCGCGCGGGGTTCTCCGGGGACTTCCCGGAGGTCGCCGACATGCTGAAGAACTTCAAGCTGGACGACGAGCAGTACAACACCTTGGAGGACCTGGTCGCCAACAAGTACGGCCAGGGCAAGGAGACCGAGGCCGCCAAGGAATGGCTCAAGGACAACCCTGGGTACGCCGACGATCTCGCGGTGAGCCTCAAGGGCTGACCGGCTCGACGTCACCAGGTCCACCTTCGGGGGCACGGGAAGTCCCGTGCCCCCGGGGTGCTGCCTGGGCGCGTCACACCGACGGCGCCGCTGGCGCAACAAGCACTGCACCCCCCACCAGAAGCAGGACGGAGTCACCGACATGGCAGACAACAGGGTCGTCGTCTACAACGGGCCTGGGAAGGTCGCGATCGAGGACATCGACTACCCCAAGCTGGAGATCCCCAAGGAGGTCGCCGCCGGGATGGGCATCAAGCAGGCTGCCCCCCATGCCGCGATCCTCAAGCTCGTCACCACGAACATCTGCGGCAGTGATCAGCACATGGTGCGCGGCCGGACCACTGCGGCGGAGGGCCAGACGCTGGGCCACGAGATCACCGGCGAGATCGTCGAGATCGGCGACGACGTCCTCTTCCACGAAGTCGGCGACATCTGCTCGGTGCCGTTCAACATCGCATGCGGCCGCTGCCGGATGTGCAACGAGGGCAAGACCGGCATCTGCCTCAACGTCAACCCGGCCCGGGCCGGCGCGGCGTACGGCTACGTTGACATGGGCGGTTGGCTGGGCGGCCAGGCGGAGTACGTCATGATCCCGTTCGCCGACTTCAACCTGTTGAAGTTCCCCGACCGGGACCAGGCGCTGGAGAAGATCCTCGACCTGACGATGCTCTCCGACATCTTCCCGACCGGGTACCACGGCGCCTACACGGCGGGCGTGACCACCGGTTCCACGGTATACGTCGCCGGCGCGGGTCCGGTGGGCCTCGCGGCGGCATACTCCGCCCAGCTCCTCGGCGCGGCGACCGTCATCGTCGGTGACATGAACGCCGATCGGCTCAAGCAGGCGGCGAGCTTCGGCTGCGAGACCGCGGACCTGACGACGGGTGACAACCTGGCCGACATCATCGCCGACATCTTGGGCGAGCCCGTGGTGGACGCTGCCGTCGATGCGGTGGGTTTCGAGGCTCGTGGCCACGGACAGGATGCCGAGGAAGCCCCGGCCACCGTCCTCAACGACATCATGGACGTGGCACGCGCCGGTGCCTCCCTCGGCATCCCCGGCCTCTACGTGACGGGTGACCCGGGGGCGCGCGACAACGCGGCGAAGCAGGGCCAGATCGGCGTGCGCCTCGGTCTCGGCTGGGCGAAGTCGCACACGTTCGTCACGGGTCAGTGCCCGGTGAAGCAGTACAACCGGCAGCTGATGAACCTGATCCTGGCCGACAAGGCGCACATCGCCAGGGCCGTCAACGCGACGACGATCAGCCTGGACGAGGCTCCGCGTGGCTACGCCGAGTTCGACAAGGGCGCAGCTCAGAAGTTCGTCATCGACCCGCACGGAATGGTCCCCGCCTGACGGGAGCGAACGTCTTCCCGGCCTGCAACGGGCCGGGAAGACATTCCCGATTGTCGAGCGACGCGCTGAAAGGACACGGTTCGTGATGAGTGGTGCGAGATTGTCCGTCGACGGCAAGGCCTTGAGCGCTGGGCGTCTCGAACGAGCACAGACCGGCATGAGGGCGGCTGGGCTGGCCGCCGCACTGCTCTTCGATCCGGCGAACGTCCGTTACGCGACCTGCGACGGCCCTTCTCTGGTGTTCAACCTGCACTGTTCCTACCGGTGGGCGCTGGTCTTCGCCGAGCACGACCCGATCCTGTGGGACGGCACCGAAGAAATGCACGCGAGTCGTTCGAGCTGGGACGGTGACATCCGCGAAGCCTCTGGCTTCTCCTTCTTCGGCTCGGGGCCCAACAGTCGGAGAGATGCCGGGACGGCGATCGCCGACATCGTCAGCGAGCTGGACGCGCGGGGGCTCCGACATGAGCCGCTCGGCGTGGACCGTGCTGATGCGGTCGTCTTCATCGAGCTCGCAGCCCGCGGAGTTCAGGTGGTCGACGCGATACCTGTCTTCGAGACGGCCAGGGCAGTGAAGACCCCCATCGAGCTCGACATCCACCGCGACAACGCACGCCTGGTCGACGAGGCCGTCCTCGGGTTCCTCCAGCACCTCACGCCTGGCAAGACGGAGAACGAGTTGTGGGCCGACCTGGCTCGCGAAACCTTCTCTCACGGTGCCTTGCACGCCGAAGCCAGGCTGCTCAGCTCGGGGCCCAGGACCAACCCGTGGATGCAGGAGGCGAGCCATCGCGTGGTCGAGGACGGCGATCTGGTGGCTTTCGACACCGATCTCGTGGGTCCGTTCGGCTACCTGACCGACATCTCGCGCACCTACCTCTGTGGCGACCGACCAGCGAGCGGAGAGCAGCGAGCGGTCTATCAGGCTGCGCATGGGTTCGTGCACGAGAGCATCCCCGAGTTCCTGGCCGGACGCAGCTTCGCCGAGCTGGGGGAGAAGCTGGGAATCCGTATCCCGGAGCGCTACCGCCAGCAGAAATACCCCTTCATCGCTCACGGCTGCGGCGCCGCGGACGAGTACCCCGTGGTCAAGATCGATGACCATCACGACGGCCTCCTCGAGCCCGGAATGGTGCTCAGCGTCGAGGGTTACATGGGAGCCGTCGGTGGAACGGTCGGTGCCAAGTACGAGGAGCAGATCATCATCACCGACGGAGCGCCGGAGCTGATCTCCTTCGCTCCGGTCGACGACAGGCTGTTGTGAGCTCGGGGGCGGGCGCCGGGGCGAGTACGACGATCCGGGCAGCTCAGGTGCTCGTTGCCGGTGAGGCCTCCGGGGCCGTGGTGGCGAGCCGCCAGATGCTCAGCTTCTGGGGCGGCGTGGATCCCGCGACCGGCACGGTGATCGACCAGCGACACTCGCTCAGGGGTCAGTCGCTGGCCGGCGCAGTGCTGGTGCTTCCTAAGGGGAAGGGTTCGAGCACCGGGAGCTACGTCCTCCTAGACTCGCTGGTAGCCGGCGTCGCTCCTGCCGGCATCGTGATGAACCACATCGACGAGATCATTGCGCTGGGCGTGGTCGTGAACGAGGAGTTCAACGGCCGAGGGATTCCGGTGGTTGTGCTCGACGACGCTGACTTCGAGCTGGCCCTGGCTGCCAAGAGGGCCGAGCTCTTCGCCGACGGTCGGGTGGTTCTTCATGGTTGAGCTGTCGGATGTCGACCGGGCCATGCTCGCGGGCAGTGAAGGCGGGGCCGCCAGGCGCGCGATGCGCATCATCGTCCGAATCGCCGAGATCCAGGGTGCACCGAAGCTGATCGACATCTCCAAGGTGCATGTCGGCGGCAGCATCTACACCGGACGAGGGAGCCTCCAGGTCATCGAGCAGTGGCTGGCAGACGGCGCAAAGGTGCGCGTGCCCACCACTGTCAACGCGATCTCGATCGACCGGAGCCAACCGCAGGTGTCGGGCGTGGACGAGGAGTACGCGCGGAACGCTGACCGACTGGCCGCAGCGCTGGAGGCCATGGGGTGCCAGCCGATCTTCTCGTGCACGCCCTATGTGTTTCCCGATGCTCCGGTGTTCGGGCAGGACATCCTCTGGGCGGAGTCGAACGCGATCGTCTACGCGAACAGCGTGATCGGCGCCAGGACCAACCGGCACGGTGACTTCATGGATGTGTGTGCTGCCATCACCGGGCGGGTGCCCTATTCCGGGTTGCATCGCAGCGAGAACCGGGTGGGCAACTTCCTGGTCAAGGTGCCTGACGTCCTGGACCCCGATCCTTCCTTCTACTCCGTGCTCGGCTACCTGATCGGCAAGGAAGCTGGCAGCCACATTCCGGTGATCGTGGGCATGCGTCAGGCGCCGTCGCTCGAGGCGTTGAAGGCGTTCTGTTCGACGGTGGCGACTGCTGGGGCGGTTGGTCTGTTCCACATGGTCGGGTTCACCCCGGAGGCACCGACGCTGCAGGCCGCGCTGGGTGGTCGTGAGCCGGACCGCACGCTCATCGTGACTCCGGAGGACTTGCTTCACGTGTGGCAGGACATGTCCAGCGGGCGAGGTCAGGAGCTCGACTCCGTGGTGATCGGGAGCCCGCACGCCACCCTGGGTGACTTCGTCGAGCTGGCCGAGCAGGTGCGCGGCCGGAAGAAGGCGGCCGGGGTCGACTTCCTGGTCACCACCAGCCGGGTCGTCCACGGACAGGCCGAGAAACAAGGTCTGCTCGACGTGCTCACCGATTTCGGGGCTCGAGTCAGCACTGACACCTGCCTGTGCATGCTCAACGAGCAGCAACTCCCTAGCGGCACTGTCGGCGTGATGACCAACTCCGGCAAGTTCGCCCACTACGGGCCGGGATTGATCAACCGTGGGGTCTTCTTCGGCTCGACGCAGGACTGCGTCGAATCAGCCGTCCTCGGGCGGCCGGTGACCGCCGAGCCCGCATGGGCGCGTCGACCGAGAAGCGTCGCCAGGTAGCCGGCTGCACAAGCGTCCCATCCCGCTCAGGTGTCGGTGCGGACCCTGAGGACGTCCCCGACGGAGATCGTGCCGGGCTCTATCACGTCGGCGTAGACCCCGAAGGTCGCGCCGACGCCGAACACCGAGTCCTGTCGACCGCGGTAGGACGTGATCAGGCGGAGCGTCTGGAGGTCCACCGCGCCGGAGTCGGGGTTGCGAGTGGTCGCCGCGCACCGTTTGACCGGACCACCACCGCACAGGACCGCATGGCCGATCTCCAGGACCATCCCGTCCCAGGAATCCTCCAGGTGCGGTTCGCCGCCCGAGAACTCGATGAGCATGCGGAAACGACGCGAGTCGACGCCGGACAGGCCCGCCTGGCGGGCCAGTTCCTCCACAGAACTGGTTCCGAGCAGGGTCACGGGCCAGACGTCATATGCGGACCCGCGGGCCTGGACCAGATGGACTCGCCTGCCCACTGTGTCGGAGAAGAACGTGCTCCAGAGGGGGTTCGCGACGACGTCGGACGTGATCGTGCGGAGACCCCACATGTCGGTGCTCACAGCCGTGGACGGCTCGATGATCCCGCCCAGCAGCACCTGATCCCCGCGGGTGACCTGGAGTCGACGACTCTCCAGGTCGTACGCCGCTTCGAGTCCGGCCAGGCCGGGGTTGTGCGTGCAGCTCTGAATCTGCCCCGCGTCATCGACGAGGTAGAACTGCCTGTCACCCACGGCGCCCTGAGCTGTCAGATCAATCGAGTCGGGGTGGTGAAGCAGTAGTCCCTTGACCGGAGTGATCGACAGGCGAGTGACTGTCCGGTCGATCGGCATGGATCAGCCCTCCGCCGTGGCGAGTGAACGCAGTTGTTCGTACAGGTCCGGTGACATCAAACAGGACGCTGCCTCGTGGTGGGCCGTCCAGACGTCGGGGTTGGCGCCGTAGTCCGCCTTCCATCGATCGAGCTGGGCGTCGAGCCGGCTGAGGTAGCCCGGGTCCAGTGCGTCCACCGAGACCGCGACCACCACCACGCCCACCGAGGGCGAGGTGGCGCCGTGGTTGAAAGGCGGCGCGTCCACCGAGAACAGGCCGCCGCTCAGCGTGGCGAGCACCTCGACGAGCAGGGCGATGTTGCCGCCCTTGTAGCCGCCGAAGGGCAACAGGGCTCCAGCGAGGGCGGCCTCCGCTGACGTCGTCGGTGCGCCCAGGTTGTCGACGGCCCAAGAGGTGGGGATCGGTTCGTCGCGCATCGCTGCTTCACGCACCGCCACCCAGGCCGTCGCGCTGGAGGCCTGGTCGAAGGCGAGTCGTCGGCCGTGGGGGAGCGGGACGCCGAATGCCAGTGGATTGGAGCCGAGGAGCGGGCCGCGCGCCCCGGCCACCGTCACCAGCGCCGGCGAGTTGGCACACGCCAGCCCCATCAGCCCGCGCCGGTTGAGTCGACGGATGTAGTAGTCGAGCTCGCCTGCGGTGAAACAGTGCCGCAAGGCGGCGACCGACAGTCCGTGCTCGGTGGCCCTGGCGCACAGGCCGGGCAGGGCCACGTCGAAGCCGTGCTGGGCGAGGCCGCCGCGACAGTCGACCGTCGAGATCACCGCGGTGCGCCGCTCCAGGGACGGTGAGCTCGGAGCGATGCGGCCGTTGCGAAAGCCGTCGACGTAGTCGACGAGATGGGACACACCCACCGGACGCCGACCCAGCAGCTCGGCTTCCGCGGTCGCCGCGGCGAGCACGGTCGCCTGGGCAGGGGAGGCGCCGCTCACGAGCAGCGCGCGTTCGCACAGCTCGGTCAGCTCGCCCCGTCGAAGCTCGACTGTGGCCCGGTGGTTTCGGGGCGGTGACTGGGCCACCGGATCACAGTGCCAGGTACGGATAGGTCCAGTCGGTGGCCGGTACGAAGCTCTCCTTGATGAAGCGCGGCGAGAGCCAACGCTGGAGGGCCAGCCGCGAACCGGTCTTATCATTCGTGCCGGACGCGCGACCGCCGCCGAACGAGACCTGGCCCATCAAGGCACCGGTCGGCTTGTCGTTGACGTAGGTCATCCCGGAGGCGTTGCGCAGCCCGTCGAGGGCCGCGGAGATCGCCCGACGGTCGGAGCCGAAGATCGACAGGGTCAAGGCATAGGCGCTGCCTGCGTCCACCGCCTTCACCACACCGTCCCAGTCGGCGTCGTCGTAGACGTGGAGGGTCAGCAGCGGACCGAAGAACTCCTCCGACATGGTGAAGGCAGTGGGATCGGTGGTGGCGTAGAGGGTCGGCTGCACGAACCAGCCCTTGGACGTGTCCGTCGTGCCACCGGCGAGCAGCTCGTGGCTGTCGAGCGCGGAGGCACGGTCGAAGGCAGTCTGGAGCCGTTCGGCGGCGGCCATGTCGATGACCGCGCCGACGTACGTCTCGTGCAGCGTGGGGTCGCCCACCGGCAGCGCGCGGACCAGGTCGACCAGATCGTCCTTCAAGCGAGCCCACACCGAGCGCGGAATGAATGCGCGCGACGCCGCGGAGCACTTCTGGCCCTGGTACTCGTACGCCGAGCGGACCAGCGCGGTGCGAACGGCGTCGAGGTCAGCCGAGGGGTGCACGAGGACGGCGTTCTTGCCACCCGTCTCGCCCACCAACCGAGGGAAGGAGCGGAAGCTGTCGATGTTCGCCCCGACTGCGCGCCACAGGTTGCGGAAGACCGCCGTGGAGCCGGTGAACGTCAGTCCAGCGAGCTCGGGATGGGCGATGGCGGTCTCGGAGACGGTCTGACCGGATCCGTTCACGACGTTGACCACGCCCGGGGGGAGGCCGGCCTCTTCAAGCACCCGCATGCTCACCTCGCTGCTGAGCGCGGACTTCTCCGACGGCTTCCAGACCACGGTGTTGCCCATCAGCGCCGGCGTCGACGGCAGGTTGACCCCGATGGCGGTGAAGTTAAACGGGGTGAGTGCCAGCACGAACCCTTCGAGCGGCCGCTGGTCGATGATATTGAGGTCCCCGGGGAGCGAGGCGGGCTGGTCGGCGTAGATCTGCTGCGCGAGGTGTGTGTTGAAACGCATGAAGTCGGCGAACTCGCAGGTCGCGTCGATCTCGGCCTGGTGGAAGGTCTTCGACTGTCCGATCATCGTGGCGGCGACCAGCTCGTCGCGGTACTTGCCGGCGGCGAGCTCACCGGCGCGGAGGAAAATCGCCGCGCGTTCCCACCAGGGCGTGCGCGACCACTCGTGCTGTGCGTCGAGCGAGGCGGAGATCGCCGCCTTGGTGACGTCCGCATCCGCCTCCGCCAGGCGTCCGACGACGCTGCCGTGATCGTGGGGCTCCACGACGTCGGTGCCGGCGCCGGTGAAGCGGCGCTCGCCGTTGATGACGTGAGGGATCTCGGTGACGCGAGACCGCAGCTCGGCGACCTTGGCGGTGACGGACTGGGACTCTGGAGAGCCTGGGGCGAAGTCGCGGACGGGCTCGTTGACGGGGTGGGGAACGCGGGGGTTTGCAGCGATGCTGGTGCTCATCAGGAACCTCGTGATGATCGGAGTGGCGTCGGGTCGGAACTGGTCGTGGGGGGCCGCGCGGCGGCGCTAGGGCGTGATCTCTGCCTCCAGACGCCGGCGCGCGGCGGCAACACATTCCCGGTTGATCTCGATGGCAAGCTCGGTTTGCCCGGCCTCGAGGGCGTCGACCAGCGCGGGTTGCGGCGCCCACAGTGAGGCGTCGTGGTTCTGGATCGCGGCACGGGCGCCGATGACCTTGTAGGGCCGGCACTGGATCCACAGTGATTCGATGGTCTCCAGGAGTACGGCGTTGCCACCTGCCCGGTAGAGACGCCGCAAGAGAGCCTCGTCCTCGTCCAGCGCGTCGCTGACCCGGAGCTCCACCACAGCGCGGTACAGCCGACCACACGCCGCGCGCATCTCGTCCAGGTCGCCGGGGGTGACCTCGGGAGCTCCCTGGCGGGTCGCCTCGACCTCGAGGAGGGAGCGCACGTCGTAGATCTGGATCAGCTCGCGATGGGTGAACTCACGCACCCGGGCCCCGCGGTGTGGATGGCTGACGGCGAGCCCGTTCTCCACCAGCAGCCGGATCGCCTCACGGACCGGCATCACGCTGGTGCCGACCTGATTCGCGACGTCCCGCACCGGCAGCCGGGCACCCGCGGGGAGCCTGCCGGTGAAGATGTCGTTGGCCAGGATCTCGTAGACCTGGTCGGCCACCAGGGTGGACGCGACTCCTCGCGGGCGGAACTGGGTCCCGTCCGCGTCCGCGGTGTCGTCGCCGAGGGGACTCATCCCCTGAGCGACCTCAAGAAGAGCAGGAGGTTCGCTGGCCTCTCGGCCATCCGGCGGGTCAGGTAGGGGTACCACTGATCGCCATAGGGGAGGTAGACCCGGACCCGATAGCCCTCGCGGACCAGCTGCTCCTGGAGCGGTCTGCGCACGCCGTGGAGCATCTGGAACTCGAAGTCCCGCTTGTCCAGGCCCTGCTCCCGCGCGACCCGCTTGATGTGGTCGATGCAGACGCCGTCGTGGGTGCCGAATGCCGGATCTGGCAGGTGACGCAGTGCCCACTCGCTCAGGTAGTTGTACTGGGCGGTCACGTCGGCGGCATCCCGGATGGCGACGTCGAGCTTCTCGTCGAAGGCGCCCTTGACCAGTCGGATGCGCGGCGGAGTCTCGAACTCCGTGAGGTCCTGGAAGGTCGAGCGGAGGTAGGCTTGGACCGCGAGCCGGGTCTCGGGGAACTCGCCCTGGATCCGCCGGAAGATGGCGAGCGTCCCACGGCCGGCTGAGCTGTGCTCCATGTCGACCTCGACGACGCAGTTGCGCTCGCGGGCGGCCTCGAGCAGCAGTCGCAGGGTTTTCTCGCACTGGGCCGGATCGAGGGTGATGCCGAGCTGCGACAGCTTGATCGAGATCGTCGGCCTGGGCGAGTAGGTGTGCATCCGGTCGATGGCGTGCAGGTATTCGCTGGTTGCGGCCTCGGACTGGGCGAGGTCGGTGACGGATTCGCCCAGCAGGTCGAGGCTCACCTCGATACCTGTGCGGTTCAGCTCCTGGGTGACCTCGAGCGCGTCATCGAGGCGGGTACCGGCCACGTAGCGCCGGACGAGCGGCTGGGCGAGGCGGCTGCTGTTGGCAATCCTCTCGAGAGACTTGTTCTCGGAGGCGATGAGCAAGAGTCGATTGGGCATCAGGATCCTCAAAACCTTGGCTGCGCAGATGGCGAGCGTTCAGCGAATGCCTCGAATCTAAGATGTGATCACACTTTCCGCAAGGCGATACGGCTTGGAACGGTCAAAACATTGGCAGATTTCACGCGTGAATGCGGGTATCCAGGCCGCGGGCGATCCGTCACACATCGGGCAGGGTGTGATCACAGATGCGAAATGGCTCGCCGACGTCGCGCCAGCTGCCGCCTCGGCGTGCCTAGAGCAGGGACCGGACCTCGCGCTCGAAGTGGAGGACGTGCTGTCGCGCGAGTTCGGCCGCGCGGTCTGCGTCGCCGGCGACCACGGCCTCCAGCAGCGGACCGTGCTCGCTCACGTGGCCGGCCATTCCCGGGAGCCGGTTCATGAACAGGCACCAGATCCTGTTGGCGAGGTTGTCGTACCGCGTGAGCGTGTCCTCGAGGAACGGGTTGTGGGTGGCGGCGTACAGCGCACGGTGCGTCTGAAGGTCCATCCGCATCAGCGCCGAGGCGTCCAGCCCAGACATGGCCTCCGACTTCAGCCGGGCGGCCTGGCCGCCGAGAGCAGCGCGCTCCTCGGTGGTGGCCCGGCGAGCGGCGCCGGCGGCCGCGATCGGCTCCAGGTGCAGGCGTACCTCGGAGATGTGGGCGAGGTCGGTGATGTTGACGTCGGTGGCGAAGGTGCCGCGACGTGGGTAGGCGACGACCAGCCGTTCGTAGGCAAGTCGCTTGAGGGCCTCCCGCACCGGTGTGCGGCCCATGCCCAGGGACGCGCCCAGTTGGTCCTCGTTGATCGGGCTGCCCGGACGGATGTCGAGCATCACCAGCCGGTCGCGGATCCCACGGTAGGCCCGGTCCGCCAGGGACTCCGCGTGGTCGTCGACGACCGAGAGGTCGACCAGGACATCCGGATCGACAGGGCTGTTGACGCGCTCCGACATATGCCATACGTTACATCAACAACTGATATATCAATAAGTTTTCAATCGTTCCGCAGCTCCGGAGGGTTTCACCGTGTCCGCATTCCTCGACCTCGACCTCGCGGCGTTCGACCCTGACGTGCACCGCGCGATCACGGCCGAGCTGCATCGCCAGCAGTCGACGCTGGAGATGATCGCGTCGGAGAACTTCGCGCCGGTGGCAGTGATGCAGGCGCAGGGATCCGTGCTGACGAACAAATACGCCGAGGGCTACCCCGGGCGCCGCTACTACGGCGGCTGCGAGCACGTCGACGTGATCGAGCAGCTCGCGATCGACCGGGTCAAGGCGCTGTTCGGGGCGAAGGCCGCCAACGTGCAGCCGCACTCGGGTGCGCAGGCCAACGCCGCCGCGATGTCCGCCCTGCTCGAGCCGGGTGACACGATCCTCGGTCTCGATCTGGCTCACGGCGGGCACCTGACGCACGGCATGCGGCTCAACTTCTCCGGCAAGCTCTACAACGTCGTGGCCTACCACGTCGACGAGTCGGACTTCAGAGTCGACATGGCCGAGGTCGAGCGCCTCGCGCTGGAGCACCGGCCGAAGCTGATCGTGGCGGGCTGGTCGGCCTACCCCCGGCAGCTGGACTTCGCGGAGTTCCGCCGGATCGCCGACCTGGTGGATGCCTACCTCATGGTCGACATGGCGCACTTCGCCGGCCTGGTGGCTGCTGGCCTGCACCCCAACCCCGTGCCGCATGCCGACGTGGTCACGACCACCACCCACAAGACGCTGGGCGGTCCGCGCGGCGGCGTGATCCTCACCAACCGGCTGGACCTGGCGAAGAAGTTCAACTCCGCGGTCTTCCCCGGCCAGCAGGGCGGCCCGCTCGAGCACGTGGTGGCCGCGAAGGCCGTGGCGTTCAAGGCCGCGGCCAGCGAGGAGTATCGCGAGCGTCAGGTGCGCACGCTGGAGGGCGCCCGGATCCTGGCCGAGCGGCTGGGGGCCGACGACGTCCGTGCGGCAGGCGTCTCGGTGCTCACCGGCGGCACCGACGTGCACCTGGTTCTGGTCGACCTGCGCTACTCCGCAATGGACGGCCAGCAGGCCGAGGACAGGCTGCACGCGATCGGGATCACAGTGAACCGCAACGCTGTCCCGTTCGACCCGCGCCCACCGATGGTCTCCTCGGGGCTGCGGATCGGCACCCCGGCACTGGCCACGCGCGGCTTCGACGCCGCGGCGTTCGAGGAGGTCGCCGAGGTCATTGCCGCGGCCCTCGCCGGCCCGCTCGACGAGGCGCGCACCGCCGAGCTGCGCAGCCGCGTGGAGAACCTCGCCAGCAAGTTCCCGCTCTACCCGCACCTGGACGCGCCCGACGAGGTCGGCGCGGCGGTCTCGGCATGAGCACCCCGCTGCCGCCCGAGCATCCGGACTGGCTCTGGCGAGACCCCGACCCGAAGTCGTCGTACGACGCGATCGTGGTGGGCGGCGGCGGCCACGGCCTGGCCACGGCGTACTACCTCGCCAAGAACCACGGGATCACCAACATCGCGGTGCTGGAGAAGGGTTGGCTGGCCGGCGGCAACATGGCCCGCAACACCACGATCATCCGCTCGAACTACCTGTGGGACGAGAGCTCGGCGATCTATGAGTTCGCGCTCAAGCTCTGGGAGGATCTTCCGGCCGAGCTGGACTACGACTTCCACTTCAGCCAGCGCGGAGTGCTCAACCTCGCCCATACCCTGCAGGATGTCCGGGACAGCACCCGGCGGGTCAACGCCAACAAGCTGAACGGCGTCGACGCGGAGTGGCTGGAGCCCAACGAGGTGGCGAAGGTCTGCCCGATCGTCAACGTCTCGCCCGACGTCCGCTACCCGGTGCTCGGTGCGACCTTCCAGCCACGGGCCGGGATCGCCAAGCACGACCACGTCGCGTGGGCGCTGGCCCGGGCCTGCGACCAGCTCGGTGTGGACCTGATCCAGAATTGCGAGGTGACCGGGTTCGTCAAGGACCGTGATCGGGTCGTCGCCGTCGAGACCACGCGGGGCCGGATCAACGCCGGGGTCGTCGGCCTGGCCGCGGCCGGGCACAGCAGCGTGCTGGCGGAGATGGCCGGGTTCCGGCTGCCGGTGCAGTCGCATCCCCTGCAGGCGCTGGTCTCCGAGCTGTACGAGCCGGTGCACCCCACGGTCGTGATGTCCAACCACGTCCACGTGTACGTCTCGCAGGCGCACAAGGGCGAGCTGGTGATGGGTGCCGGTGTGGACTCATACAACGGCTACGGGCAGCGCGGCTCGTTCCACGTGATCGAGCACCAGATGGCCGCCGCGCTGGAGCTGTTCCCAATCTTCGGGCGCGCCCACCTTCTGCGGACCTGGGGCGGCATCGTCGATGTCTCTCCGGATGCCTCGCCGATCATCAGCGCGACACCCGTGGAGAACCTCTACGTCAACGGCGGCTGGGGGACCGGCGGCTTCAAGGCGACGCCGGCGGCCGGGTGGGCGATGGCGCACACCATGGCCACCGGCGAGCCGCACGAGCTGAACCGACCGTTCGCGCTGGAGCGGTTCGCCACCGGCGCCCTGATCAACGAGCACGGCGCTGCCGCCGTTGCCCACTGAGCCCGGAGGCCGACCGATGCTGCTGCTGACCTGTCCCTGGTGCGGACCACGGGACGAGACCGAGTACCACTACGGGGGCCAGGCCCACGTGCCCTACCCCGAGGACCCGGACGCCCTCTCCGACGAGGAGTGGGCGGAGAACCTCTTCTTCCGCGACAACCCAGCGGGGCCGTTCGCCGAGCGCTGGTCGCATACCGCCGGCTGCCGCCGCTGGTTCAACGTTGTTCGCGACACCGCGACGTACGACGTACTCGAGGTCTACACCGGTGCGGCCCCGGCCGCCACCCAGCCAGGAGTTGCCCGATGACCACGCCGCAGTCCCACAGGCTCCCGGCTGGCGGCCGAATCGACCGCGGCCGCGAGCTCCGGTTCACCGTCGACGGCGTCGAGCACGTCGGCCATCCCGGCGACACCATTGCCTCGGCGATGCTGGCCAACGGCCGCATCCAGGTCGGCCCGTCCATCTACCGTGGCCGGCCCCGTGGATTCGTCGCGGCCGGACTGGAGGAGCCCAACGCGCTGCTGCAGATCACCGGCGGGGACTGCTCCGAGCCGATGATCCCGGCCACCATTCGCCCGCTGGTGGACGGCCTGAGCGCCCAGACCCTCTCCGGGCTCGGTCGCCTCGACCCGGTGCCCGACGATGCGGTGTACGACAAGCTGTTCGTCCACACTGACGTGCTCGTGATTGGTGGCGGCCCGGCCGGCCTGGGTGCCGCACTCAGCGCGGCCAGGTCCGGTGCCCGCGTGGTTCTGATCGACGACCAGCCCGAGCTCGGCGGCGCACTGCTCTCCGGGCGGAGCGAGCAGGTCGAAGGCCGCCCGGCGCTCGACTGGATCGCCGACGTCGCCCGCGAGCTCGATGCTTCCGCCGAGGTCACCGTGCTCACCCGCACGTCCGCGTTCGGCTCGTACGACGACAACTACGTCCTGGCGCTGGAGGATCGCACCGACCACCTCGAGGGTCCGGTCGCCGACGGTGTCTCCCGGCAGCGGGTCTGGCACGTTCGCGCCCAGCAGGTCGTGATCGCGACCGGCGCCCACGAGCGGCCTCTCGTCTTCGCAGGCAACGACGTCCCCGGCGTCATGCTGGCCGGAGCGGTGCGCACCTACCTGAACCGTTACGCCGTTTCCGTCGGAGACCGCGTCGTGCTGGCCACGACCAACGACAGCGCCTACGACCTGCTGGGCGACCTGGTCGCGGCGGGAGTCAGGATCGAGGCCGTCGTCGACGCTCGGCCGGCGCTCAGCGACCGCGCCGCCGCACGGGCGGCTGCGTCCCACGTGACGGTCCGGACCGGTTCGGTCGTCGTCGCCGCCCATGGCGAGAGTCGCGTCGAGTCGGTCGAGGTCGGCCGCATCGGCACTGACGGCGCCCTCAGGGGCGAGCCCGAGACCTTCTACTGCGACACGGTCGCCGTGTCGGGCGGCTGGAGCCCGGTGGTGCACCTGCACAGCCAGCGCCAGGGTCGCCTGACCTGGAACGACCAGATCGCCGCCTTCGTTCCGTTCGGCTCGGTCCGCAACCAGTTCGTCGTCGGCTCCGCCGCAGGCAAGTTCACGCTCGACTGCTGCCTGGGCGCCGGAACCAACGCCGGTGCCGTCGCCGCGACGCGCGCCGGCTTCCAGGTCCCGACCGCAGCGCCGCCCCGCGGCGTGGGCGGCTGGCAGGGCCCGGTCCGCCAGGTCTGGCTGGTCCCGGGGGCCACGGGCGAGCCGGGAGAGTGGACCGAGCACTTCGTGGACCTGCAGCGCGACCAGACGGTCGCCGACGTGTGGCGGGCCACGGGCGCCGGGATGCGCAACGTCGAGCACGTGAAGCGCTACACCTCCATCGGCACCGGCCAGGACCAGGGCAAGACGTCCGGGGTCAACGCCATCGGCGTGATTGCTGCGGCGCTGGGTGGGGCCGGCGTCGGCGAGATCGGTACGACGACCTACCGCGCGCCGTACACCCCGATCCCGTTCGCGGCGCTCGCCGGCCGGGAGCGCGGCGACCTGTTCGACCCCGAGCGCACCACGCCTGTGCACTCCTGGCACGTCGAGCACGGCGCCGAGTTCGAGATCGTCGGCCAGTGGCTCCGGCCGTGGTACTACCCGCAGCCCGGCGAGGACCCGGACGCCGCCGTGCGCCGCGAGTGCCGCGCTGCGCGCGAAGGCGTGGCGATGATGGACGCCTCCACGCTCGGCAAGATCGAGGTGCGCGGCCAGGACGCGGGGGAGTTCCTCAACCGGATCTACACCAACGCGTTCAAGAAGCTGCCCGTCGGCTCCGCCCGCTACGGCGTGATGTGCAGACCGGACGGGATGATGTTCGACGACGGCGTCACCCTGAGGCTGGCCGACGACCGCTACTTCCTGACCACCACGACCGGAGGGGCCGCTGGCGTCCTGGACTGGCTGGAGGAGTGGCTGCAGACCGAGTGGCCCGAGCTCGACGTGGTGTGCACGTCGGTCACCGAGCAGTGGACAACCGTGGCCGTCGTCGGGCCCAGGTCTCGCGAGGTGGTCGCCCGGGTCGCACCGGACCTGGACGTCTCCAACGACGCGTTCGGCTTCATGACCTTCCGCGAGACCACGCTGGCCTCCGGCGTGCCCGCTCGGATCTGCCGGATCTCCTTCTCCGGCGAGCTGGCCTTCGAGATCAACGTCTCGGGCTGGTACGGGCGAGCCGTGTGGGAGGAGGTGCACGCCGCCGGCCAGGACCTCAGGATCACGCCGTACGGCACCGAGACCATGCACGTGCTCCGCGCCGAGAAGGGCTACCCGATCGTCGGCCAGGACACCGACGGCACCGTCACCCCGCAGGACGCGGGCATGGAGTGGGTCGTCTCCAAGGCCAAGGACTTCGTCGGCCGCCGCTCCTACAGCCGGATCGACACGTCCCGTCCCGATCGCAAGCACCTCGTCGGGGTGCTGCCGGTGGACCGGGCCACCCGACTCCCCGAGGGCGCGCAGCTCGTGGCGCCGGGCTCGCCGGCCATCGCCGTGGACGGGCCGGTCCCGATGCTGGGACACGTGACCTCCAGCTAC
This sequence comes from Nocardioides sp., assembly GCA_025965335.1. Classification (GTDB taxonomy): domain Bacteria; phylum Actinomycetota; class Actinomycetes; order Propionibacteriales; family Nocardioidaceae; genus Nocardioides. The sequence continues at coordinate 36,447 of JAOPXC010000442.1, read as the reverse complement.
TACAGCGAGGCGCTCGGCCGGCCGTTCGGGCTGGCGCTGATCAAGGGCGGTCGCGACCGGTTCGGCGAGGTGCTCCTCGCCCCGGTCGGCGACCGGATGGTCGAGGTCGAGGTGACCTCACCGGTGCTCTACGACCCCGAAGGGAGCAGGCGAGATGGCTGACCTGACCACACTGCGGCGCAGCCCGCTGGCACACCTGACCGACCGGATGGCGCAGGCCTCGCACGGGGCGGTGGGGTTGTCGGAGACGGCGTGCACGGGGATGGTGAGCGTGCGCGTCAGCGCCGAATCGTCCGCAGCGGAACGGATCGCGACCGTGCTCGGCGCCCCGCTGCCCGCCGCGTGCGGCGAGGTGACCTCCGGCGAGGTGACCTCCGCCGGCGACCACCACGCGCTGTGGCTGGGCCCCGACGAGTGGCTCGTGGTGACCGGCACCGACCCGGTTGCGCTTGCGGACCAGCTCGAGGCGGCCGTCGGCGACGATCCCGGGCTGGTGCTCGACGTGTCGGCGAACCGCACCGTCCTCGAGCTCACCGGACCGAAGGCCCGCAACGTCCTCGAGAAGGGTTGTCCGGTCGACCTGCACCCGCGAGCCTTCGGGCCTGGCCGCGCGGTCTCCACCACGCTGGCCCGGGTGCCGGTGCTGCTGTGGCAGACCGGGGAGCCGACGTACCGCCTCCTGCCGCGCTCGTCGTTCGCGGACTACGTGTCCCGGTGGGTGCTGGACGCGATGGTCGAGCACACCGGCTGATGACGCTTTCCGCGTTCGACCTCTACTCCGTGGGCATCGGTCCCTCCTCCTCCCACACGGTGGGACCGATGCGGGCGGCGAAGACCTTCGTCGACCGTCTCACCGAGGCGGGGCTGCTGGACCGCGTCGCACGCGTGCGCGCTGAGCTCTTCGGCTCGCTCGGCGCCACAGGCCACGGCCACGGCTCGCCCAAGGCGGTCGTGCTCGGGCTTGAGGGTGAGGACCCGGCCACGACCGACACGGATCTCGCCGACCTCCGGCTCGACCGGCTCCGCGACGAGCGGATCCTGGTGCTGGCCGGCACCCACCCCGTGCCGTTCGACCTCGACGACGACCTGGTCATGCACCGGCGGCGCAGCCTCCCGGCGCACCCCAACGGCATGACCTTCGTTGCGTGCGACGGCTCCGGCGAGCCGGTGCTGACGAAGACCTACTACTCGGTCGGCGGCGGATTCGTGGTCGACGAGGCGGCGACCGGGGCCGACCGGGTGGTCCTCGACGACACCGAGGTGAAGTTCCCGTTCGCCACCGGCCGCGAGCTGCTCCAGGTGTGTGCCGGGGAGGGACTGTCGATCAGCGACGTGATGCTGGCCAACGAGCTGGCCTGGCGCACCGAGCAGGAGATCCGGGACGGCTTGCTCCACCTCTGGTCGGTGATGGTCGCCTGCGTGGAGCGCGGCTACCACCGAGAGGGCGTGCTGCCCGGCGGGCTCAAGGTCCCCCGGCGAGCCCCCGATCTCTTCCGGGAGCTCTCCGGTTCGGCCTCGCAGGACCCGCTGCAGGTCATGGACTGGGTCAACCTCTACGCCCTGTCCGTCAACGAGGAGAACGCCTCCGGCGGCCGGATCGTCACCGCCCCGACCAACGGCGCAGCCGGCATCATCCCGGCGGTGCTGCACTACTACGCTCGGTTCATGCCGGGCGCGGACGACGACGGGATCGTGCGTTTCCTGCTCACCGCCGCCGCGGTGGGGATCCTCTTCAAGACCAACGCCTCGATTTCCGGGGCCGAGGTGGGCTGCCAGGGCGAGGTCGGCTCGGCGTGCTCGATGGCCGCCGCCGGCCTGTGCGAGCTGCTGGGGGGGAGCCCGGAGCAGGTCGAGAACGCCGCCGAGATCGGCATCGAGCACAACCTCGGCCTGACCTGCGATCCGGTCGGGGGGCTGGTGCAGATCCCGTGCATCGAGCGCAACGCGCTGGCGTCGGTCAAGGCCATCAACGCCGCCCGCCTCGCGATCAGGGGTGACGGCGTCCACAAGGTCAGCCTGGACAAGGCCATCAAGACGATGCGCGACACGGGCGCCGACATGAAGACCAAGTACAAGGAGACTGCCCGCGGCGGGCTCGCAGTCAACGTCATCGAGTGCTGATGGATGACGCCGAGCTGCAAGCTGTCGAGCTCCTGGGCAGGCCCGACGAGTCCCGCCTACGGGTGAGCGAGCCCCAGGACCACGCGGCCGGCCTGAAAGCCGTGAGCGTGGCCCTGGGTCGGGGGCTGCGGGAGATGGGGCCGTCCCGGACGGCGCGGAGCCTGTCCCGGCTCAATCAGGCCGACGGGTTCGACTGCATGAGCTGCGCCTGGCCGGACCCGGACCCTGAGCACCGCCACACGGCAGAGTTCTGCGAGAACGGTGCGAAGGCGGTGGCCGAGGAGGCGACCAAGGCGCGGGTCACGCCGGAGTTCTTCGCGCGGCACAGCATTGCCGAGCTGACCGCCCACACCGACCACTGGCTCGGCAAGCAGGGCCGGCTGACCCACCCGATGGTCAAGCGGCCCGGCGCCGGCAACTACGAACCCATCTCGTGGGACGACGCGTTCGCCCTGGTGGGCGAGCAGCTCCGTGCGCTCGGCTCGCCCGACGAGGCGGTGTTCTACACCTCCGGGCGGGCGTCGAACGAGGCGGCGTTCCTCTACCAGCTCTTCGTCCGTGCCTACGGCACCAACAACCTGCCGGACTGCTCCAACATGTGCCACGAGTCGAGCGGTGTCGCGCTGATCGACACGATCGGCATCGGCAAGGGCAGTGTCACCCTCGAGGACATCTACCGCGCCGAGCTCATTGTGCTGGCCGGGCAGAACCCCGGGACCAACCACCCGCGGATGCTCTCCGCCCTCGAGATCGCCAAGCGGCGCGGCGCCAGGATCATCAGCATCAACCCGCTCCGCGAGGCGGGCCTGGTCAACTTCCGCAACCCGCAGGTGCCGCGCGGTGTGGTCGGCCATGGCACCGACCTGACAGACCTGCACCTGCCCATCCGTCTCGGCGGCGACCAGGCCCTGTTCCAGGCGATCGGCGCTCTGCTCGTCGAGTGGGACGCCGTCGACCCCGACTTCGTGGCGGCTCACACCGAGGGGTACGACGCCTGGCGCACGCACGTGGCGCAGGTCGACTGGGACCTCGTCGTCCGGGCCACCGGCCTGGACCGCGACCAGATCGCGCAGGCGGCCAGGATGATCGCGGACTCCGGCGCCACCACCTGGTGCTGGGCCATGGGACTGACCCAGCACCGCAACGCCGTGGCCACGATCAAGGAGGTCGTGAACCTGGCCCTGGCGCGAGGCGACCTCGGGAAGCCGGGGGCGGGGCTGTGCCCGGTGCGCGGCCACTCCAATGTTCAGGGCGACCGGACGATGGGGATCTGGGAGAAGCCCCCGACGTCGTTCCTCGAGGCGATGGACGCCGAGTTCGGATTCACGTCTCCCCGCCAGCACGGCTACGACACCGTCGAGGCGATCCACGCCATGCTCGATGGGAAGGTCGGGGTCTTCATCGGCCTGGGCGGCAACTTCCTGCACGCCGCACCCGACACGACCGTGACGGCCGACGCGCTGCGACGTACGGCGCTCACGGTGCAGGTCTCCACCAAACTCAACCGGTCGCACCTGGTGACGGGTGAGACCGCCCTGATCCTGCCGACGCTCGGCCGCACCGAGACCGACCTGCAGGAGTCCGGTCCACAGTTCGTCACGGTCGAGGACTCCATGTCGGTGGTCCACGCGTCCCGCGGACGGCTTGCCCCGGCGAGCGCTCACCTGCGCTCGGAGGTCGCGATCGTCGCCGGCGTCGCCGAGGCCACCCTTGGGCCGGGCTCCGGGGTCGATTGGGCCGACCTGCGCGACGACTACTCGCGGATCCGGGCGCACATCGAGCGGGTGGTTCCGGGATTCGAGGACTACGAGGCCCGAGTGCTGACGAAGACCGGGTTCGTGCTGCCGCACCCGCCGCGCGATCGCCGGGCCTTCGACACCCCGACCGGGCACGCGCAGTTCACGGTGTCGGAGCTGGAGCTGCTCGAGGTGCCGCCGGGCCACTTGGTGCTGCAGACGATGCGCAGCCACGACCAGTTCAACACCACCATCTACGGCCTCAGCGACCGCTACCGCGGCATCGAGGGCGGGCGACAGGTGGTGCTGCTCAACGGACGAGACCTCGAGGAGCATGGCCTGCATGACGGCGACCATGTGGACATCGTGGCGCACTGGCCGGGCGACGACATCGAGCGTCGAGTCCGGGACTTCCGGGTGGTCGAGTACGCCACGCCCCGCGGCACGGCGGCGGCCTACTACCCCGAGACCAACCCCCTCGTTCCGCTCGGCTCCGTCGCCAAGCACAGCAACACCCCGACGTCGAAGTCCGTGGTCGTGCGGCTGGAGCCCAGTGCCCGGCGCGTGATGAAGACCCGGCTGCCACGAACGACACCACCGTCGAACACGTGCTGACCCTCGACTGCCCCTAGTCGCCGGGCATCGTGCACGCCGTGACTGGCTTCCTGGTGGACCACGGCTGCGACATCATCGACAACCAGCAGTTCGGCGACCGCCAGGAGAATCACTTCTTCATGCGGGTCCACCTCTCGTGCGAGGACGGCGGGGGAGCGCCGGACGAGGCGACCGAGACGCTCCGGCAGAGCTCCGCCGCCGTCGCCGCCCGCTACTCGATGTCGTGGTGCCATGAGCGGGCCGGCGGCCGCCGACGCCGGGTACTGATCCTGGTGCTCGTGTCGTCCGACGGGGTGGAGTTGGTGGTGTTGGCGCGCTACCTGCAGGTGCTGTCCGACGACCTGTGCGCGAGGCTAGGTGGTCTTGGGATCAACATCCGCCACTCGTTCCTCCCGAACCTCAAAGGGAGGCAAGCCCTACCGCCAGTCACATGCCCGGGGCGTGAAGCTGGTCGGGGCGACCGCGCACTACGTCACGCCGGATCCCGACGAGGGGCCGATCATCGCGCAGCAGGGGATCGAGGTCGACCATTCGCACCGGCCAGAGGACCTGGTCGCCATCGGGCGAGACGCCGAGGCCGCCGCACTGCAGAAGGCGGTCCGCTGGCACTGCGAAGCCAGGGTGCTGCTGCACGGCAACCGCACCGTGGTCCTCCGCTGAGTCAGGTCCGGGTCAGACCCTCCGGCATCGTCGCCAGAGCTTCGGCGCCTGACCACGTCTGCATCCGCCGCCTGCTCTTCGACGGGGCTCACCAAGCGCCTTCTTCGTGGTGTGCGGGCCGATGGGGGAGGAGGAACTCGGGGGGAATGAGGTTCCGGCCTGCTTCAACGCTGCTCGCGGCGGCAGCGTTGGCCGCCAGGGACCCGATGAGCGGCGCGAACTTGGCGCCGTGCCCCGAGCAGGGCGAGACCAGGGTGATCCCGTCGTACCTGTCGAGAACGAAGTCCTCGGTGGGCGTGTTCGTGAACACGCAGGTGGTCTCGGCGTAGGGCTCGGGAACGAGGCCGGGGAGATGGCGTTCGACATAGGCGACGATCCGGTCGCGGTTCGCCGGGTCGACGCGTCCGTCCTGGTGCCCGGCCGACGGGATCGCTCTTCCGCCGCAGTACTCCGCGACCTTCTGACCCTGGTACGACGCATCCCTGCCGCCCGGCAGTCCGTAGGCCCCGATGACCTCGTCTTTGTGGATGAAGGTCGGCCACGGCGCGGCCCGGTCGCGGTAGGGGAAGTGGTATGCCTGCTCCTGGAGGACCTGCAGGGCGGGCACCTGCGCGAGGAAGTCGGCGGGCAGGCTCAGTCGTCCGAGGAGACTCGGCAGCCAGCCGCCGGCCGTGATGACCACGCGATCGGCGTGGATCTCCTCGCCGGCGCGGTTGTGGAGCATGTAGCCATGACCGACGCGATCGATGCCACTCATCTCCCAGCCGGTGAAAAGCCGGGCGCCCTGGGTGCTGGCGAGACTGATCATCGCCTCGACACTTGTCTCGGCGTCGATGACCCCTGCGCCGGGGTGCCAGAGCACCGAGGAGTCGAACTCGAACTGGGGCCACCGGTGGGACGCCTCGGCGGGGGCAAGCAGCTCGTGGTCGATGCCGACGTGCTCGAGCACCCCGGCCAGCAGGGCGGGCTCGCGCCCGGCCCCGAAGTCGAGGGCTCCGCTCGGCGTGATCAGCTGGGTCCGGCTGCTCTCCTCGAGCTCACGCCAGAGGTCCCACGAGCGAACGACCATCCGGGTGTAGGCCACCGAGGGGTAGGCATACCTGAAGATCCGCGCCGAGCCGTGCGAGCTGCCCGCCGAATCCGCGGGTACGCCGCGTTCGAGCACCGTCACCTCGTGGCCGGCGGTGGCGAGCTGCCATGCCGTCGCCGCGCCGGCCAGGCCGGCCCCGACGACGACGAACTTGGAGCGGTCTGCAGACACGAGGCGACTCCGAAACTGGGCGAGACGACGACACCAGTAGACGGCCTCATCTGTGCGATGTCCAATATCAATCGGTTAGCGATTGATCTCCGATACCTACATAATCGGGGACGGAGTGCGATAGGGCCCGCTCGACATTCGGCCCTGATGGCGATCAGGCCCGCGGGGGCTTCCAGGACCAGCTCGTCACCGGCTCCTGCATTGGCATCATGCCGGTCTCGAGCAGGAGGGTTGCGACGGCGACCGTGTTCCCGCCGCTCATCACGGGGTACTCGACCTGCTCCATGATGATGTAGCCCGCCGCCGCATCCGGATGCTGGGGCGGAACCACCACGTTGCAGCACAGCGGCGGGAAGCCCCGCGGCTCGCGCAGCATCAACATCCGGATCTGGTCGTCGTTCTGGGCGAGCGATCAGGATGAGGCCGCGTCGGCGGCCTTGTCCTCCTCGGCGACGAGACGAGCGCGGATCCCTGCGACCGCCACGTCGAGCGAGGCGTCGGACGCCGCCATGGCGGCGTCGAGGTCGTTCGCCCGGGCAGCCGCCACCAGGTCCCGCTGGTAGCACCAGAGCAGCTCGTTGGACTTGGTGGAGTCGAAAGTCGACTTGATGCCCAGTGTCTTGTACGCGAGACACTGCTTCCACAGGCCTTGGATCGTGCTGACCAGCACCGGGTTGCCGCTCGCTTCGTAGAGGATCGTCAGCAGTCTCTCGTCGTGACGCAGGTGATCCTCGAGGCGTCCCTCAGCGATGGCCGCGCGCATGAATCCGTACTCAGCCTCCATCCGGGCGCAGTCCTCGGCCTTGATCCGTTCGCTGCCGAGCCGGGCCGCCTCGCGCTCCAGCACCTTGCGCACGTCGTAGACGTGGATGAGCTCCTCCAGCGTCAGCCCCTTGACGACGGCACCCTTGTGTGGCTCACGGTATGCGAACCCGCCCTGCTCCAAGCGGCGGATCGCCTCACGCACCGGCATCACGCTGGTGCCGACCTGGGCCGCGACGTCGCGGATTCGCAAACGAGACCCGGCCGGAAGCTCGCCGCTGATGATGGCGTCGTGCAGGACGTCGTACACCTGGTCGGCGAGCAACTGCGGCTGCAACGACCTAGAGAGCTCCACGCGTCAACCATAGTGAAGGGCCGGCACATTGACCGACTTCCCGACGAGCCTCATCCGTCGATGGTCAGATCGCTTAGGGGCTTGGAGCAGCAGACCAGGATCTTGTTCGCGGCGATCTCGCGGGGACGGATGCCCCCGTTGTGGCTCATCTCCACCTCACCGGCCAGCTTCGACAGCTTGCACGTCCCACACATGCCTTGGCTGCATGACGACGGCAGGCGCAGTCCAGCGGCCAGCGCGGCGTCCAGCACGTTCTCGTCGGCGCGGACGGAGATGGTGCGTCCGCTCTTCACGAACTCGACGGCATAGCTGGCCACCGAGTCGTCGTCGGTCTCCGGTGTGGGTGGCGAGATCGCGATGTCGTCGTACTCGACGCCTTCGGGGGGAGGTGCTCCGTCGGGTTCGGCAGGATCGTCGAACGTGAAGCTCTCCTGGTGGTAGCTCCGCATGTCGTAGTCGAGCCCGCCGAGGATGCGGCTCACGGACTCCATGTACGGCACCGGGCCACAGTTGAAGGTCACGCGCTCGTGCAGGTCGGGAACGACAGCTCGCAGCATGTCGGGCGACAGCCGCCCCCGCATTCCGCCCCAGCGCTCCGACGGATAGTCGTTCTCGCAGACGTGCACGACCCGGAGGTTGGACATGACGGACTCGATCGCCGCCAGCTCATGACGGAACACGATGTCCGCCGGTGTGCGTGCGCTGTGGACGAAGACCATGTCGGCATCCGATCCGAGGTCGTGGAGCGTCCGAGTCATCGACATCAGGGGCGTGATCCCACTCCCGGCCGACAAGAACAGATACTTGTCGGTCGGCTGGCGGGCCAGCGTGAAGGCGCCCAGGGGTGCCATCGCCGCGATCTTGGTACCCGGCACGACATTGTCGTGCAACCAGTTCGAGACCGGGCCGCCGATGACGCGCTTGACCGTGATGGCGATCCGGTGCGGCCTGGTGGGAGGCGACGAGATCGTGTAGCACCGGTTGACCGCGTGTCCGCCGATCTCCAACAGCAAGGTCAGGAACTGACCCGCTTCGAACTGGAACGTGCGATCGGTCTGGGGCTCGAACACGAAGTTCTTCACGTCGTGCGTGATGTCTGAAACGGCGCTGCAGACGAGAACGGTCCGGTCCTCGTCGTCCCAGCAGTCGGGCGACGAGAGGGGAGGCAGCAGGCCCTGCGCCGTCGATGCTGCGCGCGGTGTCTGCGGCCGGCGGGCCAGGGTGTCGTCGGTGACCGACATTTCCTTCTCCGGTGATCGGTGAAGAGGGCTTACCGACTCGAGGCCGGGGTCAGGTGGATCAGCTGCTCGAAGTGCTCGTGGTGGGGGGTGAGGTACTCCCGGACCCGCTGGAGGTACCAGTTGATGAATGCCTCCACGTCGTCCTCGACCAGTCCATAGGGCCCGGGTTCGTAGCTCGGGTCGGACACGCCGCGCTGGGCCTTCTGGACCAGCTCGCGGTCCTGGTCGTTGGTCGCGCGCCACACGGAGGTGAGGGTGTCGACGTCATAGTCGACGCCTTCGACAGCATCGGCGTGGACCAGCCACGTCGTACGTACGAGTGTCTTGCCCGGGGCGACGGGCAGGACACTGAAGACCACCGCGTGGTCGCTGAGCATGTGGAACCACGCGTTGGGCTGCAGGTGGAGTGACAGGTCGCCGAACCGGGGGTCGGTGACCTCGCCCATCAGCTTGCGGCACACCTGGGCTCCGTCGGGACCGAAGGACGCGCCGTCGCCGTCCAGTGGCAGTCGCATGATCATGTAGCCAGTCGGGCGGCTGTCGAGCTCGCGGCTCGTGTCGCGGGGGGCCTTGGTGATCGTGCAGACGTTGTCCAGATGTGCGGAGGCCGCCTGGTAGCGCTCGAACGCCGGGCGCATCCGGGGGGTGACGTCGTCCTCGGAGTAGCGGTGGAACGGGAAGTAGGCCGTGAGCAGTTCCGGGTGGGAGGCGTCGCAGTGATGGCACTCGCGGTTGTTCTCCATCACCAGCTTCCAGTTCGCCTCCTCCATCAGGTCGATCTGGTGGGCGACCTTGGCATCCTGGAGCTGGTACGGCGCCAGGTACGGCTCGATCACCGCGGCCACCTCGTCGAAGTCGGCCGGTGGCGTCTCGGCCAGGCACACGAAGATCAGGCCCGCCACGGTGCGCACGTGCACCGGCTTGAGGCCGAACCGCTCACGGTCGAAGTCGGGTGGTTGGGACTCGGCGAAGATCAGGCTGCCGTCGGTGCCGTAGGTCCACTGGTGGTAGGGGCAGACGAGGTTGCCCACCGCGCCGCACGGGTCCTCGAGGATCCGGGCCCCGCGGTGCCGGCACACGTTGTGCAGTGCCCGGACGGTCTCGTCGTCGTCGCGCACGATGATGATCGAGGAGGTCCCGATCTGCCGCGTGACGTAGTCGCCTGGCTCGGGCAGCTCTGCCTCCGTGGCACAGAACAGCCAGTGACTGCCGAAGATGGCGTCCATGTCGAGGTCGTAGACCTCCTGGCTGGTGTAGAAGGGCGCCTCCAGGCTGTAGCCCACGGGACGGCGCTCCACCAGCGCAGTGATCTCAGCAACAGAGGCTGACGGGCCGGTCAAGAAGTTCACGGGATTCTCCGAAACTGATGAGGGGGGCCGAAACGTGCGCAGCCCCGATTGTTTCACGATGCGGGATTGACGTTCTATGTGAGACAGAGTACGACTCGATGACGGCCCGCGGCAAGAGGTCAGCGGCTGTTGCCGTTGCGGGGACGGGAGATCGGGGGACAGGTACGTTGACGTCCGTGAGTGAGGGTGGAGGGTCAGGAAGAGACACCTCGGTCCAGTCCGTCGACCGAGCGATCTCGGTGCTCCAGGTCCTTGCTCGCCATGGCGACCTCGGCGTCACCGAGATCTCGAACGAGCTGGACGTCCACAAGTCGACGGTCTCTCGCCTGCTCGGAACGCTCGAGGCCCGGGGGCTCGTCGAGCAGGCGTCCCATCGAGGTCGCTACCGGCTGGGCTACGGCGTCGTGCAGCTGGCCGAGGGAGTGAGCCGGAAGCACGACATGAACGTGGTCAGTCGCGCCGTGTGCGGCGCTCTTGCTGACGACGTGGGGGAGACGGTCAACGTCGCCGTGCACGAAGGGCGCTCGATAGTCACCATCGACCAGGTGATCGGCTCTTCCGAGGTCACGACCGTGAACTGGGTCGGGCAGCACAATGCGATGCACTCGACGTCTGCCGGCAAGGTGTTCCTCGCGAACATGCCACGCGCCGAGCTGTCGACCTACCTTGACGACGAACTCGTGCCGCTCACTGAGTTCACGATCGTCGATCCGGCCGCGATGGAGTCCGAGCTGGCGGCCGTCAGGGAGGCCGGGTATGCGTACACGATCGACGAGCAGGAGATCGGACTCGCTGCCGTCGCCGCACCGATCCGGGCCATGGACGGCCGCGTGATCGCCACCCTCGTGGTCTCCGGACCGACGTTTCGCATCAACGCCGAGACGATCCCCAGGTTCGCCGAGCGCCTGTTGTCGGCCGCCGCAGAGATCTCGGAGCGCAACGGCTATCCCAAGGCGGGCTAGACCCGCCGAGCACCCAGCCACAGGTGCGCGGCGACGAGCTCCGGGACCAGCACCTCGGTGAGCAGCCGGACGTCGTCGATGTCGTCGTGCGGGTGGCGCAGCGTGTACGTCGCGCCCGGGAAGTCGCCACCGACCGCGACGACCGTCGTCCCGCGGGAGGCCCGTTCACTCCAGGATGCTGTCGGCTCACCCCGAGCCGGCGAACGCCAGCAGACGGTAGTCGGTGCTCTTGGTCAGGTAGGCGTCGACGTGCGCCCAGTCGCCCGCCTCGCAACCCACCGCGAATCGGCGCCGTCCATCGCGCAGCATCAGCGCGCCCTGCTGCGCAGACCAGAGGCGGCGGGCCGGGGCGGCCAGGTGCGTGCCGTCCGGCCCTGCGAGCAGCGAGACCACCTCGCCCGGCCCCGCTCACTGCTCGTCCGGCGGCTGCATCGCCCGATCGGGCTTGGTCAGGATCGCGGCTTCGTGTCCGTCGCCACACTTCGCGTTGACGCGTAGGAGGACTTCCGTGCCGTGACCCTGTGCGGGCTGGCTGCCCCCAGGGGACTCTGGATTGTGTGTGACTCGGGGTGTTCATGCGACTTCGATCTTGTGACTGAGCAGGTTGGGCAGGAGAGCACCGCGTGATCTCCGCGACAGGCGGCGCATCCTTGGACTGACGTGGCTAACGGGTTATGAGCCATTCAAGGCTGTCGGCAAGGGCCGCGGCGCCAGCCTCGGCGTCCACGTCTTCGACGTGCTCGTGGGGAGAGTGGGACACCCCGGTGGGGTTGCGGACGAAGAGCATGGCGGTGCGGACGTGCTCCTTGAGTATGCCGGCGTCGTGCCCGGCGCCGGTGCCGAGTACCGGGGCGTTGGAGAGTACGCGGACCAGGTCATCACGGAGCTGCGGATCGAAGTCGACGGTGGGACTGTATGACTCCGCGAGCACCGTGACCGTGCAGCGTTCCTCAGCGGCGACTCGAGTCGCGGCCTGGCTGATCTGGCCAATGAGCGCATGTACGACCGCATCATCTGGATGGCGTACGTCGAGCCACACGTCGACTCGCGAGGCGATGACGTTGGTGCCGCCGGGCGTGGCGGTGAGTCGTCCGACGGTCGCTCGGGCCTCGGGCGTCTGCAGGGCCAAGGACTGGACCGCGAGGATGACCTGTGCCGCGGCGACCATGGGGTCGCGGCGATCGGCCATGAGGGTGGCGCCGGCGTGGTTGCCCTCGCCGTTGATCGTGATCCGCCACCGGCCGTGGCCGAGGATGGACGAGGCGACCGCGACCGGGCGGTCGAGATCGATCAGGCCGCGGCCCTGCTCGACGTGCAGTTCGACGAATGTGTCGATGCGGGCCAGGGCCTGGGGATCCGCCCCCATGCGGGCCGGGTCGAGCCCCGCCTCTTTGCAGGCATCAGCGAAGGTTGTGCCGTCGATGTCCTTCAGTGCCAAGGCACGGTCAGGGGCGACCGCTCCGGTCATCAACTGCGAGCCCAGGCACGCAAGGCCGAACCGGGAGCCTTCCTCCTCCGGGAAGACGACGATCGCACGGGGGCGGCCCGAGACGTCACGCTCTGAGAGCAGGTCGAAGGCGACGAGCGCGGATGCGACACCGAGCGGGCCGTCGAAAGCGCCGCCGCCGGGAACCGAATCCAGGTGCGAGCCGGTCACCACGGCGCCGTCCCGCGCACCGCTGGGCGCGTCCCACGCCCAGATAAGGCCGTTGCGGTCGGTCTCTACATCGAGGCCCCGCTTCGCAGTGCGGTCGACGAACCACGAGCGCAGGTCGAGCTCCGCGGTCGAGAACACGGGTCGGCTGTAGCCGCCGCGGCCGGCGTCGGTCCCGATGTCGGCGATCTCCGCGAGCAGCCCGGCAACGGTGTCGGTCGGAACCTGGGTCACCGCATCTCTCCGGCACCGACGTACGGATGGAGGCTGTTCAGGGGCTTGCCCTCGGCGAAACGCTCGAGCCGGAAGTCCGAGGCGGGGATGTCGGGGTCGGTGCTGTGGCCTTCGAGGAGCAGATCTGCGACAAGGTCGCCCACCGCCGGGCTGATCTTGAAGCCGTGTCCGGCGAACCCGGCGCACAGGATCAGGCCATCGACGCCTCCGACCGGCGCGATCACCGGGTTCCAGTCCGGCGGCACGTCGTAGACACCGGCGTAGGTGTGGGTAACCGACGGGTCGGGGAACCCCGGGAAGCGGTGCATCAACTTCTCGGCGTACTTCTCGATGCTCGCCTCGGCGGCGATGTTGGAGTAGTTGTCGGGGTCGACGAACTTCTTCGCGAAGTCGGCATGGTCGCTGTTGCCTACGAGAAACTGGCCCGGCCCTTCCAGGCGGCAGTACTGCAGGCTGACCAGGTCCGAGACCACCGGCAGGTTCGGTAGCGGCTCGCCTGCGTCGACGATCATCAGCTCGGATCGGTAGGCCTCGACCGGGAAGTCGATGCCGAGATCGGCCAGCAGCTTCGCTGACCACCAACCCGCCGCCACGATGACCTGATCGGCCTCGAGAACCTCGCCCCCCTCCAGTTCGACACCGGTCACGTTGTCCCCGTTGGTGAGGATCCGGGTGATGGCCGTGTGCTGGCGGACCTTCGCGCCATTGTCACGTGCCACCTGCCCGAAGTGGAGGGCGAGCTGGGTGGCGTCGGCGAAGCCACCGCGCGGTTCGTATGACGCCAGCGCGACGTCGTCGACGTTCATCATCGGCCACAGCTCGGCCAGCCGGGTGGTGTCGATCAGGTCGACGTCGATGCCCAGTCCCTGGTGCATCGCGGTGTTGGCCGTGAGTGGTTCGACGTTTTCCTCGCCGACGATGACGGTGTAGCCGACCTGCCGGAAGCCGACGGCGTCACCGAGCTGCTCGAAGTAGGGCTGGCTGCGCCAGGCCATCGCCGCGATCGACGGCACGCCGTAGTGCGCGCGCACAATGCCACTGGACTTGCCGGTGCCGCCACTGGCAAGGCTGTGGCGCTCGAGGACGAGCACGTCACTGGCGCCGCGCTCGGTCAACGCGCGGGCGATCGACAGGCCGATCAGACCGCCGCCGATCACGATGGTCTTGGGTCCGGTCATGGTGGTGCTCCTCGGTGCTGTTGGTCTGGATGGAGTCGGGGACGTTCTCGTTGCTCAGGGGGTGGAGTGAACGGGTGCTCGCGCCGTCGCTGGGCTGGATGTCGGGCCGAATCTGCTCATCAGCGCGAGAGTGCGCACTTGGCGAGCGGCCACGGCCAGGCTGGCGAGATCCAGCGTCTCGCGGCTCTCATCGATGACGGCCTGGACCCTTGCAAGGCGGACGCCGAGGGTCTGCTCCCAGGCGTCGAGGGCTTTCTCTGCACTGCCGCCGGCGTCCACGTGGCGCTGGATCACCGTGGTGATCGCGCGGATCGACTCGTAGAGATCATCGCGGAGCCCGAGCCTTGCCAGGGCGGACCAACGGTCGAAGCGGGGCAATCCCGAGATGCCGGTCAGAAGCTTGTCGATCTCACGCCGCTCTTTGACGGCGTAGTAGAGCTGGCCGATGTCCCGGCTGAGTTGCTGCAACTCGTGGGCGATCTCAGCCACGTCGAGGAGGCAGAAGCGCTCGAGGAGCCCGAAGACAGTGGCAGCGAGCTCGGGGTCCGCGCCCGATTGAATGAGTGGCTCCATGCGCTCCAAGTAGTCGACATGGTCGGTTCCTTGGTGCCATCCGGGCACTGAATCGGACAGCTCTTTGAAGGTCGGTTGGAGCCGGGCGACTTCAGCGCTGACGTCCAGCGGCTGTGGGCGGCGGTTGAGGAGCCACCGCGAGGCCCTGTCCAGGACTCGGGTCGATTCCCAGATCAGCCCGCCGGCCACGACTGCCGGGACGGGATCGGACTTGATGCGTCGCCACAAGGCGGGGAGGTCGAAGACCGTGGAGGCGACGAGGTAGGCGCGGACGACGTCGTCGGCGGTTGCGTTCGTGTTCTCTAGCATCCGGTGGACCCATCCCAGCCCGGCGTTGTCCACCACTGTGTTGGCCAACTCGGTCGCGATGATCTCGCGGCGCAGGGGGTGCCGCTCGATGGCGTCGGGGTAGCGGCCGCGCAGTGGCTGCGGAAAGTAGTCGTGCAGGAAGTGCTGCACGCTCGGATCATCTGGCACGGTGCCGGAGAGCAGGAGGTCACGCAGGTCGAGTTTGACCTGCGCCATCAGCACGGCGAGTTCTGGCGATGAGAGGCCTTGGTCCGTGCCCCTGCGCTGTGCGAGCTCATCCACGGTTGGGAGCGCCAGTTGGGTTCGGTCGAGCCCGCCGCGCTTCTCGAGGTCGGCGATGAGCCGGGAGTGAAGCTCCAGGTCATCGCGGGAGAACTGGCGGCTCTGTCCGAGGACGTCGTTCTGGGTGATGTTCTGGGCAAGGACCAGTTCCGCGACCTCGTCAGTCATTGTCGTCAGCAGGGCCAGTCGCTCCGCTTCAGGCATTCCCTCGCGGACGAGCCGGTGCAGGGCGATCTTGATGTTGACCTCGCGGTCGGAACAGCCGACTCCGGCGGAGTTGTCGAGGGCGTCGGTGTTGATCCTTCCTCCTGCGAGCGCGTACTCGATCCGCGCCCGTTGGGTGAAGCCGAGGTTGCCGCCCTCCCCGACGACCTTCGCCCGGACCTTGGTGGCGTCGATGCGTACGTGGTCGTTGACCTTGTCGCCAGCATCTTCGTGCTGCTCGGTAGTCGCCTTGACGTACGTGCCGACGCCGCCG
Organism: Nocardioides sp.; assembly: GCA_025965335.1. GTDB lineage: Bacteria > Actinomycetota > Actinomycetes > Propionibacteriales > Nocardioidaceae > Nocardioides. Next base: position 20,677 of record JAOPXC010000442.1, on the reverse strand, counting down.
TTCCACAGCAGGTCGACCGGCGCGGCGAGGATGGCGCTGATCAGTTCGGGCGGGCTCAGCCTGGCGACGTGCTCGGGAAGTCCGAGCGCTGCTCGGATCTGGCTGTTGATGGGGATGCTCTTGGCGGGCCGGGGGTAGACGCCACCCCCGGTGCTGATGGCTCCAGGGGCGTAGTCGGCCCAGCTTGATCGGGCGAGGTTGAAGAGTCTGGTGCGCTCGGTGTGTGAACGTTCAGTATCTGGGTTCGGATCGAGGAAGATGTGCCGGTGATCGAAAGCTGCCACTAGTTTCATGGAGGGGCTGAGCAGCATGCCATTGCCGAAGACGTCGCCGGACATGTCGCCGATGCCGACCGCGGTGAAGGTGTCGGTGTGGGGGTCGAAGCCGAGCTCCAGGAAGTGGCGTCGGACACTTTGCCAAGCACCCTTGGCCGTGATGCCCATCAGCTTGTGGTCGTAGCCGGCGCTACCGCCGGAGGCGAATGCGTCACCCAACCAGAAGTTCCTGCTGCTTGCGATGTCGTTGGCAGTGTCAGAGAAGGTCGCCGTCCCCTTGTCTGCGGCCACGACGAGGTATGCGTCGCCCCCTTCGTAGGCCACGGTGCCAGGTGCATGTACCGGCTGCCCGGTGGCGGGGTCGAGGTTGTCGTGGACATCGAGGAGGGCTGCAATGAACTCCCGATAGCCGGCCGGTCCTTCCTCGGCGGTGATCGGCCCGCTGGCGGCGGTCGGACGCTTGATCACGAAGCCGCCCTTTGCCCCGGTCGGAACGATGACCGCGTTCTTGGCCACCTGGGCGGTGGCCAAGCCCAGGATCTCGGTGCGCAGGTCTTCGTGCCGGTCCGACCAACGCAGTCCGCCGCGCGCGACGGATCCGAAGCGAAGATGGATGCCCTCGAGTCGGGGTGATCCGACGAACACCTCGAAGCGCGGTCGCGGTTTCGGCATCACTGTGATGATGCTCGGATCGAACTTCAACGCGATGGCGCGGTGGCCGTCAGGTGCACCGGTCATGAAGAAGTTCGTGCGAACCGTGGCGATGATGAGGTTGAGGTACCTGCGCAGCACGCGGTCCGCCGTGAGACTTTCGACCTTGTCGATGTCGGACTCGATCTGGGCCCGGAGGGCCGTCTGTAGCCGGTCCGCGTCGGGCGCTTCGGTATGCGCCCCGAACCGCAGGTTGAACAGCTCACTCAACCGCTTCGTGATCGGGGCGTAGTCGGCGAGCACGGTCGCGGTGAAGGTACGGCCCCACGGAGTGCGCAGCTGGTGGAGATACTGCCCGTAGGTGCGCATGATGGCGGCCTCGCGCCACGTCAGGCCAGCGCTCACGACGAGGCGGTTGAACGTGTCCGTCTCCGCCTGGCCCATCCAGAGCGCACGGAATGCATCCTCCAGTCGACTGCCCCCATCGCGGTCGACCGGCAGTGACGAGGCTCCGAGCTGGAAGTCGTACAGCCAGCAAGTTACGCCGTCGGGTCGGATGATCTGGAAGGGCTGTTCGCTGAGAACCTCGAGGCTCAGGCTCTGCAGTGGTGGAAGAACCTCCGCGAGACTGAGCGGTCGCTCGGCCACCGCGATCGTGAACCGCGCTCCTTCGTGCCCACTGTCGACGAGTACGACGTGGGGTGCGTCGGACACGACCGCCCGGAGTGCCTCGGCATCGCCGGCCGCACGGCATGGCGACGCGACCTCGATGTAGGCCAACGGCCAAACCTGTGCGAATGCTGCCAGGTCTTCCCGGCCGGACACGGCGGTGAGGTACTCGCGGTGCCAGCTATCGAGGTGGGTGACAGGGGGGAGGTTCATCTGGCGCGCTCAGATCTTCGGGTCGTCGTTGTCACTCGACGGGAGCGGGGGTTTGATCGTTCAGCCGTGACGCTGTGGAGCCAGGAGCGAGCAGCGGTGCCGCCACGATCGACACCGCGCGGCGGCACCGTTGATGCTTCGCCCCTGTCTTGGTCATGACACCAGTACATCCGCCATATTTGGTCACGTCCAATATCAATGGAGACAGTATTGTGTTCGATGACGAGATAATGACGGAGGTGGTGCGCTGATGGAGATACGTCAACTGAGATGCGTTGTCGCCGTTGCGGAGGAGTTGCACTTCGGCCGGGCGGCTCAACGACTCCAGATGTCGCAAGCGCCACTGAGCGCCCAAATCAAGCGCATCGAACGAGAGATCGGCTACCCCCTGTTCGAGCGAACTACGCGCAGCGTGCGCCTGACGACAGTGGGTGCTGAGTTGTACCGACGAGCGACGGCGATCCTCGAGCAGGTCGACCAAGCGACTGCTGACCTCGAACGCGTGGCGGCGGGGCGTGCCGGGCGCTTGCGGGTCGGGTTTGCCAGCTCGGCGAGCTACTCGATCCTGCCCCACGCAGTGCGCCGCATGCGTGAGACGGCTCCGGAGCTGGATCTCGAGCTGGTTCCGCTGACCAGCGCCGAGCAAGTGGATCGACTCCACGAGGGCTCGCTTGACATCGGACTCGTTCGCGGCGAGGCCGGCGCTTTGGATCTGCCGACCGAGCGCCTACTTGAAGAAGAGATCGTGGCATGTGTCCCGGGCGATCACGCGCTTGCCGAGAAGGACGTAGTCACCGCTGAGGATCTGTCGACGGAGGAGATGATCTTCTTCCCTGCGCGAGACATCCCTGGCTTTGTGGCCGAGATTCGACCGATCTTCAACGGCCTGGCGTTTCCACACGTACGCGCGCGCGTCGTCCATCAGGAGACGGCACTTGGGTTCGTTGCTGCGGGCATGGGATTCACCCTCCTTCCGGAGTCAGTCTCGGCATTCATGCCCGCAGCTGTTCGTGTGGCCCGAATTGCCTCGCGACCGACGACCGTGATGTGTATTGCCAGGGCATCGCGGCTCGCGCCTGCTGCCGAAGTATTCCGTCACGCGCTCTTCGAGGCGGCATCCACACCGGGTGCCACGTGACGCTTGGATCCCGGGCTCAGGTGCGGTTGGTCACGACGACACAAGCGAACCTGGCCGTCCTGTGCCTGAGGGAAAGCGTGGCTGGTCCGGGGATGAGCGTGTCCAGGCACTGCAACCGCTCTCCGAGGACGTCGACCTGGCCGTCCAGGACCGTGAGTGCCAGGGCGTTCGACAGTGGGGAGGTGGTGACGTGAAGGCGGCCCTCGATGCCGCGATACGTCATCAAGTTCAGCACTGTGCACACGCCCGACACGTAGCCACATTCCACGCTAGCGCCGCCATCGAAGGCGACAGACTCGCCCTGGCCGAGCGTGTGTATGTCGCCGTCAATCGACAAATCCAACACGTTGTCTGACACCACTAACAGCTGGCGCTGCACCCCCGGCAGGAACGAGAACGGGCCAGTGGCATCGATGGTGGCCAGGCTGAGGCGCCAGGAGCACTGCGCGGGGCTGTGGGGGGACGGCTCGCTGTAGATCTGGCGCGTCCAGCCGCCGCCATTGGGCCATGGCTCGTTGACAAGCTCTGCGGCTCGGACGATGAGCGGTGCCATGCGTCTGGTTCCCGGCGAATGGTTGATCATGCCTCCAAGCTATGTGCTCGTTCGGAGCACCTGGCTAGCGCTGGGCGGAGAGCGCGTACCGAGCGCTACCAACCCTCGAGCGCCGTGGCATCGACGGGTGTCCGTCGAGCGGGATCGCTGTGCGTCCTCGCAGGTCAGTTCCGTCCAGGAGTCAGTCGGGTAGCGGGTCGCACCCGCGACCACCTCGTGCTCCTCGGGGACCCATTCCGCGGGTGGATCGACCAATCGAAGTACAGCCCGGTCTGCGTTCCAGGCGACCGGGACGGGGTCGGCGATCTCACCCACGAGCGAGCCGCCGCGTCGATGTGGCGGAACGCCAACGTCAACCACTTCCCCGCCGGTCTCTGACGAGCCGCCCGCTGTAGGCGGCTTCGGTGGTCAGCCGCCGAGCTTGGGTGATGTGGAACGGCCCGGTGTCTGTCGATGGGGACGCACCACATGCCTCCGAGCTGTCCTGCGGTGCGTCGCCCGGGGGACATCTCGGTGTGAAGGCATGAGAACAACAGCACCCCCCGTCGACCTCCTCGATCTGGAGCACCTCTAGCTGGCCGAAGTCGGCATCGGGTCAGCTCAACGGGGCCTGCTGAGTCCAGCGTTGGGCCTCTGCAGTATCACGAAGCCATCGGCGGTGCCAGCGTCTCGGGCGCAGACCGGGCATCACCTAGGCGACTGGGAAGTCGAAGTAGGTGTCCGGGTAGGGCTCGTTGTCGAGGGTGTAGTGCCACCATTCGCACTCGTAGCCGTTGAAACCGGAGTCCCTCATGATTGACAGGAGGAGCCGACGGTTGGTCGCTTCGGTCTGCGTGATGCCCCGTGCGCCGTGATGTGAGACGGAGTCCATGAGGTCGTGGTGGCCCCCCATGGGGACGAGCTCGGCAGCGTGGAGACGGTAAAGGCTCAAGTCCACGGTGCTGCCGCGGCTGTGACCGGACTTGGTGGCGACGTAGCCGTGGTCGAACATTTCCGACTTGTCGATGTTCGGGTAGTGGCGTCGCTTCGTGTGGTCGTCCTCGGGCAGGCTGGACCAGCGGATGAAGCAGTCGACCGCACGCTGAGGGCGGTAGCCGTCCCACAACAGGAGGCCCAGCCCCATCGAGGCGGCCCTTTGACGCGCGTCCTCCAAGGCAGCGCAGAGAGCTTTGGTGCCGACGATCCGGTTGACGTCGTACCCGTCGACCGGGCGACCAGTGAAGTTGTCCCAGGTGGCGTACTTGGCGTCCCAGCGGATGCCGGGCACCCAGTCGTCGACGTAGACGAAGTCGTCGTTCATCGCTTCTTCCCGTGCAGCGTCATCGTCACGAGCCGGTCGATAACGTCGGACAGGGGCAACCCCGCGGCGGCCATCATCCTCGGGTATCGGCTGTAGGAGGTCAGGCCGGGCAAGGTGTTGACCTCGTTGAGCACCACTCGCCCGCCGTCGGTGAGGAACATGTCCACGCGGGCAAGTCCCGTGCAGCCCAGTGCGCGGTACACGCTCTTGGCGGTCTCTTGGACGAGCTGCCGCGACTCCGCGGAGATGTCCGCGGGAACGATGAACGTGGAGTTCTCCGAGCCGGTCTCGGGGGAGTCTTCCTGGTGGATCCTGAGGAAGCCGTGCGAGAGGGCGACGCGATCCACCTCGCCGGCGACGAGGCCGAATCGTTCTCCCAGGATCGCGCAGCCGATCTCGGTGCCGATGACGGCCTCTTCGATCAGCACCTTCGTGTCGTACCGTCGCGCGGTCTCCAACGCACCGGGCAACTCTTCTGCTTGGATCACTTTGCTGACGCCGAATGACGAACCCGAGCGGGCCGGCTTCACGAAGACGGGATAGTGGAGTTGGGTGGGGTCGACCTTTGTGTTCGACTCGGCGACCCAGAAGTTCGGTGTAGCGATTCCGACGCTCTTGGCGACGGTGTAGGCCAGTGACTTGTCCATGCACACCGCAGAACTCGTGACGTCACAGCCGACGTAGGGGATGCCGGACAGTTCCAGCAGGCCCTGCATGGCGCCGTCCTCGCCGCGGGTTCCGTGCAGAACGGGAAACACGAGGTCCAAGCGGATCGTGTCGACCTGACCGCTGTCTAAGACCAACAAGCCATGCACGCTTGTGTCGGGCGAGAGCACGACCGTCCGTCCGGTGTCTTCCCAGCCGAGCTCCGGACCATTGCAGAGCGTCCACGCTCCGATGGTGGTGATCCCGATCCAGTGGGGTTCGTACTTTTCGGTGTCGAGGTTTCGTGCGACCTCCTGTGCTGACTTGACCGAGATGGAGTGTTCTTCGGAGATGCCGCCGAACAGGATGCCGATCTTCAACTTAGCCATGCTGATTTCCGCCTTCATAGTTCACGCAGTTGACGAGGGTGTTCTCGACCGTGTCGCGTAGGGCGTGGTCGGTGTAGTACGCGGTGTGCGGAGTGATGAGCACGTTCGGGAGCGCATGAAGCCCCAGCAGCAGCTCGCTCGCGATGGGGGTTTCCCGGTGGTCGGCGTAGAAGATCCCTTCTTCGCCCTCGAGGACGTCCAAGGCCGCGCCGTGCAAATGACCGCTCACCAACGCGCACAGGAGAGCCTCGGTGTCGATCAAGGCTCCACGGCCGGTGTTGACGACGTACGCGCCAGGCTTCATGTGCGCGATGCATCCGGTGTCCAAGAGGTGGCGGGTCTGCTCGGTCAGAGGCGTGTGGAGAGTGACGATGTCGCTGTGCCGGAGCAAGGTCTCAAGCGGCACGTACTCCGCGGGACCGGTCGGGTTGATGTCGTGGGCCAGGACCCGGCAACCGAAGCCCCGCAGTCTGTCGATGACGGCTGTCCCGATGTGTCCGGTTCCGACGACCCCGACGGTCAGGTCACGCAGCTCCCTGCCGCGCGTGTTGCTCAGCCGGTAGTCGTGAGCGTCGGCTCGACGGATGACGGCCCTCATCTGCCGCAGACCCATCAGCATCAGCATCAGCGTGTAATCGGCCACGCTGTCGGGTGAGTAGGCGACATTGCCGATAGTGATCCCAACACTGGCTGCGTAGTCCACGTCGATGTGGTTACAGCCAACGCTCCTGGTGGAGACGTACCGCACCCCGAGGCGGCTCAGGGCGAGCAAGGTGGAGTTGGTGACGCGGGTCTTGTGGCCGACGCTGATGCACGTCATCCCAGATGCCAGGTCAACGGTGTCCTCAGTTGTGACCTCCTCGGTCATCGTGGGCAGAACACCGAAGCGGGGTGCGAGCTCCCGGAACAAGGCGGCCTCGTCCGAACCGCAGCCGTAGATCGTGATCTCGGTGGTGGAACTCGCTGTGAGTTGAGAGTCCAGAGCTCCCGTTGGATGGGCCGCTGGGTACCTCGAGGTGGCGTAGCTCATGTCTTCGAGTCAAGAGGCCTTGGCGTTGCCAGGACGTATGCGATTTGCGATATGCCGGCGATACGTCCCAGGCAGCTTCACGCGCGGCCGCGACTTCGTCGAGACGAGCACCACGACGCTAACGAGCAGCCGGCTTCGTAGCCACCCGACGGCCGCATGTTGGCTGCCAGCGCCACGGACTGTCGCTCCGCGCCGTGGACTCTGGCCCGAGCACCCTCGCCGATGACGGTCGTTGCCCCTGGACGTGGCCCGGCTGGCCCGGCAGTTCTTCGCGAACGGCGTGCTACTCGTGCCGCACCGCGGGCGTCGCACCCTCCGGTACGCCACCTCCGGAGACGCTAAGGCTGCTGCTGCGCCTAGCGGCAGGGTCGCCGAACACGTGCAGGGAGGGCCTGCGCGACTGCCGAACGGACACGATGGCTAGGTGGTGATGCGGGCTGGGCGTACGACATGCCCACCGGTCAAGGCAGCAGCTTGTTGCCAGCCCGTACGGGGATTTCAATACGCAGGCGATACGTGACGACTTCTACTATGGAAATCATGCGTGTCTTGGTCGTCGAGGATGAGCCCTACCTGGCAGAGGCCATCCGCGATGGACTACGCCTAGAAGCGATCGCGGCCGATATCGCCGGCGACGGCGACGCTGCACTGGAACTCCTGAGCGTCAACACCTACGACATCGCCGTCCTTGACCGCGACCTCCCCGGTCCCTCCGGCGACGAGATCGCCAAGCGCATCGTCGCCTCGGGACACGGCACGCCGATCATCATGCTCACGGCTGCCGACCTGCTCAATGACAAGGCATCGGGATTCGAACTCGGTGCCGACGACTACCTCACCAAGCCGTTCGAGCTCCAAGAGCTTGTGCTCCGGCTCCGAGCACTCGACCGTCGACGCGGCCACAGCAGGCCACCGGTACGCGAGATCGCCGGGCTACGACTGGACCCATTTCGCCGCGAGGTCTACCGCGACGGCCGCTACGTCGCGCTCACCCGGAAACAGTTCGCGGTACTCGAGGTCCTCGTTGCCGCCGAAGGCGGCGTTGTCAGCGCCGAGGAGCTGCTCGAACGGGCATGGGATGAGAACGCAAACCCGTTCACCAACGCCGTCCGCATAACCGTCTCAGCGCTGCGCAAACGGCTCGGAGAACCCTGGCTCATCGTCACCCTGCCGGGTGTCGGCTACCGCATCAGCACAGCCTCCATCACCGAGCCTGAGGACGTAGACCGTGGGTAGAACCCCGGGCGTGAGTATTCGTCTGAAGCTCACCCTCAGCTACGCCGGGTTCCTCATGGTCGCCGGCAGCCTGCTGCTCGCGGCCGTGTGGGTGTTCCTCCTGCGAGGCAAGAACAACATCCTCTTCGTCCCGAACCTGTCCGACTTCCAGCGCACCCTCGATCCACGCAACTTCGGCCCAAACGTCTTTCTCCCGGCAGCGATTGAGGTGCTGGCGTTCCTGCTGGTGTTTGGTCTAGCGGGAGGATGGATCCTGGCCGGACGGATGCTCGCTCCGCTGGCTCGCATCACCAACGCCACACGCAAGGCTGCGAACGGCTCACTCTCCCACCGCATCGAGCTGGAAGGCAGGAACGACGAGTTTCGCGAGCTCGCCGACAGCTTCGACTCCATGCTCGCGCGGATCGAAGCGCAGGTCGCTGAACAGCAGAGGTTCGCGGCCAACGCTGCCCACGAGCTCCGAACTCCACTGGCGATCACGCAGACACTTCTTGACGTCGCCCGCAAGGATCCGACCCGCGACAAGGACGAACTTGTCGAACGCCTCCACTTCGTCAACACCCGTGCAATCGACCTCACCGAAGCGTTGCTCCTGCTCAGCCGCGCCGACCAACGATCCTTCACCCGAGAACACGTCGACCTTTCGTTGGCAGCAGAGCAAGCCACTGAGACGCTCCTCCCACTCGCCGAAGAACGTGGCATCGCGATCGAGACCTCCGGCGACGCGACCACCACCATCGGATCACATGCACTCCTGCTGCAGATGACCACGAACCTCGTCCACAACGCGATCGTCCACAACCTGCCTGAACACGGCGCCGTGTGGGTCACCACGGCCGAGCAGCGCAGTACTGCGGAGCTCACTGTCGAGAACACCGGTGAGACACTCACCCCACAGCTGGTCTCGACACTCACCGAGCCGTTCCAGCGCGGCACCCAACGCATCCGTAACGACCACGCTGGCATGGGCCTCGGCCTAGCAATCGTCAAGAGCATCGCCCAAGCGCATGACGGAACCGTCACCCTCGCTCCCCGCCTCGCTGGGGGACTCCGCGTCACGGTGCAACTGCCTGCCGCAGCACCCCGCGCCGGGGGATGACGTGGACGGGCGGCAGCTAAGAAGGCGTCTGGTCATCAAATGGGGAACGCGAGTGGCGGTCCAGCATCGAACTCCAGCAGGCGCGTGTCGGCGCTGAGGCAGCTATCGCGCAGATGCGGCGGGCCCTTCCCGACGCGTGCACAGCCACCGAGCTGTGGACTCCGCTGGTCGGGCAGATGACCTGTCACGACAAGCACCCGCACGTCCTCGCTGTCGCCGTCGGGACGAGGGCCACCCACCTGGTGACGACCAATATTCGCGACTTCCCCGTCCCGTCTCGTCCCGCAGAAGTGGCGCTCGTGAAGCCGGACCGGTTCCTGGGTGACCGGCTTGCAGCAACGCCGGAGCTGGTGGCGTCAGCGGTCGAAGGCATGCCCGTCAGGTTAAGGAACCAGCCGCAGTCACCGGTCGAGATCGCCAGACTGCGGCAGGGAGCGTTTGTGGCCGTCGGGGTCGCGGTAGACGCCCATGTAGGTGGTGCCGCGTGCTCCGGTGCGTTCCATGATCCACGCCATCGCCCTGAGATCTCGCGAGAACTGTCGTGTGGGCCAGTTGTAGGCAGAGCCGGCATGGATGCGCTGGGACGTCGGTGGACGATCGCGGCACCGAAATGTGCCTCTGACCTGTGCGTTCACCCGAACCGCGAGCGTGGAGCGAGAGTCGAAAGCGGGCGTAGGTGTAACTCACAACCCAGAGGTCATCTGACGAGCACCGGGGCCCAGATGCCGCCTCGGCATGGGCTGCGATCGAACAACGCAACAGAGCCGTTCGACACACCCGACTTTCGTCGGGGGCGCTCGTGCCGCACCTGTCGGTCGACCTTCCGCGTTGAGCGAGCTCAGACCTCCCGAGGTATCCGGCAGGTTGCGTTCCTCCGAGCGAAGCAGAGTCAGTCGAAACGCCGCTGGATCCACAGCAGCGACGGGCTCAAGAGGCACGTGACCCCTGCCGCCGCCCATGCTGTCGAGTAGTCCGTCTTCGCGAGCAGAAGGCCGAAGCAAATGGGGCCTGCGACGCTGCCGATGTAGACGCCGACCTGCGTCACGCCCACTGCTGCACTGGGTTGCTCCGGATCGTGACGGATCGCCGCCAAATTGTAGAGCCCCTTCCAGGCCCACCCGGCTCCGAACGTGAGGGCGGTTGCGGCGAACAGCACTGGTCCGCTGTGGGTGATGCTCAGCAACGCGAACCCCACGCCTCCGCTCAACATCAGCACCCCGATCCACACTCGGGGGTCGGCGTTGCGGATGTCGACGACCCATCCCCACAGGAGCCGCGCGCCGATGCCCACGGCGCTTCCCGCCACGAGCCACAGGCCGGCACCGGACTTCGAGATCCCGGACTCGACGGCCGACTCGACGTAGTAGATGCCTAGAGCGTTCGCGGGCGCTGCGGCGCAGGCGCCGGCGAGGGTCAGCAGGACGATGGATGCGCCGCGAATGGGACGCGTCACCCGCTTCGGCTGTGCGCGGCGCTCGACACGGCCCGGGGCTCGGCGCAGCGCGAAGATCACGATCGGTACGGCGGCCACGGCGACGCCCCCGAAGGCCCATCGCCACCCGAGGCTGGTACCGATGACTGGCACAGCGAGCCCCGCCGTGAGAGTGGCCACCGGGACCGCCGTCTGCAGGAGCCCGAAGCTGAGCCCCTGACGGGCGGGCGGCTGGTCGCGTACGACGAACGCGCTGGCCGCCGGCTGGGCCACGGCGGTGGCCACGCCGCCCGCGCACAGGGCGATGCACAGACCCAGCCAGGACGTCACTAGCACTGCGATCGAGAGGAGCGAGGCGGCAGACAGCGTGGCACCCAGGATCAGCGCGCGCTCCGGCCCCAGGCGGTGCGCCAGACGCCCAGCCGGGATCGAGGCGATGGACGACGACGCGTAGAAGGCGGAGGACGCCGCCCCGAGCCCCACCACGCCGTAGTCAAGGTCCTCGCGGATGAACACTGTGAGTCCGCCTAGAAGGTAGACGGGCAACACACCCAGGGCCACGGCACCCAGGGAGGCGGCGATCGAGAACTTGTCCAGGGGTGACGAGGGTTCGCGAAGCGGTTTGGTCCCCAGCCGCTCCGACACCATGACGTCCTCCCGTGGCGGACGATCCGCGAAGAGCAACCTAACGGGAACAAGTGGCAAGCTGTCAACTGTCTACTGTTGACACGGATTGGGTCCATCATTACCTTGGCAGTCCATCCACCCCGCTCGAGAGACTCTGAGGTCCTGAACCATGGTTGAAGTTCGATACTGGGACGACGTCGAAGTGGGGGAGTCGCACACCACGCCCTCCCGGACCATCGCCGAGACCGACCTGGTCATGTTCGCGAGCCTCACCGGTGACTTCATGAAGTTCCACATCGACGAGGAGTCGGCGAAGGAGACCATCTACGGTGGCCGCATCGCGCACGGGCTCATGGGGCTCGCCTATATGCAGGGCATGAAGACCTGGGTCCACACTGGCATCGCGAGCATGGGCTCACTCGGCTGGACGATCGACTTCAGGAACCCCATTCGTATCGGCGACACCATCACCGCGACGTTCACGGTCGCCAGCAAGAGGGCGACCCGAAAGCCCGACCGCGGGATCCTGTTCGTGGACTGCAAGCTGTTCAACCAGGAAGGCGTCCTGCTGCAAGAGGGTGAGCACCGCCGCATGGTGCGCCGTCGACCGGTGGGCGAAGGCGGTGACGCATGAGCGCCGAGACGGTTGAGAGCGTGCGAGCCGACGTGGTCGTGGCCGGCGGTGGCGTGGGTGGCGCCATGGCCGCAGTCCGCGCCGCCGACACCGGCGCGAGGGTCCTCTACCTCAGCGGCACGGGAGGCGCTTCCGCGAGGATCAGCAGCTTCAACACGGCGCTGGGCTACACCGAGGACGTCGACACTCCTGAGGCGCTCATGGAGGACATGCTGAGGGCGGGCAAGTCCGTCAACCACGTGCCGCTGGTCCGCGCGCTCGCCCACCGGGTCGCTGACGAGACCCAGCGCTTGGTCGACATGGGTGTCCCCTTCGTTCGCAACGGCGACCGGCTCGCGCGCCGCCAGGCGGCCGGAAGCACGTGGACTCGTGCGGTCTTCTCCAACGGGATGATCGGTGCCGACATCGTCCAGGCACTCATGCGCCAGCTCGAGACCTACGACCGCGAGTCCGTCGTGATGGTCCGCGGTGGCCTGCTCGTCGACGTCGAGACAGTCGACGGCGCCATCTCCGGCGCGCTTGCCTACAGTGCACGGGAGGGTCGTTGGCTCAAGATCGAGACGCGGAGCGTCGTCATGGCAACCGGCGGCGCCGGCCAGTTGTTCGCCACCACGACGAATCCCCGGGGCAGCCTGGGCTCGGGCTACGCGATCGCCCTGGATGCCGGCGCCGAACTGATGGACATGGAGTTCATCTCGTTCGAGCCCTTCATCACGTCGGCTCCTGCCGAGCACGCCGGTCACGACCTGCCGACGACCGTGCTGCGTGAGGGCGCCAGGCTGCTGAACGGCCGCGGCGAGGAGTTCCTGCCCGAGCAGAGCCCGACCAAGGACATCATCTGCCGTTCCATGGTCCGCGAGGTGATGGAGGGTCGCGGCACCGAGTCCGGATCAGTGGTGTTCGACCTGACCGGAATGGATCCGGACGTTGCCTCGCGCTACGTCGGCATCGTCGAGGCCCTGCGCAAGCGCGGCATCGACAACCGGGAGGCACTCCTGGACGTCATGCCCGCACAGCACTACATGATGGGCGGGATCCGCGTCGACGAGCGCGGCGAGTCCAGCATCCCTGGCCTCTTCGCCGTCGGCGAGGCATGCGGTGGCGCACACGGCGCTCACCGGCTGGCAGCGGGTGGTGGGTTCGAGGTCGTCGCGGGCGGCGCGGTGGTCGGCGAGGCTGCCGCCCTCATGGCGCTCTCGTCGTCGGGTCGCCGGGAGTATCGCGGCGGACCGCGACCCGACTTGCTGAGCTCAAAGCTCCCTGCCGGCTACAGCTCCGACCTGACGGTCATCCGCGAGTCACTGGATGCAGGGTGCGGGATCCTGCGCAACCGCTCGGACCTGCAGGCGGCCATCACGGCCATCGACTCGGTGCTTGACCGCCACCGCGGGCGGGACGAGCAGCCGTTTGTCCGCCGGGCTGCGGAGATCGCCTCCACCATCGCCCGTTCAGCGGAGATGCGCGAGGAGTCACGCGGCGACCACTTCCGGATCGACTTCCCGGAGATGCGTGACGACTGGCGCGCCAACGTCGTACTCAGCAAGGACGGCGACGACATCGCCTTCAACGTCGTTTCCTGTCCCGCGCCCACACCTGTTGCTTGACCCGGTCTTGAGAGGACTCACATGCATCCCGACGAACTCCGTCTCCACCTCGCGGGCGTGGCTGCGGTCGCCATCACGCCGTTCGATGAGGATCTGCGGATCGATGAGACAGGATTGCGCGCCGTCGTGGAATACCTGGACCAGGGCGGCACCGACACGCTCGTCGTGTGTGGCGGCACCGGCGAGTTCTACGCCCTAACACCGGAAGAGCGGGCGACCGTCGCCCGGGTCGCTGTCTCCCACGCCGAGCGTGCCCCCGTGATCGTGTCGGTGGGCTTGGACGCCGCGGGCGCCGCGGAGGCGGCGCGACACGCAGAGGGCGAGGGAGCGGCGGGCATCATGATCCACCAGCCGGTGCACCCCTACACGCACGCCGAGGGCCTCAAGCGTTACTACGAGCAGATCTGTTCCGCGGTCTCGTTCGGTGTGGTCGCCTACGTCCGCGACCCCCAGGTGGACTTGGACCTGCTCTCCCACATCGTCAGCCTCGACAACGTGGTGGCCGTCAAGTACGCCGTCAACGACGTACGTCGCTTTGCCTCCATCGTGAAGAGCACCCCGGGCGGCGACACCGTCGAGTGGGTCTGTGGGACCGCCGAGGCGTGGGCGCCGTTCTTCTGGCTGGCGGGAGCCACCGGCTTCACGTCGGGACTGGCGAACTTCGCGATCGAGGAGGCGTTGTCCATGAAGACCGCGCTGGCCACCGGGGATGCGTCGACCATTCGCGCCGCGTGGAGCCGGATCGCCCCCGTCGAGGACTTGCGATCGAGGTGGGGCGACGCCAACAACATCGCCGTGCTCAAGGCCGGCACCCATCGGCTGGGCCTGACGACACAAGCTATCCGGCCCCCACTGCGTCCACTGCCCGCGGCCGAGGACGCCGAGCTCGGACTCATTCTCGACGGCTGGGCCAGCATGAGCCACTCAGCTTCACTGTGACGTCGAACGGACACGGCATGAAGGTAGCGGCATGAAGGTAGCGGTAGTCGGCGGCGGCATCCTGGGTGTGGCGGTGGCCCGCGAGCTGATGAGCAAGCACGACGCGGCGACCGTCACCGTGTTCGAGAAGGAAAGCGATCTCGCGACACACCAGACCGGTCACAACAGCGGTGTCGTCCACGCCGGTGTCTATTACCAGCCCGGATCCCTCAAGGCGCGTCTCTGCGTTGCCGGCGCACGGATGCTTCGTGAGCTCTGTGCACAGCGCGACATCCCGTACGACGAGTGCGGCAAGCTCATAGTCGCGACCGGCGAGCGCCAGAGGCAGCCGCTGCGCGACATCTTCGATCGGGGGCACGACAACGGCGTGCCGGGACTCGTGTGGCTGGAGGGAGCGGACATCACCTCCATCGAGCCTCACGCGACCGGTGTGGCGGCCATCCATTCCGCACGTACCGCGATCGTCGACTACGCCCGTGTCACGCGTGAGCTGGGCCGCGACGTCGCGGAGTTGGGCGGGGTCATCCACCTCGGCGCGGAAGTCACCTCCCTGGCCTCGCGTGGCACCCAGGTGGTCGTCGGCGCGGGGGACCGCTCCGACTCTTTCGACCTGGTGGTCGCATGCGCGGGGCTGCACGCCGACCGAGTGGCCCGGTTGGCCGGCGACGACCCGGACCCGACCATCATCCCCTTCCGCGGGGAGTACCACGTGCTCAAGGAAGCGAGCCGGTCGCTCGTGCGGGGAATGATCTACCCGGTCCCCGACCCCCGCTACCCCTTCCTGGGTGTCCACCTCACCAGGCACATCGACGGCTCGGTGTCGATCGGCCCGAACGCGGTCCTGGCCCTCGCCCGCGAGGGCTACCGCTGGCGCGACCTGTCGAGGCGCGACGCCTGGGAGATCGTGCGGTCGCCCGGGTTCCTCCAGATGGCGAAGACACACTGGAGAACGGGCGCGACCGAGGCGTACGGCTCCGTCAGCAAACGCCGGTTCGTTGCCGCCGCGCGGCGGTACGTCCCCGAGCTCAAGGTGTCGGACGTCAGCAGTCGCACCTCCGGTGTACGGGCCCAGGCGGTCGACCGGCGCGGAGAGCTCATCGACGACTTCCGGATCACCCGAGCCGGCCGCGTGGTCTCGGTGCGCAACGCGCCGTCGCCTGCCGCCACGTCGTCGCTGGCGATCGCGGAGAGCATCGTCAGCATGATCGACGACGACCTGCGTGTGACGCCGCGCTAGGTTTGAGTTTCGTCGACAGTAAACCGTAGACATCGGGTACACTAACGCCGATGCTCCGGCCCCGGCCGAGGCACCCCCCAGCGAGCCGGCCACGAAATGGTGCTTTATGACGACGACACCTGAGACCGAGCGCCTTGCCGACCAACCGTCGTTGCGGGAGCGCGTCCGCGTCCGTCTCGAGAAGCTGATCATCGACGGGGAGTACCCCCCGGGGGCACACCTCGTCGAGACGGATCTGGCGCAGCGTCTCGGCGTCAGCCGCGGGCCGGTGCGGGAGGCCCTCTACCAGTTGCAACTGCAGGGCTGGGTCGATCTGCGTCCCCGACAAGGCGCGTTCGTCCACCAACCCTCGATCGACGAAGTGGACCAGTTCTTCCAGGTCCGGGCGCTGCTCGAGTCGGAGATCGCCTCACTGGTCGCCGGGAAGATCACCACCGAGGACGTCGACGCCCTGCGCGCGATGATCGTCGCTGCCACCCAGCACATCGACGACGGAAACGAGTCTGCCCTCGTCGAGGCCAACGCCGAATTCCACGGCTACATCCATCGAAAGGCCGCAAACCGGGTCCTGGTGGACCTTGTCCAGGTCCTCGACAAGCGGCTGCGCTGGTACTTCTCTCCGGTGGCCATGGCGCGTGCGCCCGAAGCCTGGATCGAGCACCGGGCGTTGGTCGATGCACTCGCTGAAGGTGACCGTGCGCGCGCCGTGGTGCTCACCCGTACCCACAGCGAGCGCACCCACACGGCGTACGTCGACCATCGCCGCAGCCTGACGGCCGACGGCGATGGTCAACAGGGCTGAAGGAAACCCTTGAGGCCTACGACTTGCCGAGCATCTCGGAGAGTCGGCCGCTCGGCGTGATCAGGTCCGGGTCGGTGACGACGTCAACGACCGTCACGGACTCGCTGCGGGCCGCCGCGTGCATGACGTCGTCCAGCTGGCAGGGGTCCTCCACGGTCAGTCCCTGCGCTCCCAGGCTCCGCGCGTACGCCGCGAGGTCCACGGTGCCGATGTCGATCGCCGAGAAACGGCCCATCTCCTTGGCCTGGTGCATGGCGATCGTGCCGTAGAGACCATTGCGGAAGACCACCACGGTGATCGGCAGGTCGTAGCGGACAGCGGTCTCCAACTCGATGCCAGTCATCATGAAGCCCCCGTCACCGGCAACACCGACGACCGGGCGCGACGGCGCTGCCGCCTTCGCGCCGATTGCTCCGGGGACCGCATAACCCATGGCGCCGTTGACCGGCGCGGCCTGGCTGAGCGGGTGGTTGAATCGCCAGTACTGGTGGAGGAATCCGGCAAAGTTTCCCGCGTCGTTCGTGACAATCGTGTCAGAGGGGAATGCTCGCTTCATCGACTCGACCACCTGGCCGGGGTCAGTGCCGACGGCCTCGCGGGCCGGGGCCACCGCCGAGTCGAGGTAAATTTGGTGTTCAGTCGCCCAATTCCGGTCCGTGACGTTCGGTGCGTCAGCGAGCAGGGCTTCCATGGTCAAACCGGGATCGGCAACAATGCCCAGGTCGATCGGCATGCCAGCACCGAGCACTTCGGAGGCCGAGTCGATCTGGATCCGGTAGGCGGGTGCGGCGGGCAGCGTGAAATGCTGCGTCGTCATTTGGTCGAGCTGAGCGCCCAGAACCAGTACCAGGTCCGTGTGGCGCAGTGCCTCAACAGTCTGCGGAGGCGGCGCCACGCCGAGATGTCCGAGATAGAGCGGGTGCTCGTTCGGGAAGACGTCCTGGCGGCGCATGGCTGAGTAGACGCCCAGGCCATACGTCTCACAGAAGGCCACCAGCACGTCGGTCGAGTGGCGGACGCCAGCGCCAGCGATGACTATTGGATTCCTGGCTTCTGCGAGCCGCCGGCGTAGATGGGTCAACTGGTCGGGGGAGCAGTAGGGGGCCGCCACGGTCGCGCGCGTGGGCTCGGCGGATGAGTCCATCACTTCGGCGAGCAGGTCGGCGGGCAGGGAGATCATCACCGGTCCGGGGCGACCCTCGACGGCGATGCGAAGGGCATCGGCAACCATGTCAGGCAGCCGGTCGGCACGCCGCGCGGTCATCGACGCCTTGGTGATGGGGGCGTAGAAGGCGGGCAGGTCGACTTCCTGGAAGGCGCCGCGGAAGGCGAACGGGGTCTCGACGTCGCCGAGCAGCACCAGCATCGGAGTCGAGTCCTGGTGCGCGGTGTGCACGCCGATGCTCAGGTTCGCAGCGCCGGGCCCCCGCGTCGCCATGGCCACTGCCGGGATTCCCGAGATCTTGGCGTCCGCGTCTGCCATGAACGAGGCCCCCGACTCGTGGCGAGTCGAGAACTGGCGTAGGGCAGGGTGCCGTTCGGCGGCGTCGAGCACCTCCAGGAAGCTCTCACCGGGAACTGTGTAGAGGCGTTGGACGCCGGCACTCGCAATGACGTCGATCATGGCGTCACCAACGTGAGACATGGAAGCTCCTAGTGTGTGTCAGCGGTTGTTCAGGCCGGGGCGTTGCTGAGCTGGCCGTCGACCAGACGGGGCGAACCCAGGGGGTTGTCGGACCGCAGCGCGGTCGGGAGGAGCTCGTCCGGAAAGTCCTGGAAGGTGACCGGGCGCATGAAGCGACGGATCGCCGTCCAGCCGACGGACGTGTGCGCCGGGAATGTTGACGCGGGGTACGGACCGCCGTGCATCATCGCGCCCGTCACGGAGACCCCGGTGGGGTAGCCGTTCCACAGCAAGCGGCCGGCCTTGCCCGTCAGCACAGGGAGCAGGGCGGCGACCAGACCTTGGTCTTCGGGCTCCGCGTGGAGAGTTGCCGTGAGACTGCCAGGCACCTTCTGGAGGACAGCCAACAGATTCGCGGTCGATCGGTAGCGCACCACGATGGAGAGGGGACCGAAGTGTTCGGTCAGGATGTCTGCGTGCGCTTCCAGGTCCGCAGCCGAAGAGGTGACGAGCACGGCGGGGCGCTCGAGGCCCCGTCGTGACGTCGTCCCGCAGACGACGTTCTCGGAGCCGACGGTCTCCCGGATCCGCTCGATCGACCGGTCGAAGGCCGCAGCGACATTCGGAGCGAGCAAGGGAGAGGCCTCATGGGCTCGGACAGCGCGCGCGAGCAGCGAGACGAACTCGTCACCGGCGTCACCCGAAGGCACCAGGACCAGGCCGGGCTTGGTGCAGTACTGACCCGAGCAGAACAGGAATGAGTTGGCGAGGCCCTCTGCGATCTGGTGTCCGCGCTTCTCCAGCGCCGCGGCCGTGACCAGCAAGGGATTGACGCTGCCCATCTCCGCGTAGACCGGAATGGGGGACGGGCGCCTGTTCGCGAGGTCGAACAGGGCACGACCGCCAGCCTCCGAGCCGGTGAACCCGACGGCCGCCACGAGCGGATGTTCGACGAGAGCAGCGCCGATCTCGTTGTGGGTGCTCTGCAGGAGCGAGAAGCATCCTGCCGGGAAGTCGTGTCGTCGGAGGGCGTCCTGGATCGCGCGACCGCACAGCTCGGAGGTCTCCGGGTGGCTCGGGTGCCCCTTCACGACGACGGGGCAGCCGGCCGCGAGAGCAGAAGACGTGTCCGTGCCCGGGGTGCTAAACGCAAGGGGGAAGTTGCTGGCGCCGAAGACGACCACGGGGCCGACTGGGACGTTCATGCGGCGAACGTCCGGACGCGCGATCGGAAGAGCGTCGGCGGCGTGCGGGTCGACCAGCGCATCTCGGTGCCAGCCCTGGCGCAGGACCGTGGCGAAGGCGCGGAACTGCTCGGCCGTGCGCACGAGCTCGCCCGTGGCGCGGCCGCGTGGCAACGCGGTCTCCCTCATCACGGCGTCGATGATCTGCTCCGCCTTCTCCTGGAGCGCATCCGCGATCGAGTCGAGCAGGTCGGCTCGGTCGGAGTCGTCCCGGGCGGCCATGGCCACGAAGGCGTCGCTGGCCGCGACGACCGCGCGTTCGATGTCGTCGGGGGTCGTCTGCGCGAAAGCCCTTGGAAGGGCGTCCCCGGTGTGTGGGTCCAGAGCGTTGAACGTCTCGTCGCCGGTGCGGGAGGCCTCTCCCAGGATGAGCTGGTCGCCGGTCACTGGAGTGGTCATGGGGTTTCCCTTTCAAGCGCCCACTGGCGGTACTGGGCCCTGGTCGCGTCGTCAGGTGGGTAGACGCCGCGCAACGGCTTGCCGTTGGCGACCTGTTCGAGGATGAATGTCTCCTGGTGTTCCTGGTTCAATGCATCGATGGCTACTTCGTCAGCCAGATGGCGAGGAATGCAGACGACGCCCTCGGCGTCGCCGACCATCACGTCGCCCGGGTAGACCGCCACCTCCGCGCATGCGACGGGCACGTTGACGTCGACGGCGTGGTGCAGGGCGAGGTTCGTCGTCGCCGATACGCTCGCTGTGAAGCACGGCAGGCCCATGTCGGCGATCCGCGGGGAGTCGCGCACCGAGCCGTCGGTGATCAGGCCCGCGGCCCCACGGGCCACGAGGCGCGTGGCCAGGATGTCGCCGGCCGATGCGGCACGGCCCTTGCCGCGACAGTCCATCACCAGCACCTGTCCCGGGCCGACCAGCTCGATGGCAGCACGCTGTGGGTGGTCGTAGTCGTCGAAGACGGCCAGGACGTCGATGTCTTCGCGGGCCGGGATGTAGCGGAGGGTGACCGCCTCGGCCACCACCGATGCGTGAGCCGCGTTCAGCGGTCGGAGCCCGTGAAGGAAGGTGTTGCGGAGACCCCGCTTGAACAGCTGGGTGGTCAGGGTGGCAGTGCTGACGGAACTCAGTAGCTCCCGGGTCTCCTGGCCGAGACCAGTCAGTGTGGTTTCCTTCATATTCATGGGAACGTAGCGCAGACTGTAGACAATCCGCAAGAAGTGCCGCCAGGAGGATGAGAGATGCCATCAGAGTTGCTGTTGCCGTTGTCGGGGGTTCGGGTCGTGGATCTGACTCGTGCGTTGTCCGGTCCGTTCTGCACGATGTTGTTGGGTGATCAGGGTGCGGATGTGGTGAAGATCGAGCGGCCGGTGGTGGGTGATGA
>JAOPXC010000416.1 GCA_025965335.1 Nocardioides sp. | reverse complement strand
CGGTGCTCGTGCGGCTGACCGAACAGCTGGCCCAGCGCGTGCGCGCGCTTGAAGACCAGCTGGGCATCGTGCTCCCAGGTGATGGCGATCCCGCCGTGCAGCTGCACGGTCTCGCCCGCGATGTGGGAGAGGGCGTCGGAGCAGTACGACTTCGCGACGTGCGTGAGCTGGCTCGCGTTCGCGGCGCCGGTGGAGACGGCGTACGACGCCGCCCACGACGCCGAGCGCGACATCTCGAGCAGCACCAGCATGTCGGCCATCCGGTGCTTGAGCGCCTGGAAGGAGCCGATCGGGCGTCCGAACTGCACGCGCTCCTTGGAGTACGCCACGGTCATCTCGAGGGCGCGCGCGGCGCAGCCCGCCTGTAGCGCGGCCGCGCCGACGGCACCCACCAGAGCCGCTCGCTCCAGCGCGGCGGACGCGTCCCCGGAGATGCGGGTGCCGGGGGTGCCGGCGAAGGTCAGGGTCGCCAGCCGGATCGACTGATCCATCGACGGCGTCCAGGTCCGCTCGACCGTGGCCGGGTCGACCTCGAAGATCGCGACACCGTCGGGGGACACCGCGGTGACGAGGAGGACCGCGGCGTGGTCGCCGTCGAGGACCTGGGGGGCGGTGCCGGTGAGCGTGTTGCCGTCGGCGGAGACCGACGGGGGCAGGGCGATCGCCGCGACCTCACCCATCGCGATGCGCGGGAGCAATCGCCTCTTGGCGTCCTCGTCGTCGGTGGCCAGCAGCGCCTCGGCGGCCACGAGGCTCGCCAGCAGGGGAGACGGCGCCAGCGAGCGGCCCACCTCCTCCAACACGATCAGGCCCTCGAACAACGAGAACCCGGCCCCGTCGTACTCCTCGGGAATGCCGAGCGCGGCGGCGCCGATCTGCTCGCACAGCGTCTGCCACAACGCCTCGTCGTAGCCGGCATCCGACTCGACCGCCGCGCGGACGGCGCGCGAGTCCGCGCGCTTGGTCAGCAGCGAACGCACCGTCGCGGCGAGCTCCTGCTGCTCCTCGGAGAAGGCGAACTCCATCAGCGCTCCCCGTCGGTCTCGACCAGCGAGCGCAGCACGCGTCCCCGGTGGAAAGCCGGTGTGCCCCAGGCCGTGACCAGTGCCCGGACCTTGGTGATCCAGAGGCTGAGCTCGAACTCCTGCGTGTACCCGATGGCGCCGTGGACCTGCAGGCCGGTGCGGGAGGCGAGGTACGCCGCGTCCGCGCAGGCGACCTTCGCCGCCGAGACATCGCGCGCCCTGTCGTTGGTCGAGGCTGTCGAGCTTTCGGCGGTCGACCTGGTCGAGCTGACCAGCGCAGCACCCTGGACCAGCGGGCGTGCGAAGTCCAGGGCGATCCGGACGTCTGCCAGCTGGTGCTTGATCGCCTGGTAGGACCCGATCTCGCGGCCGAACTGCCGGCGCTGCTTCGCGTAGGTGACCGTGTCGGCCAGGATCCTTTCGCCGAGCCCGAGCAGCTGGGCCGAGGTCGCGAGGACGGCCAGGTCGAAGGCCGCCTCAGCCTTGGTCTCGACAAGCTCGACAAACGTGCTCCCCGCCGTCACGGGGAACAGGCGGCGTGCCCCGTCGACGGACCTCGTCAGCCCACCCGCGGTCGCGGCGGACAGGACGCCGTCGGCGGCGAGGAAGACCCGGTCGGCCACGTCGGCGTCCAGCGCGTACGGCACGTGCGGGGGAGCGGCCACCGTGCCGATCGCCCCTTCGGCGAGCGCCTCGACGGTCGCGGCGTCGCCGAGCGCGAGCGGCAGGTACGCCGCGGACTCGACCCAGGGGCCCGGGACCGCGTGCTTGCCGAGCAGCTCGAAAGCGATGGCCAGCTCGACGGGAGAAGCACCCATCCCGCCCGACCCCTCGGGTACGACGAGCGCGTTGACGCCCTGCTCGGCCAGCCGCGACCAGAGCTTGAGGCCCGGAGCCGAGTCCCCGTCGGCCCAGGCCCGGGCCACCGAGACGGTGTCGGAGGAGGCGAGGAGCGAGTCCAGTGAGGACGCGAAGTCGCGCTGGTCGTCGGACAGGACGAACCTCATCGGGACGCTCCCTTCGGTTCGCGGGGCAGCCCGAGGATCCGCTCCGCCACGATGTTCCGCTGGATCTCGTTGGTGCCGGCGTAGATCGGACCGGACAGCGAGAAGGTGTAGCCGTCCAGCCACCGCGACTCGGTCTCGGCCTCGGGGCCGAGCAGGTCGAGCGCCGTCTCGTGCAGCGCGATGTCGAGCTCGGACCAGAAGACCTTGTTGACCGAGCCGGCCGCGCCCAGCTCGCCGCCGTCGGCGAGGCGGGTGACCGTGCCCCAGGTGTAGAGGCGGTAGGCCCGCGCCTTGATCCACGCGTCGACGACGCCGTCGGCGTGGGTCTCGACAGGCTCGACCGGCGGGTTCCCCGACGTCAGCTGCGACTTGTACAGCTCCACCAGCCGGTCGGCGGCGGCGCAGAAGCGTCCGGGCGAGCGCAGCGACAGTCCGCGCTCATTGCCGGCGGTGCTCATCGCCACCCGCCAGCCGTCACCGGGAGCGCCGAGCACGTCGGCGTCGGGCACGAAGACGTCCTCGAAGAAGATCTCGGCGAAGCCGGCCTCGCCGTCGAGCTGGGCGATCGGGCGGACCGTGACGCCCTCGGCGTCGAGCGGGAACAGGAAGTAGGTGAGGCCGTTGTGGCGCTCGGCCTCCGGGTCGGACCGGAAGAGCCCGAAGCCCCAGTGCGCGAACGTGGCGCGCGACGACCAGGTCTTCTGGCCGTTGAGCAGCCAGCCGCCGCGCTCGTCGTCGCGACGTGCGGTGGACTTCAGCGAGGCTAGGTCGGAGCCCGCCTCCGGCTCGGACCAGGCCTGGGCCCAGATCTTCTCGCCGGTGGCCATCGAGGGCAGGAACCGGTCCCGCTGCTCCTGGGTGCCGTGGTCGAAGATGATCGGGGCCAGCAGGAAGATGCCGTTCTGGGAGACCCGCCCGGGCGCGCCGGCGCGGTAGTACTCCTCCTCGAAGATCACCCACTCGATCAGCGACGCCTCGCGACCGTGGTAGTCGTGCGGCCACGAGACGACCGACCAGCGTGCCTCGGCCAGCTTTGCCTCCCATGCCTGGTGGGCGGCCCACCCCGCCTCGGTGTCCATCGACGGCAGCGGCTCGGCCGGGACGTTGGCCTCGAGCCAGGCCCGGGCCTCGGCCTGGAAGGCCAGCTCGGACTCGGACAGGGTCAGGTCCATGAGGTCTCCTCTCGGGTGCGGGGGTTTCGACACGCTCGCGCGCCAGCGCGCGCTCGCTGCTCAACCAGCGGGGGGTTTCGACACGCTCGCGCGCCAGCGCGCGCTCGCTGCTCAACCACCGGCGGGGTTCGACACGCTCGCGCGCCAGCGCGCGCTCGCTGCTCAACCACCGGCGGGTTTCGACACGCTCGCGCGCCCGCGCGCGCTCGCTGCTCAACCAGCGGCGGGTTCCGACACGCTCGCGCGCCAGCGCGCCCTCGCTGCTCGACCACCGGCGGGTTTCGACACGCTCGCGCGCCGGCGCCCGCTCGCTGCTCAACCACCGGTTGTGCTCCTCAGGTCGGTCTTCAGGACCTTGCCGGACAGGTTGCGGGGCAGCGCGTCGATGAACTCGACGACCCGGGGCACCTTGAAGTTGGCCAGGCGCTCCTTGCTGAACGCGATCACGTCGTCGGCCGTCAGCCCGGGCGCCGAGCGAACGACGTACGCCTTGCCGACCTCGCCCATCCGCTCGTCGGGCACGCCGATCACGGCGACGTCGGCGACGCCGTCGAGCCGCGCCAGCGTCTGCTCGACCTCGGCGGGGTAGACGTTGAAGCCGCCGGAGATGTACATGTCCTTGAGCCGGTCGGTGATCGCCAGGTTGCCCGCCTCGTCCAGCGTGCCGACGTCGCCGGTGTGCAGCCAGCCGTCCGCGTCGATCGCCTCGGCGGTGGCCTCGGGGTCGTCGAGGTAGCCGAGCATCACGTACTCGCCGCGCAGCAGCAGCTCGCCGCCCTCGCCGATCCGGGCCTCCATGCCGGGGATGGCGCGGCCACAGGTGCTCGCGACCAGCTCGGCCGGGTCCCCCATGCGGCACATCGTCGCCACCACCGCCTCGGTCATGCCGAACGCCGTGACGACCTGGTCGATGCCGAGGCCGTGCGGGGGCTCGGCGCGCATCCGCTCGATGAGCACGACGGGTACGACGGCCGCGCCGGTCACCGCCAGCCTGAGCGAGGACAGGTCGTGGTCCTCGCGACCGGGCGCGTTGAGCAGCGACTGGTAGATCGTCGGTGCGCCGGGCAGCACCGAGATCTTCGCCTCCTCGATCACCGTCATCGTCGCGTCGAGGTCGAACGTCGCGACCGGGTAGATCGTGGCTCCGGTCAGCAGCCCGACCACGATCCCGGCCTTGTAGCCGAAGGAGTGGAAGAACGGGTTGATCGCGAGGTAGCGGTCCTCGGCGGTGACGCCGCCGAGGCTGCCCCAGGCGTCGGCCACCCCGACCGTCTGACGGTGTGCGGTCATCGCGCCCTTGGAGCGCCCGGTCGTGCCGGAGGTGAACATGATGTCGGCCACGTCGTCGGGTCGCACGGCATCGGCGCGGGCGTCGATCGCCTCGAGGGTCACCCCCCGCTGATCAAGCTTGTAGCGCTGATCGAGCTTGTCGAGATCACCCAGGTCGATGACCGCCTGCACGGATCGGAGCTCACTGGCGTTCTGCAGCTCGGCGATCTGGCTGCGACCCAGGAAGCCGTCCGCGACCACGGCGAGCACCGCACCGGTGCGGTCGACCACGTCGGCGACCTCGTGGCCGGTGTAGCGCGAGTTGACGGGGACCAGCGTGCCCCCGGCGTACGACACGGCCAGGGCCGCCACCACCCAGTCGATGGTGTTGGGTCCCCAGACGCAGACCCGGCCGCCCGGCTCGAGGCCGAGCGCCGCATAGCCGCGGGCCGTCTCGCGGACCCGCTCGAGGAGCCCGGCGAACGAGAGCGTGACGTCGCCGTCGACGTACGCCGGGTGGTCGCCGAAGCGCTCGGCGGCGGCTCGCAGCACCGAGGGCAGCGTCGAGGGCTCGTTGGCCGAGCTTGTCGAGACCACTTCTCTCCTCAGCGGTTATCCCAACCAAACAATTGCTTGGTAGGCTATCACCCGTGGATCTGAGCTACTCCGACGAGGACCAGGCTTTTCGTGCCGAGGTGCGGGCCTGGCTCGAGCAGCACCTGAGCGGCGAGTTCGCCGAGCTCAAGGGCCTCGGCGGATCCGGTCGGGAGCACGAAGCGCTCGAGGAACGGCTCGCCTGGAACCGGCACCTGGCCAGGCACGGCTGGACGTGCGTCGGCTGGCCGACGGAGTACGGCGGGCGCGCGCTGAGCCTCCTGCAGCAGGTGATCTTCCACGAGGAGTACGCCCGAGCCGACGCACCGACCCGTGTCAACCACCTCGGTGAGGAGCTGCTCGGCCCGACGCTCATGGCGTTCGGCACCGAGGAGCAGAAGCAGCGGTTCCTGCCGAAGATCGTGGCCGTCGAGGAGCTCTGGGCGCAGGGCTACTCGGAGCCCGGCGCCGGCTCCGACCTGGCCAACGTGCAGACCAGGGCGCGCCTGGAGGGCGACGACGACGACCAGCACTGGGTCATCGACGGGCAGAAGGTCTGGACGTCCAACGCGCACTTCTCGCAGTGGTGTTTCGTGGTCGCCCGCACCGAGCCGGGCTCCGAGCGCCACCACGGGCTGTCGTTCCTGCTGGTCCCGCTCGACCAGGACGGCGTCGACATCCGCCCGATCGAGCAGCTGACGGGTGGGTCGGAGTTCAACGAGGTCTTCTTCACCGGCGCCCGCACCGATGCCGACCTCGTCGTCGGCGAGCCCGGCAGGGGCTGGGGCGTCACCATGGGGCTGCTCGGGTTCGAGCGCGGCGTGAGCACGCTGGGCCAGGTGGTCGGCTTCGCCCGCGAGCTGGAGGGTGTCATCGACCTCGCGAAGCAGAACGGCGCGATCGACGACCCGGTCCTGCGAGACCGGCTCGCGCGGTCCAGGGTCGAGCTCGAGGTGATGCGGTTCAACGCGCTGCGCGGCCTCTCCGCCGTCAGCGGTGGCGAGGACTCCGCGGCCGGCGGGGGAGCCGGCTCGATCTTCAAGCTGGTCTGGGCGAACTGGCACCGGCGGCTGGGTGAGGTCGCCATGGACGTGGCCGGCCCCGACGGGCTGGTGGCGCTCGGCGCGCCGTACGAGCTCAGCTCGTGGCAACGACTCTTCCTGTTCTCCCGCGCCGACACGATCTACGGCGGCAGCGACGAGGTGCAGCGCAACATCCTGGCCGAGCGCGTGCTGGGTCTACCCCGCGAGCCGAAGGTCACCGCATGACAGCGACACGTCCCGAACAGCCGACGCCCGACTACGTGAAGGGTCACGACCTGCTGGCCGGCAAGGTGGTGGTGGTGACGGCCGCGGCCGGTGCCGGCATCGGCGCCTCCGTCGTACGCCGGGCCCTCGAGGAGGGCGCGCGGGCCGTCGTGTTCAGCGACACCCACGAGCGCCGGCTGGCCGAGGCCGAGCAGGCGCTGGCCCGGGAGTTCGGCGCCGATCGGGTTCGCCAGCTCGTCTGCGACGTGACGAACGAGCAGCACGTCACCGCGCTGCTCGACGCCGCGGAGGAGTTCGGCGGCGTGGACATCATGATCAACAACGCCGGCCTGGGCGGCACCGCCAGCGTCCTCGAGATGACCGACGACCAGTGGCTCAAGGTCCTCGACATCACCCTGAACGGCACGTTCCGGTGCGTCCGCGCAGCAGGTCAGCGGATGGTCGCGGCCGGCAGGAAGGGGGTCATCGTCAACAACGCCTCGGTCATCGGTTGGCGCGCGCAGGAGGGCCAGGCCCACTACGCCGCCGCCAAGGCCGGCGTCATGGCGCTGACCCGGTGCGCCGCCCTCGACCTGGCCCCGCACGGCATCCGCATCAACGCGGTCTCGCCCAGCCTGGCGATGCACCCGTTCCTGGCCAAGGTGACCTCCGACGAGCTGCTCCACGAGCTGAAGCAGCGCGAGGCCTTCGGCCGCGCGGCCGAGCCGTGGGAGGTCGCCAACGTGATGGTCTTCCTGGCGAGCGACTACGCGTCGTACCTCACCGGCGAGGTCGTCTCCGTCAGCAGTCAGCACGCCTGAGGTGAGGGAGCGTTCATGACGACCGAGGCCGAGACCCACGGCAACACCCGCCGAGCCGAGCTTTTGTCGATCGCGGCCGGGCTGTTCGCCGAGAAGGGCTTCAAGAACACGACGGTGCGCGACATCGCGGACGCGTCCGGGATCCTGTCCGGCAGCCTGTACCACCACTTCGACTCCAAGGAGTCGATCGTCGACGAGATCCTCTCGACGTTCCAGGAGGAGCTCTTCGCGTCGTACGACGCGGTGCTCGCCAGCGATGACGACGCGCGCACCAAGATCGAGCGCGCGGTCCATCTCTCCTTCGAGGCGATCGACAAGCACCGCCACGAGGTCGCGATCTTCCAGAACGAGGCCGACTACCTCGGCGGCTTCGAGCGGTTCGCCTACCTCGCCGAACGCAACGCCCAGTCCCGGGAGGTGTGGATCACCCTGCTCGACGACGGTGTGCGCTCCGGCGTGCTGCGCTCGGACCTGGACATCGAGCTGACCTACCGCTTCATCCGGGACACGGTCTGGGTGGCGGTGCGGTGGTACCGCCCCGGCCGCAAGCTCACCCACGAACGCATTGCCGACCAGTACCT
>JAOPXC010000404.1 GCA_025965335.1 Nocardioides sp. | reverse complement strand
CCCACGAGATCGCTCGCTGCGCTCTCGATCCCGCAGGGACCACGGATGAGAGTCGCCATCGCCGGAGCCGGTGCCGTCGGACGCTCGATCGCGCGCGAGCTCATCCAGAACGGCCACGAGGTCCTGCTGATCGACAAGGACCCCAACTCGATCAAACCCGAACGTGTCGCCGACGCCGAGTGGCTGCTCGCCGACTCCTGCGAGCTGTCCTCGCTCGAGGAGGCGCGGCTCGACAAGTGTGACGTGGTGATCGCGGCCACCGGCGACGACAAGGCGAACCTGGTGACGTCGCTCCTGGCCAAGACCGAGTTCGGGGTGCCGCGCACCGTCGGCCGCGTCAACCACCCCAACAACGAGTGGCTGTTCACCGAGGCGTGGGGGGTCGACGTGAACGTGTCGACCCCGCGGATCATGTCCGCTCTCGTGGAGGAGGCGGTCACGATCGGCGACCTGGTCCGGCTCTTCACGTTCCGCCAGGGCAACGCCAACCTCGTGGAGATGACGCTGCCCAGCGACTCGCCGTACGTCGGCAAGCCGTCCGGACTGATCCCGCTGCCCGAGAACTGCGCCCTCGTCACGATCCTGCGCGACGGTCAGGTCTACGTGCCCGACCCCGAGCAGCCGGTCGAGGTCGGCGACGAGCTGCTGTTCGTGGTGCCGGCCGACGGGGAGGACGAGCTGGAACGCATGCTTGCGCCCTCCAACCACGGCGGCTGAAGGCGTCGGTTGCTCAGGCGCCCTGCTCGATGGGCGTGTGCCCGCGGCCCAGCACCCAGGCCATCGAGGCCAGCGCCGCCAGCTGCAGCGGCCAGCCGAGCGCGATCTTCGCGATCCCGAGGGCGGCCACCGCCGTGCCGGCGTCGATGCTGCCCTGCGAACCCGCCAACCACAGCGGGCCCTGCACCAGCACGCGCAGCAGGCACGGCAGCACCAGCAGCCAGGTCAGCAGCGTGCAGAGCCTCACGACCTGGCGGTCCTGGTGCCAGGCCGTGGGGTCGCCGGTGACGCTGCCGACCATGAAGCCGACCAGCGGCCAGCCGACGATGCAGGTCAGGGCCATCACGAACGTGTAGCCGGTGTTGTAGATGAGACCAGGAAGGAAGTAGGCGAGGGCCTGGTCGTCGGCGCTGCCTCCGCGGCTGGCCGAGATGTTGACGAACAGCCACCCGATGCCGATGCCGAACAGCGCATTCAGGACGAACTGGACCGACGAGCGCTGCACGACCCGGACCACCAGCAGGACCACGGCGGTGGCGACGCTGACGATCAGCGCAACGCGCAGCTCCCGGGTGCTCAGCCACATCGCGGTGAACAGGATCGTGGGCACCGCGGCCTCGATCATGCCCCGCCGACCTCCGAGGGCCTTGGCGAGCTGGGCACGGACCACGGCCTCCACCGTCTCCACGGAGGCCTGCTGGGCGGCAGGCTGGGCGGACTCGGTCACGGCATCAGCTCGTAACGCGGGTTGTAGAGGATCCGGGTGCCGTCGTGCGCGCCGATCCGACCCTGGACCTGCAGCGAGCGGCCGGGCGCGATGCCGGCGATGCGGCGCCGGCCGAGCCACACGATCGTGATCACACCGGAGCCGTCGAACAGCTCGGCCTCCAGGGCGGGTACGCCGCCGCGCGGTCGCAGGGTGACGGTGCGCAGGGTGCCGCGCAGGCGCACCAGTTCGCGGTCGGGTGCCTCCGCGATCGTGTCGAGGCCGGAGTCCGCATAGGACCGGCGCAGGTCACGCGCGTAGTGGTCCGAGCTGCTTGCCCAGTTGCTGATGCTGCGTCGCAGCCGGCTCTTGTCGGGCATCGTCAGGCGGTCGGAGGGTCGACCCGACGGGCGTTCTCGGGCAGGACCACCGGCAGCGGCTCGCCGGGAGGCACGGCGCCCTCCCCGCGACGAACGGCGACCTTCGCGATCGTGTCCTCCCACTCCCCGGAGCCCTCGAGGTCCATGGCGGGCCGACCCAGGAGGTTCGCCCGGAGGAACCAGCGCGGTCCGTTGATCCCGATGATCCGGGAGGGCTGGGTGGCTGCCGTGCCGTCGGGCCGCGAGACCGGCATCTGGCAGACCAGCTCGGTGCCGAACCGGCCCTCGCGCTCGGTGGCGGTGCCGCCACGCTGGGAGATCTCGGCCGCCATTTGCCGCTTGGAGTCCGACCACAGGTCACCATTGCGCGGGGCGGCGAAGGCACGCAGCTCGAGGGCGCCGTCGGGCCCGGCCAGCACCACGGCCTGGACCTCGCCGCTCTGCTCATCCACCTGGAGGCGCAGCTCGCGACCGGGCTCCGGCTCGATCAGCAAGGATCCGAGGTCGACCCGCTCGATCCCGTCGTCGGGGAGGTCCTCGGCGTCGAGGGGACCTCTCGCCTGCTCCTCGGCCTCGTCGGCGCCCGGCACCTCCGAGGTGAGGTCTTGGTCGGACGACTTGCGGCGGAACTTCACGAACTACTCCCTTGACGACAACTGGGTGGTCAGGAACGACCGAACCCTCCAGTAGAACCGTAGCCCCCGGCGCCACGAGTCGAGTCGGGGAGTTCGGTCACCTCCACGAACCTGGCCCGTTCGAAGCGCTGGATCACCAGCTGGGCGATCCGGTCGCCCCGCCGCAGCTCGATCGGCTCGGTCGGGTCGTGGTTGATCAGCAGCACCTTGATCTCGCCCCGGTAGCCGGCGTCCACGGTGCCGGGCGCGTTGACGATCGAGAGGCCGTGCCGGGCCGCGAGCCCCGACCGCGGGTGCACCAGAGCCACGAACCCGTCCGGCAGGGCGAGCGCGACACCCGTCGGCACCAGCGCGCGCTCCCCCGGTGCGAGCGTGACGTCGACGGTGCTGAGCAGGTCGGCGCCGGCGTCGCCGGGATGCGCGTACGACGGGAGCGGCAGCTCGGGGTCGAGGCGGAGGACCTGGACGTCCAGGTCCCGGGGCCGGTCGGGTTGGTCAGGCAGGTCGGGCGTCGCAGGCACGGCCCGGACACTAGCGATCATCTGCCGGGTGGGAGGCTTTGCCCCGTGGACGCCCGCCTGGAGTACGACGAGCGCCTCGGCGTGCCGCTGCGCTGGTGGGTGCAGGGGACCATGCTCGTGGCCACCCTGTGGCTGGCCGTCGTGGTCGCCGTTCCCGGCGTCGTGGCGTGGATCGTGACCACCCTGGCTCTCGGACTGCTGGTGTTCCTGCTGGTCACCTACGGCTCGGCCAGGATCACCGTCAGCGACGGCTCCCTACGCGCCGGCCGGGCCCGGATCGCCTCGGCCCACCTCGGCCGGGCCGAGGCTCTGGACGCCAATGCCACCCGACGCGCCGCCGGAGTCGACGCCGATGCGCGTGCGTTCCTGGTGCTGCGGCCCTACCTCAAGCGCGCCGTGAAGGTGGAGATCACCGACCCGGCCGACCCCGCGCCGTACTGGTTGATCAGCTCCCGCCGCCCGGACGAGCTCGCCCGGGTACTCACGGAGCTGACCGCTTCGGCCGAGTGAGCACCGCCGAGTCTGGGTAGGGTTCAGGCATGGCATCTGGATCCAAGGTCTGGTCCGCGTTCTCGCTCGTCGCGGCGCTCGGCGCCGCCACCGTGGCGCGCAAGGCGCTCGACAAGTTCTGGAGGGTCGCGACCGGCAAGAAGCCGCCGGAGAACCCCGCCGACCCCGACGTCCAGCTCTGGGAGGCGGCCGCCTGGGCGGTCGTCACGGGCGCGTTCATCGCCCTGGCGCGGATGCTCGCCCAGCGCCGAGCGGCGTCCTACTACCAGCGCTCCACCGGGCACCTGCCTCCCAACCTGCGGCCAGACGGTCAGTAGGACCGGTCCCAAGACAAAGGCCGCAACCCCCCGGGTTGCGGCCTCTTCTCTACTTCAGCCCGGGGTCGGGAGCGCCGAGTTGGCGCAGTTCCCCTCCCCCGCTTCGCTCCGCCGGAAAACTGCGCCGACTCGGCTTCTTGCGCCTTCGCTTCGCTCAGGCGCAGTCCTTGCAGATCATCTTCTTCGGGTCCGCCAACTGACTGCGGTGGTGGACCAGGAAACAGCTCATGCAGGTGAACTCGTCCTCCTGCTTGGGCTTCACCTCGAC
>JAOPXC010000079.1 GCA_025965335.1 Nocardioides sp. | reverse complement strand
TCACCGATTCCAGGTCGCGCCCGGCCTCGGTCAGGTGATACTCGTGCCCGCCCTTGACCGGCACCCGGTCCAGGACTCCGCGCCGCTCGAGGTGCAACAGCCGTTGCAGCAGCAGCGTCCGGGAGATGCCGGGCAGTCCACGAGCAATGTCGTTGAATCGGTGGCTGCCCAGGACGAGCTCGCGCGCGATGAGTGGAGTCCACCGGTCCGCGAGCACCTCGCTCGCGAGGGCCACCGGGCAGTACTGGTTGTAGTCGCGCATGCCGTCAGTGTCTGCCGGGGCGGCTCACAAGACCAGTACCGAATCAATACCGGCTTGGTCCATTCCGTGCACTGGTCGGTCAGGTGTGCGGCCGATGTACTCGAAGAGTCCGACATCGCACCACAATCCGAGGAGCTCCGATGACCACCACCGCTTTCGATTCCGCCGCCTACAAGAGGACGACCCTCGCCCAATGGGAGACCGCGGCCGAGGCCTGGGACCGCTGGGGACCCGCCATCGAAGACTGGCTCGGGCAGGCGACGGAGGTCATGCTCGACGGAACCGCGATCACCACCGGCGGCCGGGTCCTCGATGTCGCCGCCGGTGCGGGAGGACAGACGCTGGCGGCTGCCGAACGGGTCGGGCCGTCCGGGTACGTGCTGGCCACCGACATCTCGCCGACGATTCTGGAGTACGCCGCCCGGGCAGCGGCGCGGGCAGGTCTCCCGCAGGTGCACACGCTGGAGGCGGACGGGGAGGACCTCGCGGCCGTCGAGCCTTCGTCGTACGACGCGGTGATCTCGCGGGTCGGGCTGATCTACTTCCCGAACCAGCGCGCCGCACTCGAGGGCATGTGCCGGGCGCTCAGGCCCGGCGGTCGACTCTCGGCCGTCGTCTACTCCACGGCCGACCGCAACGAGTTCTTCTCCCTCCCTGTCGGGATCATCCGCCGCGTTGCTCAGCTCCCGCCACCGCTGCCGGGGCAGCCGGGACCGTTCAGCCTGGGCGCCCCGGGTGTCGCCGAGGAAGCGTTCCGGGCGGTGGGGCTGCGAGACGTCACGGTCACCGCGGTGCCATCGCCGGTGCGGATGTCGCGGGCGGCCGACTGCGTGCGGTTCGAGCAGGAGTCCTTCGGCGCCCTGCACCAGATGCTCGTTGGTGTCGACGCGCCCGGCCAGGCCGCGACGTGGCAAGAGATCACCGACGAGCTGGGCAGGTTCGAAGGTCCGGACGGGTTTGTCGGGCCATGCGAGATGTTGGTCGTGACCGGCGTGAAGTAGGCCCTGTTGCGAGCCACGGCAGCGCGACGCCTGGCGCGGAGGCAGGCGTCACGCGGGGGGTGTGAAACCGCCCGACCATGCCGCGGGTCGTGCACTGACGAGGTGCGCCTTTGCGCGCGTAGACCTCCATCCTTCGAGCGGGCGCGGACGTATGCCGCGATTTGTCCCCGCGGACAGGTGCGCTGAGCGAGGATCAGTCCTATGACCGATCAGGGCGGCTTCCAGACTGACGAGACAGCGCCCATCGGGGCGACCCTCCCAACGGCAACGTTGCCGACCGGGGTTGTTGTGTCAACCGCCAACAGCCCTGCGCCTGTCGCGCCATCGCTCGCGCCGCCGTCAGCCGTTCCGGCGGTCGTGTCGCCTGCAGCTCCCTTTTTGACGACGCCTTCCGGCTGGTATCCGCTCAATGGCGAGCAGCGATACTGGGACGGCCTGAAGTGGACTGAGCACAGGGCGCCCGCCGCCGTCCCCGTCTACCGGCCGGCCTTCGAGGCGCCGGTGGTCATGACCGACGCTCGGACCAACGGTGCCGAAGTGGCGATTGCCTGGATTCTCACTGTCCTGTCGGTCGGCTACATGCTCCCCTGGGCCATCGCCGCGACGCGAGGCAAGTCGAACAGTTGGGCGGTGGGACTGGTGAACGTCCTGCTGGGCTGGACGTTCATCGGTTGGATCGTCGCCCTCGTAATGGCGTGCACGGCGCACCAGGTTGCTTTCGTCCAGCACCGCGCCTGAGGCGCTCGGAGTCGAGTCTTTTCGCCAATGCGTCGCGCAAGGAACACGCGTGCTAACCGCGGCGTGGAGTCGGCGATCAGCTGCGGCCGGTGCACGGGCGTACTGTCCGCACGTGCCAAGCACAGGCTCCGGTTGGCCCGAACTCGACGATGCCATGGATCAGTGGGCGTCAACGACCGCAGCATTGCCTGCCCCGTTTCGAACCGACCTGCTCAACGCCCTGCACGCCATCGAGCTCGGAACGCTCTCCCTGGTGTGGAACAGCCTCGCCGACGACCGGAAAGCCTTCCTCGAACGGTTCCGGCACCCCTTCGCCGGCGCCTATGACCGCGCGATGCTCTACCTCTCCTTGTCGCTCGGACTGAGTGGACCTCAGGTTCGGATGCTTCCGGTAGGTGGACTTATCCTTCGCAGGCACGTCGGCACTTCCGAGGAGGACGATGCATCCGCCGCTGACCACGTCGACCCGACGGAGTTGGCGCAGCTACGTGGCCTGCTGGCGTTCGTGACTTCCGGCGAGGTGCCTCGCGAAGGCGAGCAGCACGACGCCCCTGACCCGGCCGTCCGCTTCCGGGGAACGTTTCGGACCCCCAGCAGGCTCGTGCCGCTGGTCGCGCGATTTGCAGCGGCGCGTCCCTTCGTCCACTACACAGCAGCGTCATACCGGCCATTGACGCGGTTGGCCGGGCCGTCCCACACGGGGATCTCCTCCGATGGAGCGGCGTTGCAACTCAGGTGAGCACGGGTGCTCCCCCGACGCCTACCTCGTTGCCGTCCGGGTCGCGATATGTGGCTTTGTGGACACCGTTGTCGTATGTCTCCCGCGTCTCCGGGTGGATGCCGCGCCGCGCCGCGGCTTCGGTGAACGCGTCGAAGTCGTCCACGAACAGGGTGACCATGGCATGCCCGGCATGCTCAGGCTTGAGTTCGACGTAAACGTGGCGGTGCTCCGCCACCGTCCAGACGCGCTCGGTGTCGTTCGGCTCGAACGACTCAGCATCGCCGAATAACTGGTCAAACCAGGTGATGGCGCGCTGGAGGTCGCTGACGGCGACACCAGCGAACAGATCCACGTCCATTTCTCCTCCTCCGCGAGGGCAGACCTCGAATCGCAAGTGAACTCATCGTCGAGCTTCCCCGGGGAGAGAGTTCGGCCGCCTCCGCTCCCGCGAGCGGATCGAGCAACGGGAATCCAGCTTGTCGGCCCATCGTGCGTGTATCCCGAGGTGTCGCCTGGGGCCCTACTCCTTGAGCGGGAACGAGTGGTGTTCGTGTGCCACGACCCAGCGTTCCTCCTCGCGGCGCAGCCCCCAGGTCAGCCGCAGTTGGTGTGAGGGGTCCTCGCGTAGTCCCTCCGGGATCGAGCATCGCAGCAGTCCGTGCGCGTAGGCCACGTCTGCGCCAGCCGTCACGTCCAATGACACGATCTCGAAGCAGGCGCCTGAGGCCTGCCATGCGAAGAAGTCCGGCCAAGCCTCGCGATACGCAGCGATACCGCGAACCCCCTCGTTGGGCGGGGGAACGTCGAACATCACGATGTCCTCGGCATGGTCGGCCAAGACGGCGTTCAGGTCGCCCTTGTGGACCGCGTGTGCCCAGGCCACGATCAATTCGCGGATCTGCATCTCGTCTTCGGTCATGCCGTGTCCTC
>JAOPXC010000361.1 GCA_025965335.1 Nocardioides sp. | reverse complement strand
TGTCGTGCTTGGCGGTGTCGCCGGGGTTGGAGTCGGGGTGGTTGGCGCGCGCCAGCTTGCGGTAGGCCTTCTTGATCTCGTCGGCCGTGGCGTCCTTCTTGACGCCCAGCACGGCGTAGAAGTCCTTCGTCGCCCAATCGGCCCGGAAGCCGTCGGTGGTGCTCATTCGCCCACCCCCTCTCCTGATGCTCTCTTACTCGGTCGGCGCGCTGTCCGGATCGCCCTGGTCACCGCGGGCCGGATCGCTGGTGGGAGCGACGCTGGGCGGATCAACACTGGGCGGATCAACTACGAGCACCTGCGCGGCCCGGACGACCCGGTTGCCGATCCGATAGCCGGCCTTGGCGATCACCTTGCAGGTCGTCACCGAGACCTCGGGGTCCTCGCCGATGTGGGAGAGGGCCTCGTGGATGGTCGGGTCGAACGGGTCTCCGACGGCACCGAACTTCGTCAGCCCGAGCGAGGTGACGATGCGTTCGAGCTGGTCGGCGACGGCCCTGAAACCGTCCTCCAGCGGCGCGTGCTCGCGGGCCCGATCGATCGTGTCCAGGACCTCGGTGATCGGCGCGAGCGCGGTGTACGTCGCGTTCTCGCGGATCAGGTCCCGGTCCCGATCCACCCGGCGCTTGTAGTTGACGAACTCGGCCTGCAACCGCTGCAGGTCGCTGGTCCGCTCGGCCAGGGCCATCAGGGTCACCGCCAGCTCGTCCGCGGCGGTCAGGTCTTCCTCGACCTCGGTTGGTTCCTGAGGAGGTTGCGCCGCAACCCTCTCGAAGGGCTCGTCCGCCAGCTCCGCCGCCTCGTCGCCGAAGGACCCCGGCGGGGAGGGAGCCCGGGCTTCCTCCCCGTCGGGGCCGCCCTGCGGTTCGTAGGGCGTGTCGGTCACTTGCTCTCGCCCTCGGCATCCGAAGCACCATCAGCGGCGGTGTCAGCAGCCGCGTCAGCGGCGCCGTCGGCCGAGCCCTCGTCGACGATCTCGGCGTCGACCACGTCGTCGTCGGCCTCGCCGGTCGAACCGGTGCTGCCTCCGGCCGCGGCGGTCTCCGCCTCGGCCGCGGCGTACATGGCCGCGCCCATCTTCTGGCTGGACTCGTTCAGCTTGGTGACACCGACCTGGATCTCGTCGGCACTCGCCTCGGCGTTCTCGAGGGTGGTCTTGAGGGTCGCCACGTCGGCGCTGACCTCGGCGCGGACGTCCTCGGGGATCTTGTCGACGTTCTCCTCGAGGAACTTCTCCGTCGAGTAGACGAGCGAGTCGGCCTGGTTGCGAGCCTCGACGGCCTGGCGACGCTGGGCGTCCTCCTCGGCGTACTGCTCGGCCTCGCGGACCATCCGGTCGATCTCGTCCTTGCCGAGCGCGGAGCCACCGGAGATCGTCATCGACTGCTCGCGGCCGGACGCCTGGTCCTTGGCGGAGACGTGCACGATGCCGTTGGCGTCGATGTCGAAGGTCACCTCGATCTTCGGGATGCCGCGGGGCGCCGGGGGCAGACCCGTCAGCTCGAAGTTGCCGAGCCCCTGGTTCTGGGCCCACATCTGGCGCTCGCCCTGCGCGACCTTGATCTCGACCGACGGCTGGTTGTCGTCGGCGGTCGTGAAGATCTCGGACCGCTTGGTCGGGATGGTCGTGTTGCGCTCGATCAGCGTGGTCATCACGCCGCCCTTGGTCTCGATGCCGAGGCTGAGCGGGGTCACGTCGAGGAGCAGCACGTCCTTGACCTCACCCTTGAGGACACCGGCCTGCAGCGCGGCACCGACGGCCACGACCTCGTCCGGGTTGACGCCCTTGTTGGGCTCCTTGCCGCCGAGCAGTCCCTTGACCACCTCGGTGACGGCCGGCATCCGGGTCGAACCACCGACGAGGACGACGTGGTCGATCTTGTCGATCGCGACGCCGCCGTCCTTGAGCACCTGCTCGAACGGGGCCTTGGTGCGGTCGAGGAGGTCGGACGTCAGCTTCTGGAACTCGCTGCGCGTGAGCTTCTCCTCGAAGTGCAGCGGACCGCTCTCGCCGTGGGTGATGTAGGGAAGGTGGATCGTCGTCTCGCTGGAGGACGACAGCTCGATCTTCGCCTTCTCGGCGGCCTCCTGGAGGCGCTGCTTGGCGATCTTGTCGGCCCCGAGGTCGACACCGTTGTTGTCCTTGAACTTCTTGACCATCCACTCGACGACCCGGGCGTCCCAGTCGTCACCACCGAGGTGGTTGTCACCGGACGTCGCCTTGACCTCGACCACGCCCTCGCCGATCTCGAGCAGGGACACGTCGAACGTGCCGCCACCGAGGTCGAAGACGAGGATCGTCTGGTCGTCGCCCTTGTCGAGTCCGTACGCGAGCGCGGCCGCGGTGGGCTCGTTGACGATGCGGCTGACGTTGAGGCCGGCGATCTCGCCCGCCTCCTTGGTCGCCTGGCGCTGTGCGTCGGAGAAGTACGCCGGCACCGTGATCACGGCGTCGGTCACGGGCTCCCCGAGGTAGGCCTCGGCGTCCCGCTTGAGCTTCTGCAGCACGAACGCGCTGATCTGCTGGGGGGTGAAGGACTTGTCGTCGATCTTGACGGACCAGTCGGTGCCCATGTGGCGTTTCACCGACCGGATGGTCCGGTCGATGTTGGTGACGGCCTGCCGCTTGGCGACCTCACCGACGAGGACCTCGCCGTTCTTGGCGAAGGCGACGACCGATGGGGTGGTGCGCGCGCCTTCCGCGTTTGCGATGACGGTGGGTTCGCCACCCTCGAGGACCGAGACGACGCTGTTCGTCGTACCGAGGTCGATGCCAACCGCACGTGCCATGGTTCGTTACCTCCGGATTGAAGTCTGTGTTGAGTCAGGCTGAGCGTTTGGGCCCGGGGCCCGTGGTGCCGCCATCCTGCGCCGTTCCGGCGAGTCTGACAAACAAGTTGAGCCCGATCAACTCAACTTTGCTCACTTGGTTCAACGGAGGTCCGGGCCGCCTTGTTCCCGGTCGCGCGGGAATTCTGGCCCGCGCTCGTCTCCTCGAGCGCCGCGGTGGACTCGGGGCTCACGCTCAACCGTGTGGTCACTTGGCCCGGGCCAGCAGCCGCAGGGCGATTTCCACCAGGGACACGTGCGGGAGCGCCCGCACCTCGGTCAACGGCACCCAGCGGGCCTCGTCGGTGCTGCCGCCCACCTCGTGGGTGAGCTCGCCGCCGATGATCGTCGCGGCGAACAGCGCGCGGACCGCCTTGAGCGGGCGGCCGGCCCCGCTCAGCCGCCGGGAACCGGGCAGGACGTAGGTGTCGAGCGCGAACAGCTCGCCGACGCGTACGTCGTACCCCGTCTCCTCGCGCAGCTCGCGGACGACCGCCTCCTCGACGGACTCGTGCAGCTCGACCCCACCGCCCGGCAACGTCCAGCGCGGTTCGTTGCCCTCGTTCCACAGGGCCAGCAGGAGGCGGTCCTGCTCGTCGACGATGACCGCGTAGGCGGCGAGACGGGTGTCGTAGTCGGTGTAGTGCGGAAGTTGACTCACCGGGCCATCCTCTCGTGCGGACATGTTTGGAGGCGGCTGGTTTCGTCGATGTATGACCATTCCGACCATCACGCTCAACAACCAGACGACCATCCCGCAGCTCGGCTTCGGAGTCTTCCAGGTGCCGCCGGCCGAGACGGCCGATGCGGTGACCCAAGCGTTCGAGGTGGGCTACCGCCATGTCGACACGGCGGAGATGTACCAGAACGAGCACGAGGTCGGCGCGGCGATCGGTGCGTCCGGGATCCCCCGCGACGAGCTCTACATCACCAGCAAGCTCAACAACGGCTACCACCGGCCGGACGATGCCCGCCGGGCGTTCGACGAGACATTGACGAAGCTGGGGCTCGAGCAGATCGACCTGTTCCTCATCCACTGGCCGTTGCCGACCTTGTACGACGGCGACTTCGTCTCGACGTGGCAGACGCTCGCCGAGTTCGTGGGCGACGGCCGGGCCCGCTCGATCGGCGTCTCGAACTTCCAGCCAGCGCACCTCGACCGGCTGGTCACCGAGACAGGCATCGTGCCGGCGGTGAACCAGATCGAGGTCCACCCCTACTTCACCAACGAGGCGGCGCGCGCCGCATCGATCCGACACGGCATCGAGGTCGAGGCCTGGTCCCCGATCGCCCAGGGGAAGGTGCTCGGTGACGAGGCGATCGGCAAGATCGCCGCCTCGCACGGCAAGACGCCGGCGCAGGTGACGCTGCGCTGGCACGTCGAGCGCGGCGACATCGTGTTCCCGAAGTCGACGCACGAGCAGCGGATGCGTGAGAACTTCGACATCTTCGACTTCTCGCTCAGCCGGGACGAAGTCGCCGCGATCAGCGCCCTGGACCAGGGGGAGGCCGGTCGGACCGGACCCAACCCGGACGAGTTCGCCTACATCCCCGGCTGAGCAACCTCGCTGCGTCGGTCCGGCGGCGGCGCGAGGAGCGGTAACAGCCACGCCACCGCCGGGCCGATGAGCACGACCACCAGGAGGGTCCCCACGCCGACCGACGCGCCGAGCAACCATCCCACCGAGGCGCCCACGACCTGGACGAGGGAGTAGCTCCACCGAAACGGCACCGGCGGGTCCCAGGCGAGTGCTGCCACCTCGGTCGGACCGGCACCCAGGTCGGCCACCAGATAGCCCGCCACGCCCACGCAGACCACCACGAACCCCGCGAGCATCTCGAGCAAGCGGGCACCGGACGACGCGGGGCCGGGGAGCACGTCGAGCATCAGGCTCACGACGACGCCGACCACGACCGGTTGCATCACGGTGCCGACGCCCGGTGGCCGTCCGCGCAGCCAGCCATGAGCACCAGCACGACACCGACGAGAAGGTTCACCACCCAGAAGGCGCGACCGGACGCGATCGCGATCCCGTTGATGAGTGCGGAGTAGCCGTCCGAGCCCAGCCGGGCGTCCAGCATCAGCCCGACCCCGACGCCGAGCACGGCACACGAGACGAGCAGCTGCGCGAGCCGGTGGACCGAGACCTTGGACAGCCCAGACAGCTCAGACATCCAGCGTCCGGCCCCAGGCCTCGAGCAGGTGCGCCAGCCGGGCTCGTTCCAGGTCGTTGAGGCCGGCCACCAGGCGGGCCTCGTTGGCCACGTGCGCCTCGAACGCGCGGTCGATCAACGCACGGCCGGCTTCGGTGAGGGCGACGACCCGGCCGCGGGCGTCGCGCTCGCTGACCCGTCGCGTGACCCAGCCCTGCTCGACGCACCGGTCCACGCGCTTGGTGATCGCCCCAGAGGTCACCATGGTCGACGCGGCGAGCTCCCCGGGCGTGAGCTCGCACGGCGCCCCGGTGCGTCGGAGCGTCGCCAGGATGTCGAACTCCCCCTCACCCAGACCGAACTCCGCGTAGACCGCGACCAGCTCCTCGGTCAGCCGCGCCGCGAGCCGGTGCAGGCGGCCGATGATGCCCAGGGGAGACACGTCGAGATCGGCTCGCTCCGCGTGCCACTGCGCCATGATCCGGCCGACGTGGTCGGGTTCAAGTTCCATGTCTGGAATATATCTTACTGGGAAGGTATAGTTCTTTCCGTGGAAACTTTCTCCTGGCGCACCGCGCTCGTCACCAGCGTCGCCCCGCTGGCGTGGGGCACGACGTACCTGGTCAGCGACCAGCTCCTGCCTCCGGACCGGCCCCTGTTCGCAGCGACCGTGCGGGCCCTCCCGGCCGGCCTGGTCCTGCTCGCCCTGCGTCGGCGGCTGCCGCACGGAATCTGGTGGTGGCGCGCCGTGGCGCTCGGCGTCTGCAACATCGGCCTGTTCTTCCCGCTGATCTTCCTCGCCGCCTTCCACCTGCCCGGTGGCCTGGCCGCCACCCTGCAGGCCACCTCCCCGCTGGTCGTGATGGCTCTCGCCTGGGGGCTGGTGAGCGAACGGCCGGGAGGCCTCCGGATCGGGGCCGCACTGGTCGGCCTGGTCGGGGTGGGCCTCCTGGTGCTGCGGTCGCCGGGGGCCGTCGACACCGTCGGCCTGCTGGCGGCGTCGGGATCGGTCCTGGTGTCCGCGTTCGGGTTCGTGCTCGTCAAACGCTGGCCGGCCCCCGTCGACATGCTGACCCTCGTCTCGTGGCAGCTCGTGGTCGGTGGTCTCGTGCTGCTCCCCGTCGGTCTGCTGGTCGAAGGTGCGCCGCCCGCGCTCGACCTGCCCGCCCTGGGTGGCTTCCTCTGGCTCGGCGTCCTGGGCACGGCGGTGGCCTATGCCTGCTGGTTCCACGGCCTCACCCA
Organism: Nocardioides sp.; assembly: GCA_025965335.1. Lineage (GTDB taxonomy): Bacteria > Actinomycetota > Actinomycetes > Propionibacteriales > Nocardioidaceae > Nocardioides. The sequence goes on along the minus strand of JAOPXC010000361.1, from coordinate 265 downwards.
CATGCCTGCGGGCGCGGTGTCCCTGATCGGGCTGCTCAACCCGGTCGTGGGGACGACCCTCGGCGTGCTCGTCGCGGGCGAGCTGTTCGGCCGGGCGCAGGCGCTCGGGATGGTCCTGGTCCTCGGCGGTGTGCTGGCCGGCCAACCGGCGGTTGCGGACGCGGTGCGGCGCAGGGGCGGCGCGCGGGCGCGCCGAGGCCTCGGTGAGAATGTCGCGCGTGCAGCCGGATCCGGGATCGTCGACCGGGACCGCATTCCGACTACG
>JAOPXC010000278.1 GCA_025965335.1 Nocardioides sp. | reverse complement strand
CGTTGTCGAGGAAGTACCGGTCGTGGGTCACGGCCAGGACGGCGCCCGGGTAGTCCTTGAGGTGTCCTTCGAGCCACTGCACGGACTCGGCGTCGAGGTGGTTGGTGGGCTCGTCGAGAAGGAGCAGGGAGGGCTGCTGGAGCAGCAGCTTGCACAGCGCAACCCGGCGGCGCTCGCCCCCGGACAGGGTGTCGACGATGGCGTCCGGCGGCGGGCAGCGCAGCGCGTCCATCGCCTGGTCGAGCCGGCTGTCGACGTCCCACGCGTTGGAGTGGTCCAGGAACTCCTGGAGGTCACCCATCTCCGGCAGCAGCTTGTCGTAGTCCGCCTCGGGGTCGGCCATCTCCTCCGAGATCGCGTTGAACCGGGCAAGCTTGGACTTGATCTCGCCGACCGCTTCCTCGACGTTCTCGAGGACCGTCTTGCCCTCCGTCAACGGCGGTTCCTGCTGGAGCATCCCCACGGTCGCGCCGGGCGCGAGGATCGCGTCACCGTTGTTGGGCTTGTCGAGCCCGGCCATGATCTTCAGCAGCGACGACTTGCCGGTGCCGTTCGGGCCGACGACACCGATCTTGGCGTCGGGAAGGAAGGACAATGTCACGTTCTCGAGGACGACCTTGTCGCCGTGGGCCTTGCGCACATTGCGCAGGGTGAACACATATTCCGCCATGCTCCGAGGGTAGTTGCCACAACGACATGAGACCCGATCGGGGGGTCGCGGCGTCGGGAACCGGGACGACCACCGATCCGGTGCCTCCCGGGACACGACGACCGGGGTCGGATCAGGTCGCGCAGGACGCGAAGAACTCAGATCCCGCGCGTGGCTAGCTGGTCGATCGTTCCTCGGCAATGCTGTTGCCACCATCGACCACGATGCATTGTCCGGTGATGTACGACGACCCGGGAGAGCTGAGCCAGGCGATGGCGGATGCGATCTCGCCCGGCGTGCCGCGGCGCCCGATCGGGGTCAGCGGCCCCTGGTCCTGCTCCTGGTCGGTCTGGGAGCTCGTCGCGATCCAGCCGGGGGCGACAGCGTTGACGGTGATGCCGCGAGCGGCCGCATCGATCGCGAGTGCCCGCGTCAAACCGACCATGCCGGCCTTTGCGGTGCCGTAGGCGACGTCACCCTTCATGGCCATCACCGGCCCCGTGACGCTGGCCACCATCACGATGCGGCCCCATCGCTGCCGGCTCATGATCGGCAGCGCCGCCTTGCTCACCAGGAAGGCGGTGTCCAGGTTTCGCCGCATCGAAGCCTGCCAGGTCTCCAGCGTCATCTCCTCGACCGTTCCCGACTCGAAGCTGGCGTCACTGGTGGAGACCATGCCCGCGTTGTTGACGAGGATGTCGAGGCGTCCGTAGTGGTCGACGGTCGTGGAGACCAGGTCGCGTGCGGCGTCCTCACTCGTCAGGTCGCCAACTCGGGATGCGGCATCGATGCCCGACTCTCGAAGCTCCTCGACGCGCCGCTCGACACGACTCGTCGTCGCGCCGAGCACGACCGCCGCCCCGAGACGCCCCAGCAACGCTGCGGCTGCGAAGCCGATGCCCTGAGGGCTGCCGGCACCGGTGACGAGGGCCACCCGGTCACGAAGGTCGAAGGACGCAGGGAGTTCCATGACGAAGACCGTCCCACGACCCATGGCTGCCGATCGTCTCGGCGCGCCCGGTCCGGCATGGTCAGCGGAGGGGCCCGACGCCGTCCTCGTCGTGCTCGCGTTCCTCGCGAGCCTCTTCGTGTGGGGAGGCAGTCGGGCGCGGACCGGCCGCCGTACTGGATGGGTGAGGCACTACGCAGCTGGCCGTCACCGGAGCACCCTCACAGCACGGGCGAATGTGTCCGCACCGGTCGCATCGCGAGTGCGAGGTCTCCCAGCGCATCCGGGCGCCGCAGTTGTCGCAATCCATGTCGTCCATCGTCTCGAATCCTTCCACCGGCAAGCCCACCCACAGATGCGGCGCGCTGGCAATGGGACTCCCGTGAGCGGGATGCAAGTTCAGCGGAACCTGCGGAAGCGGGCTCACGGCACTTAGGTTGTCCCGATGGGCGAGCGTCCGGACGAGAAGGCTCGTGGCAGCCATGCCGGGCACTGGCTACTGGTCGGCGTGATGTCGCTCGTCGTGGCCTGCACAATTGTGATGCTCAGTCCCATGGGGCAGGCCGCCCAGGTCTCGCATCTTGCGGAGCAAAGAGCGGTGGCGTTTGGCTGGCCGTTCCACTGGGTCACCCAAGACCAATCTTCGCTCGACACGCCCCTGCCAGACGACGTGTCTCTCATCAGCCCTTGGGAGCATCCCGTCAGCGTCCGATGGGCAAACCTGATGCTTGACGTCACCGTGCTCTGGGTGGCCTTGTACGCCGCGGGGTTCGTTGCAAGTCGAGGGCTGCGCCGCCGGAGGCCGACGGTGCCGCTGGAACGGCAGCCCGCCTGACCTTCCGCCCTTCGGCCATGGGCGCCCGGATCGCGGCATCGAAAAGGCGCGGCCCGGGTCAGTGGCAAATCCGGTACCGCACGTGGGTCGCCCATGGGGAGTGCTCGCCCTCCAGCAACTCGAACCCGGCCCGGATCCCTTCGTCGAACAGCCGCTCGCCCGAGCCGAGCAGCACAGGAACGATGTCGAATGCGAACTCATCGAGCTCGCCGGCTCTGAGCGCCTGACGGACGGTCGAGGCCCCGCCGGCGATGTCGACATCGCCGCCGCCGGCCGTGCGCGCCAGTTCCAGTGCCCTCTCGAGACCTTCGGTGACGAAGTGAAAGGTCGTCCCGCCCGCCATCTCGATCGGCTCGCGCGCGTGGTGGGTCAGCACGAACACGGGTGCGTGGTAGGGCGGTTCGTCGCCCCACCAGCCGCGCCAGTCGCCGTCGTGCGTCGACCATGCGTCTCGCACCGGGCCGAACATGTTGCGTCCCATGACGTACGCGCCGCGCGGCCGTAGCAGTTCAGCCGTCCAGCGTGCGTCGACCTCGTGACCGGGCTCGTCCGCGTCGAAGTGCCATTGGTGCAGCGCCAGCCCGCCGCGGCCGATCGGATCGGCCATGGTCTGGTTCGGGCCGGCGACGAAGCCGTCGAGGGACACGGACAGGTGAGCCGTCGTGATGGTCATGCTTGTCCGACTCTCGACACCGGTCCGATTCATCGGTGCCGGCGCCAGAAGAAGCCGGCCGAGGAGCCTGGGCGCAGCCGCAACACCGCGCCCACGTCGGCGCCGCGGGCGCACACGGCGACGCACAGCGGCCCTCTGGTCCCGGACGCAGCCCGGGAGCCATTCCCAATCAGCACGGCTCGGAGCATCCTGAACCAATGGCAGACACCACCGCCCAGAAGGGCATGGCCGTCCCGTTGAGCGCGTTCGCTGCCGGCGCGGTCGTCGCGCTTCTCATCGGGGTGTTCGGGAAGGTGCACAACCCGACACTCGACGCCACGACCACCCTCGGTTTCGACACCGTCATCGCCATGAAAGTAGTGGTCTCGACGGTGATCGGGGTGCTGGCCGTGCTGCAGGTCATCGGCGCGCTCTGGATCTACGGCAAGCTCGGGATCAAGGCGCCGTCCTGGCTGGGCACGGCGCACCGCATCTCCGGGACCGTCGCCCTCCTGCTGACCGCTTTCGTCGCCTACCACTGCCTGTGGGCCCTGGGCTTGGAGAGCGGGACGTTGGCGGACGGCGAGAAGGTGGCGACGCGGACGGTCGTGCACGGCCTCCTCGGCTGCGCAGTCTTCGGTGCCGTGCTGGTGAAGGTGGTCGCGGTCCGGTCGAGGCGCGCACCTGGGTGGTTCCTGCCGGTGGCCGGTGGCCTGCTCTTCGCTCTCCTCGTCGTCGTCGTGCTGACCTCGGCCGTCTGGTACCTCGGCGCGAAGGGCTGGCCGAGCTCGGGCGGGTACGGCTGACTCAAAGCCTCAAGCGTCGCTGCGACTGGCTCCGGCCACTCAGGAGTAGCGGTGGCTCTTGGCCGCGTGCCCCTGTTCACGCGTGCAGGTGCGCCCGCTGATGGCGCGGTGGCCGCACAGCTGCGTGTCCGGAAGCTCCGGCTTGGCTGCGGGACTTCGGGCCACGGCTGGTTTGGGAGCTGGTCGCTCCGTCCCCTTGGGCCCCGCAGTGGGCTTGGTGCCGCGTGCCGCTAGTTGCTCATAGCGAGCCTCGCGCATGGCGCGCAGGTCATCCATCTTGCTCATCGTCGGTTCACCAGACCGACCCTACGGCCAGGTCCGGACATTCCCGGTAGGCGCCCTAAGAACCGGGCGGGGCGTAGTCGACGGCCACGTTCATGGCCTTGTCGACCTCGGAGGGCGACAGCAGGACCACCGTCTCGTAGCTGCTGATCGCTCCTGAGCTTCCCACCGCCGCGGCCATCGCCATCGCTGCGCCGTGGTCGGGAACTTCGGCGATGACATAGACATCGTCACCGCCGAACGCGAAGTAGAACGACTCGAGCGACCCCCCGACGCCCGCGAGGGCACGCTCCACAGCCTTCGTCCGGCTGGTACCGCCCTCCTTCATGACACCCTTCAGTCCGTCCACCGAGTACGACACCTTGAGTAGGTATTTGGCCATGGTGGCCTCCTCTTGGTTGGGAGCTCCATCGAAGACCCGCCCGGACCGGGGGTCAAGGCCGAGCGGTCATCCGACGGGAATGGCCCGTCAGAGGAAGGGGCGCAGCGCTTCCACCGACTCCGTCGGAATCTTGACCGCGATCCCCTCCCCGATCGCCCGAAGCCGCCACCGGTCGCCGTCGCGGAAGAGCTTGGCCAGCACCAAGCCCGTCTGGGACACGCCACCGGTGAGGGTGAACCGGGCGAGCTCGACCTCGTCATCCCCCACCAGCCGGCAGTAGGCGTGGTTGATCCACTCAAGGCTGTGGCCCTGGTAGCTGCTCACCAGGAAGACGATCGTGTCGATCTGCCGATGTACCCGGCTCAGGTCCACGGTGAGGACCTCGTCGTCACCCTCCCCGTGTCCGGTGAGGTTGTCGCCCAGGTGCACCACCGAGCCGTCACGGGTCTTCAGGTTGTTGTAGAACGCCATGTCGAAGAACTGGTGCCCCGCGTACTCCACTGCCGTGGCGTCCAGGTCGATGTGGGGCGCACCGGTGCCGATGAAGCCCGCGGTCCGCGCCTTGTCCCAGCCGATCCCCAACTTGATCCTGGTCAGCGGCTGTCCATCCTCGGTGGCCAGCGCCAGCTCCTGGCCCTTGGTCAGCTCGATCACGGTCGGTCCTCCCGTCTGTGGTGCCTCGAACCTACCCGGCGCCCCCGCGCCTGGAAGTTGGGCCCGCAGGGTGAAGCGCTACGCGTTACGTGCCTCCAACGCGTCCAGGTCGCGCTCGGCGTACAGCCGGTGCTCCCATTCTTCGTTGAGGACGATCAGCAGACATTCGCGCACCGGGTAGCTGCGGGGCTCCGGCCAGCCCACGCCGTCGACGGGCTCCGTGTCGGCGTCCGGTGGCGAACACCAGGTGGCGCAGCGTCTCGATGAACGACCACTCCCGTCCACCGACTCGTGCAGCAGTTCGGGGTCCAGGCGACGGGACCGTTCGACGGTGTGGCGGGCGGCGGAGATGGGTCCCAACCCGTCGCCTCCCCGAGCCGGAGTGCCGGCCGCGCTCAGGCGGCGGTGACGACCTCCTCGGCGGGATGGTCCCGGGCCTCCGGTGCCGGCTCGTCGGACGAGGGATCGGTGGGCCGCGGGGTCCGGGTGAACATCGTGGCGCCGCGGTTGAGGTCGTGACCCACGAAACTCGCCTCGATCTCGAGGGACAGCATCGGCACCCCGTCGGCGTTGGTCCAGGGCGAGATCGTGAACCGGCCGTGGACGACGACGGGGTCACCGCGGCGCAGGGAGCGCTCGCAGTTCTCGCCGAGGCTGCGCCAGGCGGTGACGGTGTACCACTGGGTCTCACCGTCGACCCACTCATCGGTCTTGCGATGGTAGCGGCGCGGGTTGCTGGCCAACCGGAAGCTGGCCACCACGGCGTCGCCGACCACGCGCGTGGTGACGTTGCTGCCCAGCCGGCCCTGGAGGGTCATGAGCGTCTCGTTCATCGATGCTGTCTCCTTGTCTCGATCCGGTCGATCCGGTGATCGGTACCGAGACTCGACGCGCACACCGACGACGCCGACAACGGGCTGGACGAGCTGTGGAGATGGGTGCGCGAGACGCGTCGGTGGAGGGAAGACGGACGCGACGAGCTACCTGAGCGCCTTGGCGAGTCCGGCGCGGACCGTTGTGTAGGCGACCAGCTCGGCCTGGAGCGGCTCCACCACCAGCTCGTTGGTCACGCCGTGGACCGCGGCTCGCAGCCGCCTGTCGGCCGCCTCCGCGCGCGCCCGGGCGGTCAGCCCGACGAGCAATCGGCACACCAGCGCGAGCAGGACGCCGAGGGCGACACCGCCCACGAACAGCAGCAACGGTGCGGCCACACCCGCGAGCTTCGGCGTCCCGGCGTCCCCGAGCGTGCCCGAGGCGACGAGAGCCGCCGTCCACCCGGCGCCGCCGAGGGCGGCCAGGATGAGAACCCACTGCAGGAAACGCACGGCGCCCGCCCAGATCGGGATCCGGGTCGCGCCCAGGTCGACGCCGCCCAGGGCGCTGTCCAGCCGGTCGTTCAGGTCGGGCAGCCGCGAGATCGACGCACCTCGGATCGACTCGACCCACGGGCGACCGAGCCCGTCGGACACGTCGTCGGCGAGGGCCCGGATCTCGGTGTCGACGCGGGCCCGCTGGACCATGGTGGCCTCCGGGACCGACGTACGCGCCCGGGCCGTGAGCTGACGGCCATCGGCACCGAGGTCGAGGTGCAGCCGCTTGAGCGGGTCGGGCTTGAAGCGCGAGAGCCATGACACGACCGGCCAGCCGGTGGCGCGACCGGCGCGGAGCCGGGTCGAGCGCTCCACGGCGTCGACGACCGTCGGGACCCCGGCGGCGTCGGCCAGGGCGGCTTCGAGGTCGCTGACCCGGTTGTCCGGGAGAACGCGGGTCCGGCCCTGCCCGGACAGCTCGTCCAGCTGCGTGGCAGCCGCCTTGAGGTCGGCCTCGAGCCGGGTCCGGATCATCTTCTTGGCCGCGACGCGGTTGGCGATCTCGGCCTTGAGCTCCGCGACCCCGGCGCCGGTGCGCGCGCTCAGCGCGATGACGGGGACCCGCTGCAGGCCGTCGGCGTCGAGCAGGCGGCGGACGTCGTCGAGCATCGACTGGCGACGCTCCTCGGGCACCGAGTCGATGTGGTTGAGCACCACGAGCATGACCTCGTCGTGGGTCTGGAGCGGCGCGAGGTAGCGGTCGTGGATGGCCGCGTCGGCGTACTTCTGCGGGTCGAGGACCCAGATCAGCAGGTCGGCGAGCTGCACGAGCCGGTCGACCTCGAGGTGGTGGGACACCTCGGTCGAGTCGTGGTCGGGCAGGTCGAGGAGTACGACGCCGTCGAGGACGTGGGCGTCGGGGTCGTCGCGCCGGGTGTCGAGCATCGAGTCGCGCGTGGTCTGGTGTCGCGGCGGGATGCCGAGCCACTCGAGCAGCTCATCGGCGCCCTCGCGTCCCCAGACGCAGGCCGTGGCCCAGGACGTGGTGGGGCGGCGTACGCCGACGGCGGACAGCTCCAGCCCGGTCAGCGCGTTGAAGGTGGAGGACTTGCCGGACCCGGTGGCCCCGGCGATACCGACGACGGTGTGCTCGGCCGAGAGGCGCAGCCGCCCGGCGGCCCGGTCGACGGTGTTCCGCACCTCGTCGAGGACGGTGTCGTCGAGTCGACCACGCGCGGCGTCGACCGCCGCTTCTAGACCCTCGATCCGGGCACCGATGTCGGTTCCCCGGGTGACCAGTTTCTTGGCCCCCTCGAGCAAGGACGTCATCTTCTCCCTCGAACGCGCGTCTGAAGTGGTGCGGCGCTCAGCCTAGGGCACCCGCGGATCACCCGGTCAGGGGGCGGCGTCGGCGTCATGCTGGATGACGGCGAACCGCAGGTCGTCCACCCGTCGCGAGGCCTGGCGAAGCTGGTCGGGGGCCTCCGGATGGAGCTCGAGCGCGTCGATCAGGTCGGTGAAACGAGCCCGCTCGGAGTTGAGCAGCGCACGCACCCGCAGGTCGAGCGCCAGACGCGCCCGCTCCGCCAGGGTGCGGACGGCCTGGTCGCCGAAGACGGCCTCCAGCAGCTTCTGACCCAGGACGGCGGATCCGCCCGCGATGCCGACCTCCGCACCGGTCAGCCCGGCCGTGGTGGAGAACACGGTCACCATCAGGGCCACCGAGAGCCCGTTCACGCCGTAGGCCAGCACCCGGGCCGTGCTGCGCTTGTCGGCTCCTTCGGTGCGCACCATCGTCAGGACGTCCTGCTGCCAGTCGCGCACCGCGCGCTCGGCCCGGCGGCGCAGGTCGCGGGAGGCGCGGCCGAGGTCCTGGCCGGCCCCGTCGACCAGGCTCTGGCCGGCGGGGGTCAGCTGCCACGACACCGCTGCCTGCTCGGCGGCCTCCTCGGCGAACTCCAGGATCAGCGTCTCGAGCCCGGACTCCACGGCCACGGTGACCCGCTCCGCCTGCTGGGGCTTGCCCTTGACCGCACTGACGACCCGGTCGCGGATCCATCCAACCCGGTTCTCGAGGGACTTGAGCAGCTCGCCGGTGCCGACGAACTCCTGCCAGCGGGCCAAGACTTCGCCGCGCAAGAGGCTGCCGTCGGCGGAGGCCTTGGCGATCTCGGCGACGGCCTCGTCGTACGCGCGGTCGGCGTCGAGCCGCAGGCGACCAGCGGCCTCGATCTGCTCGGCGGCCGCGTCGGCGATCGCATGGGTACGACGGGTCAGTGTGCGGATGGCCCCGTCGAGGGTCTGCTTGACCACGGCCGTACGGGCTCCGGTGTCGGCGGCCAGCGACACGAGCCAGCCCCGGACGTCCGCGACCGCCTCCGGCGGCAGTAGCCCCTCGTCGTCGACCTTGCCCTCGAGCACGGTGAACAGCGGCGAGTCCTTGAGACCGCGGCTCGCCAGCATCCGGGCGAGGTGGGTCGACACGGTGTGGATCGCCTCGTCGGTCGTGCGGTCCAGGACAATCGCAACCGAGGTCGACCGCTCCGCAGCCTGCTTGAGGAACTCCCACGGCACCTGGTCGGCGTACCGCGCAGCCGACGTCACGAAGAGCCACAGGTCGGCGGACGACAGCAGCTGGGCGGCGAGCAGGCGATTGCGCTCCTCGACGGAGTCCACGTCGGGCGCGTCCAGGATCGCCAGGCCCCGCGGCACCGTGTCGGACGCGACCAGCTGCAGGGCGTCGGGGTCGTCGGTCGAGTGCGTCACGCGCTGGAGGTCGGGGAGCAGCCGGTCCTGCCCGAACCACTCCGCGTCGTCGGGGTGGTGCACCAGGACCGGTGACCGGGTGGTGGGGCGGAGCAGGCCGGGGGTCGTCACGCGACGACCCACCAGTGAGTTGACCAGCGTCGACTTGCCCGCGCCGGTGGAGCCTCCGACGACGGCAAGCAGGGGTGCGTCGATCGTCATCAGCCGCGGGATGGCGTAGTCCTCGAGCTGGTCGACCATCTCCTGCCGCGCGGCGCGCTGCTCCTCGGCGCCCTTCAGGTCGAGGGGCAGGGCGGCCAGCTGCAACGAGCCGCGCAGGCGCACCAGCGCCGTCAACATCTGGGTGTCGCCCTTGCCCGCAGCAATGTGCGTCATCGGGTGGGTACCACCTGTCCGGGAAAGGCGATAGTCGGGCGTACGGCGCCGATCCTCGCGACGTACTCCTGTCCACGCGCTGCAAAGTCCGGCGGCGGAGTGCCCCGGAGATAGCGGTGGTGGAGGAAACCGAGCTCCACTGCTGCTTGCTGATACTCGCGCATGGCCCGCTCGGCGGCGGCACCACCCACCTGCTTGGCGTAGGCACGGGCGCGACGGCGCGCACCCAGGTCGACGACCCAGCCTATGTCGGTCGCCGGGACCAAGCCGCGTCGGGCTGCGTCCCCGAGGGCGGCGGCGAGCATCCTGCGCTCCGAGCGCCGTGCCCACACGGCCAGGCCGGCCACCCCGAAGAGCGCCGGGGCCATCAGCACGAGGTACACGAGCGCGAAGTTGCCCAGGCCATAGATGGTCGAGGTGTTCCAGATCGCATGGGCAGCCACGGCGAGCAGATAACCACCCAACGGCGCAAACACCCGCACGACGCCCCGACGGGAGTTCACCGCGATGCCCACACCGATGCCGGTGAACGTCGTGAACAGCGGGTGCGCGAACGGGCTGAGCAGGCACCGGACCACGAAGGTGGCCGTCAGCGCATTGGTGCCGCCGGGCCCCGCGCCGTCGGTGCCGTTGTAGGCGGCCGCGAGATAGAGGATGTTCTCGGTGAACGCGAACCCGACGCCAACCATGCCGGCGTAGACGATCCCATCGAGGATGCCGTCGAGCTCGGCGCGCCGCCACCAGAGCAGGAGCAGGAGGAACGCGCCCTTGCAGGCCTCCTCGGAGACCGGGGCGACGATGGCGAGGCTCTGGTTGTCGGTGAAGCCGACGACCAGGCCGCCGAGGCCCTGGATGAGGATCGCGGCCGCCGTGGCGACGAAGCCTCCCCACAGCAGACCCAGCATCAGCAGGCGTTTGGGTTCCGGCTCGTATCGGTCCAGCCACAGGTAGCAGCCCACCAGCGGACCGACCGGAAGGGCCGCCAGCCCGGTGGCGAGTAACAGCGATCCGGGAGCCCCGGAGAGGCCGATCACCAGCAGCATCAGCAGCGCGCACAGGGCCACCAACACGGTCACGACGACCGTGAAGGCGAGGCTGTCGCGACGGGCTGCAGGCATGGGCTGCAGCCTATCTGTGAACGGCTGCGGGCCACGGCCGCGGCGTACGATGACGGCGTGAGCGAGCAGACGACGTCCGAGACCGCGGCACCCATCACGACGGACCCGAAGACCGAGTCGCACGATCCCGCCGTGCCGGAGGCCTACTCCACGTTCATGCGCACCGGCTGGGGTGACCGCGACCTCGACCTCCCGCGGCACCCGGTGGCCGAGCATGCCGCCCGGCGCCGGGCCGCGCTGGCCGCGCTGTTTCCTGGTGAGCGCCTGGTGCTGCCGTCCGGCACCTACAAGGTGCGCTCCAACGACACCGACTACCGCTTCCGGTCCGACACCGCCCACACCTATTTCTCGGGCAACCAGACCAGCGACGCGGTGCTGGTCATCCAAGGAGACACAGGCGAAGAGGCGATCTTGTACGCGCGGCCGAGGTCCGCGCGCGACACCGACGAGTTCTTCCGCGATCGCCAGTACGGCGAGCTGTGGGCGGGGCGCCGGCCGTCCCTCCACGAGATGGAGTCCTCCCTCGGGCTCAGGGTGCGGCACATCGACCGCCTGCAGGACGAGCTCTCGGGCACCCACAAGACCCGGGTCCACCGGGGCATCTCGACCGCGGTCGACCGGATGGTCTCGGCCGACGCCGCCCTCGACGCCGACCTCGCCCGCGTGGTCTCGGAGATGCGCCTGGTCAAGAACGACTGGGAGATCGGGGAGCTGCAGGAAGCCTGCGACATCACCGCCCTCGGCTTCCAGGACTCCGTGCGGGACTGGGCCGAGGTCCTGAAGTACGGCGAGCGCTGGATCGAGGGCACGTTCTTCCGCCGCGCCCGGGCGATGGGCAACGACATCGGCTACGACTCGATCGTCGGAGGCGGCAAGCACGCCACGACGCTGCACTGGATCGAGAACTCCGGTCCGATCACGCCCGGTGAGCTGGTGCTGCTCGACATGGGCGTCGAGGGGCACAACCTCTACACCGCCGACGTGACCCGCACCCTCCCCGTGGACGGAACGTTCACCAACCTGCAGCGCGACCTCTACGACCTGGTCCTCCAGGCACAGCAGGCGGGGATCGACGCCGTGCGTCCCGCCGTACCCTTCACCGCCGCGCACGAGGCCGCGATGTCGGTGCTCGCCCACGGGCTCGGGGACCTCGGCCTGCTACCCGTGCCGGCCGAGGAGGCGCTGGACCCGAACAGCAAGGTGTACGCACGCTGGACGCTGCACGGCACCAGCCACATGCTCGGCATGGACGTCCACGACTGCGGGGCGGCCGCCCCCAGCGCCTACGCCAAGGGCCAGCTCGCCGAGGGAATGGTGCTCACCGTCGAGCCCGGCCTCTACTTCCAGGAGGACGACCTGCTCGTCCCCGAGGAGCTCAGAGGCATCGGTATCCGCATCGAGGACGACATCGTCGTCACCGCTGACGGCTCGCGGAACCTCTCCGACTCACTCCCCCGGACCTCGACGGACGTCGAGGAATGGATGGGCTCGCAGCTCTGACAGCGCGTCGCGACCGGGACCCGACGCCCGGGTCGCGACCGGGTTGCATGCTCTCCGCGAGCACCTGATCGGCCGGCACGCGATCGATCTGCGGGCCGCCCGAGTTCCCCCATCTCGATGATGGACGCGGAATGGACGCTTCGGTTGGGTGAGATCGAGGCCGGCCGACTGTCCAGGCCGACCCAAGTTGCTCATGCCACCCGGGTCACCACTTCTTCGTGGGGCCATGAAGGAGTACCGCATGTTGCGTCGACTATTGATCCTGCTCTTCGCCAGTGCCTTGTTCGTCTCCGTGGAGGCGCCCGCCCAGGCTCATCCGCGCGGCGACATCTTCGACCAGGGCTCGTTCAACTCTCCCTACACGTTCACGGACTCCAGTTGTGGCTTCGACATCAACGTCAAGGGTCGAGCCCGTGGTCATTTCGTCTACTACAACGTGCCCGGCTCGGACGGGCAGGCCTTCCTGAACGACTCCTTCAACAGGTTCCGTGAGGTCCTGACCAACCCCGCCACCGGCGAGCGGCTGTTCAACGCGGGGGCCAGTCGCTTCACGGAGGTCTCGGCCAAGCACCTCTACGGGAACGTGTGGCAGTTCATCTCGGTCGAGCGGATCTTCTACTCCGTGATCCGGGACAGCCACGGCCGGGTCGTGCTGTGGGAGCACGGCACGATCGTGCGCAGGCAGGTCTTCGACACCTTGGGCGACAGCCAGCCCGGCGGCGATGTCATTAGGGAGACGATCATCCGGAAACGCGGCCACCTTCCCTCGTTCGAGCCGGACTTCGACTTCTGCGCGCTGGTGACACCGCTCATCGGCTGACCAAGTGCCAGGCGGGCGGGGGCCTGGCCCCCGTCTGCCTGGCGCCATCATCGGTCGTGGTCAGCCGTGGTGCGGGCGGCGACGACCAACCCGGCTGACCATCCGGGTGCGCGACCACCCGCTGGCGGCCGGAAGGCGTCGGTCTCGGTGTCGTGGCCGCTCTGGGCGAGCAGCCAGGCGGTGAGCGAGTTCGAGTTCCACATCTCCCCGGTGCGCAGTTCGTCGCGGCCCCAGGTAGCAGTGGGGAAGGACGGGACCAGTTCGAGCACCCGACGGGCCCTGGGCTCGTCAGTGCTGACCCGTCGGGGGCTGTCGACCGCTGCCACCAGGTCGGGGATGGTGCCCGCACGCCAGCACCGGATCTCGTAGCGGAACAGCCGGGAGCGGCCCCACGAGGCGACGCCCACGGGACCTTCGGCGACGACACCGCGGTCAGGATCACGCACCGCCCACACCGGTGCCATCTCGATCGCGTACGCGTCGCCGTCCAGGTGGACGATGAGTGCGGAATGGTACAGAGCAGACCTGCCGCGGTGTTGGCGGGCCGCGGCCAGTGCTTCGTAGAGACGTCCGCTGCCGCGCACGCACTGGTTCCCGGCACCGGCCCCGAGGGGCAGCCAGTAAAGATCGACACGGGCTTGGCCGCAGGGGTGCTGGGGCCAGCGATGGCTCAGGGCTCGATCCTGTCGAAGGCGATGACCGGCGTCGAAGGTCCAATGCCCCGACTGCTCCCGGGACGGGCCGCCAGGTAGGAGGTGAGTGCATCGGCTCGGTCCGGCCCCTCCAGAACCTGGCCCATCACGTCGTAACCGCGGCCGCCGCGCATGAGCCGAGCCGGTTGCGGCCGGCGGAAGGTGCGCCACCATCGTTTGTGCTCAGGTCGCCCGGCAACGACCAGGAACCGACTCCCGTCCAGGACACTCTGGGCAGGAAGTCGGACGGCGCTGCCCGAAACCGGGCCGGTGTAGGAGATCTCGGTGAGACCGCTGGGCAACAGGCGGTACGCCGGGCCCCCAATCAGCCTCAGGACCAGTCCGTTGAACCGCATGTTCACCCTCCTCAGAGCTCTCTCTTCAGGTCTACTCCTGTGCACGGCCATGCGCCATGCGCTGTGGCGGACGAGACCCCTCTCTTGGCGAGCATCGCCAGATGCGCGACGAAGTACAACGCGGCGGAGATGATCGCGGACCTACCCACCGCACCGACACAGGCCCGCGGTGTGTGTCGTGCCGCCGGAGCGCACCGAATCTTCCCGGCATCTCGCGGCGTCGGCGTGCGTAGAGTGACCTGATGCTGAGGATCAGCAAGATCCTGATCGGGTTGTTGCTGTTCAACGGTGTTTCATCGATCGGCGGGGGCATCGCCCTGATGACCGGCCTCATCCCTGAGCAAACGGAGTGGGTGGAGCACACAGACTTCCCCAGCCTCTATTTCCCCGGCGTAATCCTCATGGCCATCGTCGGAGGCAGTTCTCTCATTGCCGCTCTCGCCATGGCAACGGACAGCGAGGGATGGCGACTGACCAGCATCGCGGCCGGGGTCATCATGCTGTTCTGGATCGTCGGCGAGGTGGCATCCATTCGCGGCTTCCACTTCCTGCAGGTCATCTACTTCCTCACCGGCGCATTGGTCATTTGGTGCACACCCCGAGCACAAGCAGTCCCCGCCCGCGACAAGCGTTGATCAGGGCCTGGACGGGTCGGCTCCTGGATGAGCCGTCTCAGGCCGGCGTCGTGGCGGGGCCGCTCGGGTCGAGGGCCACACTCGAGGAGCCCACGCCGTCCTCGTGACCGCCCTGGTCCAGCGCGAACGGCGGGTACTGGTCGGTCATCAGTGCG
>JAOPXC010000262.1 GCA_025965335.1 Nocardioides sp. | reverse complement strand
GCGGCCCCGGCCCGGCGCAGCAGCGAGACCCGAAGCTGCCAGGACGCCAGGCCCGCGGCCCGCGAGGCCACCCACGTGTCGACGTTCACCGAGGCGAGGTCGTCGTGCTGTCCGGACACGGTGGTGCGGCGGACGAAGCGGTCGCCCGACGCCCACCGGGCGAGGACGTCCCAGCTCGACGTCGCCCCGTCGGCCGACCGGCCCCGGACCGACACCTCGACCCAGCTGTCGCCGGGCGTCCGGGCCGACCACGACGCGACGAGCTCGGTCAGGCCGAAGCCCGGGGAGGTCCACGGCGAGACCCACCGGCCCTCGTCGTACGTCGTGCCGCGGTACTCGCGGTGCCGGGAAGCGGAGCCGGCGAGGACGACGCGACCGGCACCGAGGCGAGTCCCGGCCAGGGTGCCGGCGCCGAGCCCGGCCGTCGTGTCCCACTGCGTGTGGGTGATCTGCCGCGCCGGCGCGGCGAGGGCCGGGGGGCCCACGCCGACCAGTGGAAGCACGAGGGCCGCGGCGAGGAAGGGCAGCAGTGGGCGCATGTCAGGACGATAGGTCACTTCCGCCCCACGGGTCACAGACTTCGCCGATGCCGGGGCGGGGAGCCCCGGTCCCTAGACTTGGGCGGTGACCTTCAGGCTCTACGACACTGCGACCCGCGAAGTCCGTGACTTCGTTCCCCTCGAGGAGGGGAAGGCGGGGCTCTACGTGTGCGGCCTGACGGTGCAGTCGGAGCCGCACGTCGGACACGTGCGCTCCGCGGTCGACTTCGACGTCCTCCAGCGCTGGCTGAGCCACCAGGGCTACGACGTCACGTTCATCCGCAACGTCACCGACATCGACGACAAGATCCTCCTCAAGGCCGCCGAGCGGGACCGGCCCTGGTACAACCTCGCCTACTCGATGAAGCGCGAGCTCGACCGGGCCTACGCCGACCTCAACGTGGCGCCCCCGACGTACGAGCCCGCGGCCACCGGCCACATCCCCGAGATGGTCGAGCTGATCGCCGAGCTGATCGCGCGGGGTCATGCGTACGCCGCCGAGGACGGGTCCGGCGACGTCTACTTCGACGTGCGGTCGTGGCCGCAGTACGGCGAGCTCACGCACCAGAAGATCGACGACATGGAGGCGGCCGAGGACGCCGACCCCCGTGGCAAGCGCGACCCACGCGACTTCGCGCTGTGGAAGGGCTGGAAGAAGGAGTCGGAGCCGGAGACCGCGGCCTGGCCGAGCCCCTGGGGTCCCGGGCGACCGGGTTGGCACATCGAGTGCTCCGCGATGGCCGGCAAGTACCTCGGCAAGGCGTTCGACATCCACGGCGGCGGCGTCGACCTGCGCTTCCCCCACCACGAGAACGAGCAGGCCCAGTCCCGCGCGGCGGGCCACCCGTTCGCGTCGTACTGGATGCACAACGCCTGGATCACCACCGCCGGCGAGAAGATGAGCAAGTCGCTCGGCAACTCGCTCCTGATCCCCGCCGTGCTCGAGCGGGTCCGCGGCATCGAGCTGCGGTACTACCTGGTCGCGGCGCACTACCGCAGCCATGTCGAGTTCAGCTTCGAGGCGCTGGAGGAGGCCGCCGTCGGCTTCCGGCGGATCGAGGCCTACCTCGAACGCGTCCGCGACCAGGTGGGCGAGGTCGAGGCGACCGGCATCGCGTGCGCGGACTTCGTGGCGGCGATGGACGACGACCTCAGCACCCCGGCCGCCGTCGCGGCGATCCATGACGCGGTGCGCGAGGGCAACAAGCTGCTGCCCGCGGGCGACTCGCCAGCCCTGCGCGGGAACGCCGCGTCGGTGCTCGCGATGCTCGACGTGCTCGGCCTGAACCCGCACGACCCCGCCTGGCCCACGCACGGCGGCAGCCACGACCAGCAGCTCACCCAGGTCGTCGACGTCCTCGTCGCCGGCCTCCTCGAGCAGCGTGCCCGGGCCCGCGCGGACAAGGACTTCGCCGCGGCCGACGCGATCCGCGACCGGATCAAGGCCGCCGGTATCGAGATCGAGGACACCCCCACCGGCCCGAAGTGGTCACTGGAAGCAGGCAAAGGCTGATGGCAGGCATTTCGAGACGCTCGCTGCGCTCGCTCCTCAATCACCGACAAGGACACTGACGTGGCAGGCAACAGCCAGCGCAAGGGCTCGATCAAGAAGACCGGCAAGGGCAACCCGACCGCCGGGTCGGGCGGCCGCGTCCGCCGCGGCCTCGAGGGCCGCGGGCCGACGCCGAAGGCCAAGGACCGGCCCAACCACAAGGTGTACAAGCAGAGCCAGAAGGTCGACAAGGCCGCCGCCGCGCGCCCGAAGCGCCGCCGCACCGGCACGACCGATGCCGAGTGGGTGGCCGGACGCAACTCCGTCGTCGAGGCGTTGCGCGAGGGCGTGCCGGTGACCGGCGTGTACGTCGCGGAGGGTGCCGAGCGTGATGCGCGGCTGCGGGAGGCGTTCAAGCTGGCGGCCGAGGGTGGGATCAACCTGCTCGAGGTCAGCCGTGGCGAGCTCGACCGGATGACCGCCGGCGCCGTTCACCAGGGGCTCGCGGCCCGGATCCCGCCGTACGAGTACGCCCACGCGGACGACCTCCTCGAGCTCGCCGAGGCCAACCACGAGAAGCCCCTGATCGTCGTCCTCGACCAGGTCACCGACCCCCGCAACCTGGGCGCGGTCATCCGCAGCGCCGCCGGGTTCGGCGCGCACGGCGTGCTGATCCCCGAGCGCCGCGCCGCGGGCATGACCGCGTCCGCCTGGAAGTCCAGCGCCGGGGCGGCCGCCCGGATCCCGGTCGCCCAGACCGTCAACCTGGTCCGCCAGCTGAAGGCCTACCAGGACGCGGGCTGCATGGTGATCGGCCTGGCCGCGGACGGCGACGTCAGCCTCCCCGACCTCGACCTGGCCGACGGTCCCCTCGTGGTCGTCGTGGGCTCCGAGGGCAGCGGCCTGAGCCGGCTCGTGTCGGAGACCTGCGACCAGCTCGTCTCGATCCCCATGTACAACCAGGTCGAGTCGCTCAACGCCGGGGTCGCCGCGTCGGTGACCCTGTACGCCATCTCGCAGGCCCGCTCCTAGAACCGAACCCGAGGAGGGTGGTGTGTCCTTCGAGACGGCTGGTACCTCGCCTCCTCGGGAACCTCCCGAGAGCGGACGCGGGCGCGCCCTGAGGCACACGACCCGGGCCGCGGTGGCCGCGACGTACGTCGCGGTCTGGTTCGGCCTGGCCGTGGTGGCGTCCGTGATGGTCTTCGTCACCAGCACCTGCACCATCACGCTGGCCAGCCACGACGTGGTCCTGCGCCCGACGCTCACCGGCAAGGCCGTGGTGCACACCGGCCCGATCCTGCCCGACCTCCGCATGGACGCCGGCTCGCCGATCGGGGTCGACGTCGAGCTCGGGAAGACCGACGCCGAGTCCACCGACGCGCTTGTCCAGCGGTACGCCTACATCGCCGGACAGCCCGCGGGGCAGGAGACGAAGGTCCGCGAGACGGTCGCGCAGATGGCGTACGACGCGGCGGTGCGCGGCGCGATCCTCGGCCTGATCCCGATCCTCGTCTGGACCTTGATGGGAGCGTCGCGGCGCCGTGAGCTCGCCCGCCGGGTGCCCACCCGGCAGGGGGCCATCGCCGCCGCCCTGGTCCTGCTGATCGGGGTGGGTCTCTG
Source organism: Nocardioides sp. (assembly GCA_025965335.1). Taxonomy (GTDB): domain Bacteria; phylum Actinomycetota; class Actinomycetes; order Propionibacteriales; family Nocardioidaceae; genus Nocardioides. Next base: position 8,801 of record JAOPXC010000262.1, on the reverse strand, counting down.
GGAGCCGTGGACATCCCGTGGGGACCCCGCTGCGCCGGACCGCGGGTGGATGCCGCTGGCGACGTTCCTCGGACCCGGGGTCGGCCTGCCCGCCGAGTTCGCGGACATCGAGGTGCGCGGCGACGTCACGACCGCGCAGACGCGCCGACTGATCGCGAGCGCGATCGACACCTACGACAGGAGCAGGACCTTCTATGCCGAGGCGGCGACGAAGGCGGCCGACCTGTCGCTGCACAAGCCGGCCGACGGCGACACGGTCGTGGCCCTCGTCGCGGACCGGCACGACAACATCGGGATGGACGACGTGGCCCGGGCCATCGCGGACGCGGGCGGAGCCACGGCCGTGCTCGACGCCGGCGACGACACCTCGGCCGGCAAGACCTGGGAGGCGTTCTCGCTCGACTCGCTCGACGCCGCCTTCGACGACCTGGACCGCTGGGGGGTCGCCGGCAACCACGACCACGGCGGCTTCGTGACCACCTACCTGTCCTTCCGCGGCTGGACGATGCTGGACGGCGAGGTGGTCGACGGGCCCGGTGGGGCCACGCTGCTCGGCGTCGACGACCCTCGCTCCAGCGGGCTCGGCAACTGGCGCGACGAGAGCGGGCTGACCTTCGACGAGGTCGGCAGCCGGCTCGCCGACGCCGCGTGTGCCAGCGAGGTCCGCGTCTCCACCGTCCTCGTGCACGACGCCGACCTCGGCGCCGAGACCCTCGCGCGCGGCTGCGCCGACCTGGTGCTCGCCGGCCATCTGCACGTACAGGTCGGACCGACCCGCGTCCTCGGCGAGAACGGCCAGGCGGGCTACTCCTTCACCACCGGGACGACGGGCGGCGCGGCGTACGCCATCGCCCTCGGCAGCAAGCCGCGACGGACCGCCCAGGTCACCCTGGTGACCTACCGCGACGGGCGACCGGTGGGCCTGCAGCCGGTGCGCCTCGGCACCGAAGGACGGTTCGTCGTCGCCCGCTACCGACCGCTGCACCTGACCGGAACCTGAACACCGACCGGCCCGGAGCCGGGGCTCCGTCACCTTTCCGGTGACCTCTCGTTGGGAACTAGTACCTGTTCCAGTTTCTGGGAGGAAACCAAACGTGCTTCGTCGTCGCGCCATCCGCGCACGGTCCGCCTCGTCCCTGGCCGTGGCGGCCTGCGCCCTGTCCCTGATCCTCGCCGCCTGCGGCTCCCAGCTCAGCCCGGACACGGTCGCCCGGGTCAATGGTGGGGCGGGCGCCCAGCCGGGCACGGTCGCCGGTGGTGACACCACGACGGGCGGCGGCACCCCGTCGACGGGTGGTGGCGGCACCTCGACGGGTGGTGGCGGTGCGTCGACGGGTGGCGGCACGTCCGCCGGTGGCGGGACGTCGACCGGTGGCGGCGGCAAGACCGGGACCGGCGACAACTCCGCGACCGGCGCCGGCGCCGGCGCGAGCTGTGCCGGCTTCAAGAACGGGCCCGGGATCACCGACGGCACCATCACCATCGGCAACTCCTCCGACATCTCCGGGCCGGTCCCGGGGCTCTTCGAGCAGAGCCAGGACGCGGTCCGGGCGTACGTCGCCTACTTCAACGCCACCAGCGACATCTGCGGGCGCAAGCTCGTGCTGAAGACCTACGACAGCCGCACCGACGCCGGCGCCGACCAGCAGGCGTACGCCGCCGGCTGCGATCAGGTCTTCGCGATGGTCGGCTCGATGTCGGCCTTCGACTCCGGTGGCGCGTCCACCGCCCAGAACTGCGGCCTCCCGGACATCCGCTCCGCCTCGGTGACCGGCGAACGGTCGGCCTGCACCACGTGCTTCGGCACCCAGTCCACGAACTCCGGCGAGTTCGAGAACGCCGTCCCGGACTTCATCATGAAGAACTACGGCGGCGGACAGCATGCCGCGATGCTCTACGCGAACGCCGGCGCGGCCGCCGAGAACGGCAAGTCCCAGGCGGCCCTGCAGACAAAGCGCGGCATGCACTTCGACTACATCCAGGGCATCGACATCTCGGAGTTCAACTACGCGCCGTACGTCCAGCAGATGAAGGACAAGGGCATCGAGACCGTGCAGTTCATCGCGGCGCCGTCGCAGTTCGTGCGGTTGGCGCAGGCGATGAAGCAGCAGGGCTTCGAGCCGAAGCTCTACCTCCTCGACCCGAGCGCCTACGACCCCAACTACGTCGACCAGGGCGGCTCCGACGTGGACGGCACCGTCGTGTTCACGAACTTCACCCCATTCGCGGAGGCGTCGAGCAACCAGGAGATGGGCCTCTACGTGAGCTGGCTGAACCAGGTGAAGCCGGGTGCGGACCCGGGATTCTTCGGGGTGTTCTCCTGGTCCGCCGCGCGCCTCTTCGTCGAGCAGGCGACCAAGCTCGGCGGCAAGCTCAACCGCGCCGCCCTCGTCGGCGCGATCAGCAGGGTGGACAACTGGACGGCCAACGGGATGCACGCGCCGCAGCGGGTCGGCCCCAAGCGGGTGGGCGACTGCTGGCGCTTCCTCCAGCTCAACGGCGGCGACTGGTCACCGGTGGGCGGCACCAAGTACCAGTGCAACGGAACCACCAGCTGACCGACACTCCTGTGGGCTCCGTCACCTTTTCCACGGAGCCTCGTTAAAACTAGTACCTGTTCTAGTTTCCCAGGAGGATCTGTGCCCGGACGACGTCGTGCGCGCCCCAGATCGACACGGACCGCACGCGCGTCCGTGACCGCGGTGACCTGCCTCCTGGCGATCCTGCTCGCCGCCTGCGGCTCGCAGCTCGACCCGGACACGGTGGCCACCGTCAACGGCTCCGGCACGGGCGCCCAGACGGGCGACGTCCCCGGCACGGGCACGGATCCGGGCGGTGGCACGGCCCCCGGCACGGACCCGGGCGGTGGCACGGCGCCGGGCGGGGGCACGGATCCGGGCGGCGGCACGGGCCCGGGCGCCGGCAACGGCGGGGATCCCCAGGGCGGCGGCGGCCCCGGCGACTCGCCCCCTCCGGTGTCGGGACCGCAGGGCTCCTGCGACGGGTTCAAGAACGGCCCGGGCATCACCGACAAGACGATCGTCATCGGGAACGCCTCCGACATCTCGGGCCCGGTCCCCGGCCTGTTCGAGGCGAGTCAGGACGCCGTGCGGGCGTTCGTGGCGTACTTCAACGCCTCCAGCGACATCTGCGGGCGCAAGCTCGCGATCAACAACTACGACAGCCGCACCGACGCGGCCGCGGACCAGCAGGCGTACACGCGGGGCTGCGACGAGGTCTTCGCGATGGTGGGCTCGATGTCGGCGTTCGACTCGGGTGGGGCGTCCACGGCCCAGTCGTGTGGCCTGCCGGACATCCGCTCGGCCGCGGTGACCGTGGACCGCAACAAGTGCACGACCTGCTTCGGCGCCCAGTCCACGAACACCGGAGAGCACCAGAACGCCGTGGCCGACTTCGTGCTCGACAACTACGGCGATTCCGGCCAGCACGCCGGCTTCCTCTACATCAACGCGGGCGCCTCGGCCGAGAACGCCGTGCGGCAGGCCAACGCCATGCAGAAGCGCGGCATGCACTTCGACTACGTCCAGGGCATCGACATCTCGGAGTTCAACTACTCGCCCTACGTCCAGCAGCTCAAGGACAAGAACATCGAGGTCGTGTTCTGGACCGGCGCCTACCAGCAGTCGGTGCGGCTGCGCCAGGCGATGCAGCAGCAGGGCTACAAGCCGAAGCTCTACCTGCGCGACCCAACCGACTACACGCCGGAGTACGTCCAGTCGGGCGGCGACGCGGTCGACGGCACCGTCATCTTCACCAACTTCGTGCCGTTCGAGGAGCGGGACTCCAGCCCGGAGTTGCAGCTCTACCTGAGCTGGCTGAACCAGGTGAAGCCGGGCGCGACCCCGGGCTTCTTCGGTGTCTTCTCGTGGTCGGCCGCCCGCCTCTTCGTCGAGCGCGCGGTCGCCCTCGGCGGGAAGCTGAACCGCGCCACGATGATCGACGCCCTGCGCAAGACCGACAACTGGACCAGCCAGGGGCTGACCTCGCCGCAGCACGTGGGTCCCAAGCGCACCGGGGACTGCTGGCGCTTCATCGAGCTCCGCGGCGGCGAATGGCGGGCCATCAACGGCACCAAGTACCACTGCAGCGGGACGACGGTGGGGTGAGGGGGCCGAACTTCGGACGAACTTCGGACGAAACGCGTCCGAAATGTGGGAGCACCGGTCGGCAGGGTTGTGGCCGCCGTCACCTTGAGGGTCCTCTCTCGTTGACCGGTACACGTTCTAGGTTCCTGGAGGGAACTCGATGACAAGGCTTGGGAGAGCCCGTTCGACCCGGCAGCGCGCCCCGCGCGCGGCCTCGGCGACCGGCGCTGCCTTGTCTCTGCTCGTCGTGGCAGCCTGCGGCTCGCAGCTCGATCCGGCCTCGGTGACCAGGGTCAACGGCACCGGCACGGGGTCCCAGGCGGGCGCGGTCCCCGGCAGCGACCCGGGCACCGTGCCCGACGGCTCCGTGCCCGCCGGCTCCGACCCCGGCGTCGGCACGGACCAGGGCACGGGCCCCGGCACCGGCACGGCCCCGGGCGCCGACCCCGGCTCGGGCGGCAGCGAGGCTCCGTCGAGCGGCGACAACTCCTCCACGGGCGGCGCCAAGGCCGCCGGCTGCGGCGGTTTCGACAACCAGCAGCCGGGCGTCTCCGCGGACCGGATCGTGATCGCCAACTCCTCCGACATCTCCGGACCGGTGCCCGGCATCTTCGAGTCGGCGCAGCAGGCGACCCGGGCCTACGTCGCCTACTTCAACCAGACCAGCAGCGTCTGCGGGCACAAGCTCGACGTCCAGCTCCTCGACAGCCGGGCCGACGCCGGGGCCGACCAGCAGTCCTACGCCAAGGCGTGCGACACCGCGTTCGCGGCCGTGGGCTCGGTGTCCGCGTTCGACTCGGGCGGCGCTGACACCGCCCAGGCCTGCGGCCTGCCCGACCTGCGCGCCTACTCGCTGTCGGGCAGGCGCACGGCGTGCACGACCTGCTTCGCGGCGTACTCCGTCCGGCCGAACCTGGTGCCGAACGCCATGCCCCAGTACTGGGTGAAGAAGGACAAGGCCGCGACCGAGCACGTCGGCATGCTCTACATCAACGCCGGCGCCGCGCCCGAGAACGCGAAGAACTTCAAGGCGGCCTGGGAGGCGAACGGCTGGCACGTCGACGTCTTCGCGGGCATCGACGTCGCGGAGTTCAACTACGCGCCGTACGTCCAGCAGCTGAAGGACGCCGGTGTCGAGCTGGTCAACTACACCGGCCCGTACCAGAACACCGTCAAGCTGCAGCAGGCCATGCGGCAGCAGGGCTACGAGCCGAAGGTCTTCCTGCAGGACGCCACGATCGAAGACGCGAACTACGTCGAGCAGGCCGGCGACTACGGCGAGGGGGCCTACGTCTACACGCAGGCCGCCCTCTTCGACGACTACAGCATCCCGGAGATGAAGCTCTACCGCGACTGGCTCCAGCAGGTCGCGCCGGGGGCCGTCCCCAACATCTACGGCGTCCACGCGTGGTCGGCCGCCCGGCTCTTCGTCGAGCAGGCCGTCGCGCTCGGCGGCAAGCTCAACCGGCAGACCCTGATCCAGGCGCTCGGCAAGGTCAAGAACTGGACCGGCAACGGAATCCACGTCCCGCAGCAGGTCGGGGCGGAGACCACCGCCAACTGCGCCTCGATCATCCAGTTGAACAACGGCAAGTGGACCAAGGTCTCGGCCGGCGACTACCTGTGCGGCTCCATGACAACCACCGGCCTGGGAGGCTGACCGTGAGCTCCTTCATGTCCTACACCAACTTCGGGCTGTTCTCCGGCGCGGCGTACGCCATCGCCGCCAGCGGCTTGGTGCTCACCTACACCACCACCCGCGTGTTCAACATCGCGCACGGTGCGTTCGGCATGGTGCTGTCGTTCGTGTTCTGGGACTTCAGCGTGCGTCAGGGGTTGCCGCTGTGGCTCTCGCTCGTCCTGGTCCTCGGCGTCGTAGCGCCGCTGATCGGCTGGTTCCTCCAGCGCTTCGTGGTCCGCGGGCTCGGTGAGGGGCCGGTCAGCGTCTCGCTGGTGGTGACCGTCGGCCTGCTCGTGTTCTGCATCGGCCTGGCCACGTGGGTCTGGCCGCCCGAGGCGCGGTCCGTGCCGCCGTTCATGCCGGCAAGCGGCCTGCAGTTCGGCGACACCTACATCACCGCCCACCAGATCATCACGATCCTGAGCTCGATCGTCGTCGCGATCCTGCTCTACCTGCTGCTCACCCGGACCCGGATCGGCACCGCGATGCGGGCCTCGGTCGACAACCCCGAGCTGCTCAAGCTCTTCGGCGGCAAGCCCGACCAGGTCGCGGCGCTGTCCTGGGCGATCGGCATCTCGCTCGCCGCGCTCAGCGGGATCCTCCTGGTGTCGGTGGTGGGCCTCGACTACTACGCGCTCACGCTGCTGGTGGTCAACGCCTACGCGGCGGCCATGCTCGGCCGGCTCAAGAGCCTGCCCCTGACGTTCGTGGGCGCGATGGCGCTGGGCCTGGTCACGTCGTACTCGGCCGGCTACCTGCCCAGCGACGGATGGCTGAACGACCTGCGCAACGTCGTGCCCCCGCTGTTCCTCTTCGTGGTGATCATCGCGATGCCCCAGGCCCAGCTCCGGGTCGGACAGGTCAAGGGCATCGTCTCCGCCCCGCTGCCCTCCCTGGGCAAGGCCCTGGGCTGGGGTGCCGCGCTGCTCGTCCTCACCGCCCTGCTCACCGGCAACATGTCGACGGCCAACCTGCTGCTGGTCGGCACCGCCGCGACGTACGCCATGGTGATGCTGTCGCTGGCCCTGCTCACCGGGTACGGCGGGCACGTCTCCCTGGCACAGTTCACGTTCGCGGGCGTGGGGGCGCTCGCCTACGCGAAGCTCGACGAGCCCAACCTCTACGGGCTGTTCGTGTCGGCGCTGATCGCTGCCGGTGTCGGGGCCCTGGTGGCCCTTCCGGTGCTGCGCCTGACGGGCCTCTACCTGGCGCTGTCGACCCTGGCCTTCGCGGTGCTGATGGACAAGCTGGTCTTCCAGGCAAGCTTCGCGTTCGGCTTCAACGGCACCCTGCAGGCCCGGCGCCTCTCGATCCTCGGCACGTCGATCACCTCCACCGGGGGCTATGTCCTGGTGATGGCCGTCTTCCTCGTCCTCATGGGGTTCTTCCTGCTGTTCATCCGCCGCGGGGTGCTCGGCCGGGTGCTGATCGCGATGCGCGACAGCCCCGCTGCCTGCGGCACCCTCGGCCTCGACATGCGGTGGTTCCGGGTCGCCCTGTTCGGGCTCTCCGCCGGCATGGCCGGCCTCGCCGGGGGCCTGTTCGCCGGGTTGCGCGGCACGATCGGCGCCGCGGACTTCCAGTTCTTCAACAGCCTGCCGCTGCTGCTGCTGGCGGTCGTCTTCGGGGTCACGTCGGTGACCGGAGCGACGTTGGGTGGCATCGGCCTGATGCTGCTCCCGGTCCTCCAGAGCAACTACCCGTCGCTCGCGGGGCTGATGCTCGTGATCATCGGCTTCGGTGCGGTCGCCCTGGCTCGCGACCCCAACGGGCTCGCCAACCTGATGTTCAAGGCCGGGCGGTTCCTGGAGGCGCGGTTCGCGCCCCAGCTGCTGGCCAGGCTGCCAGCGCTCCCGGGTCGGGGTTCGACCCTGGGCGAAGCCGACGTGGACCCGCTCGACGAGTCCATCGACCACAACCAGGAGGTGCCCGCTCATGTCGCTCCTTGAGGTCGACGACGTCGTCGTGCAGTTCGGCGGTGTGACCGCCGTGAACCACGCCTCGTTCGTCGCCGAGTCGGGCCGGGTCACCGGGCTGATCGGCCCGAACGGTGCCGGCAAGACCACCTGCTTCAACGTCATCAGCGGGCTGCAGAAGCCCACCCGCGGCCACGTCCGCTTCGACGGCAAGGGCATCAACCGCACCCCGGTGCACCGCCGCGCCAAGCGGGGCATCGGCCGGACGTTCCAGCGGCTCGAGGCGTTCGGCTCGCTGACGGTCCGTGACAACGTCCGGGTCGCGTTCGACATCCACCGGGGCGTCGTCGGGATGATGCGCCCGGCGGCCGCGAACCTCGACGCCCTCCTGGAGCGGGTCGGCATCTCCCAGTACGCCCAGGAGCGGGCCGACTCGATCCCGACCGGCACCGCCCGCCTGCTCGAGCTGGCGCGCTGCCTGGCCAGCGACCCCAGGCTGCTGCTGCTCGACGAACCCTCCTCGGGTCTCGACGAGTCCGAGACCGAGGCGTTCGGTGCCCTGCTCCAGGACTTGGCGGCCGAGGGCCGCGCGGTCCTCATGGTCGAGCACGACATGGACCTGGTGATGTCGGTCTGCGACGTGATCCACGTCCTCGACTTCGGCGAGGTGATCGCGTCGGGTGAGCCCGCGGCCGTCCGCGCCAACACGCGGGTCCAGAACGCGTACCTCGGTTACTCCGACGACGCCGACGGGGACCTGACGATGACCGACCTCGAGGCCGTGCACGAGACGAGCCGGATCCCCGCCGTGGAGGCCCAGGCATGAACACCCCGCCAAACCACTCGCCGCGCTCGTGCTTTCGCGGGAGTCCCGCATGAGCATCCCGATTCTCGAGATCGTCGACCTGCACGCGGCGTACGGCCGTATCGAGGTGTTGCGTGGCGTCAACCTGGTGGTACCGAAGGGCGCCGTGATGGCGCTGCTCGGCCCCAACGGAGCGGGCAAGAGCACGCTGACCAAGATCATCAGCGGCCAGAAGAAGCCCACCAGCGGCGACATCCACCTCGGCGGTGTCAACGTGCACAACGCCGGCTCCG
>JAOPXC010000244.1 GCA_025965335.1 Nocardioides sp. | reverse complement strand
CGCGCGAATGGGTCGAGGAGCTGCGCGGCACCATGCCCGAGCCGCCGCGAGAGCGGCTCGCCCGGCTGCAGGCCGAGTACGGCTTCTCCGACCTCGAGATGCGCGACACCGTCGGTGCCGGCGCCCTCGGCCTGGTGACCGAGACCGTCGCGGCCGGCGCGGCGCCGCAGGCGGCCCGGAAGTGGTGGCTCTCCGAGATGGCTCGGCGCGCGAACGACACCGGCGTCGAGATCTCCGAGCTCGGGGTGACCCCGGCCGACGTGGCAGCCGTCCAGGCCCTGGTCGAGTCCGGTCAGATCAACGACAAGCTCGCCCGCCAGGTCTTCGACGGCCTGCTCGCCGGCGAGGGCACCCCCGAGGAGATCGTCGTCGCCCGCGGGCTCGCGATCGTCTCCGACGAGGGCGCCCTGTCGGCAGCCGTCGACAACGCGATCGCCGCCGCCCCCGACGTCGCCGACAAGATCCGCGACGGCAAGGTCGCCGCCGCCGGCGCCCTGATCGGCGCGGTGATGAAGGAGATGCGCGGCCAGGCCGACGCCGGCCGGGTCCGCGAGCTGATCCTCGAGAAGCTCTCCTGACGCCGACCTGTCAGCGTCAGGACGCGCGGTAGAAGTACGGGTCGAGGACCGAGACCTCGGTGATCGTGTCGATGGGCAGCCCGGTGGTGCCGGCCGCCGACCGGATCGCCTCCGGCGACGGGCCGTCGTAGATGCAGAAGGTGCGCACCCGGTCGGGCGACACGTAGGAGTGCACCCAGGTGACGCCGTGCTGGGCGTTGCCGTCCACGACGTTCAGACAGGCGGTTGCGCCTTCCGCGGTCTGGGGGATCTCGAGCCCATCGGGAAAGGTGCGCTCGACGAGGTAACGGGGCATGGGTTTCTCCTTCGTTGGGGTGTACGGCGACCGTAGGGACGCCCACCCGGCCGTCGCTTCGGTGAGGCTCACCCAGGTTGGCGGTCCGGCTCACCCAGATCGGCCCACCGCCCGGCTCAGACGGGGCGCAGCTCGTCGCGCGAGGCCACCCCACACTTGGTCAGCACCGAGGACACGTGATGCTCGACGGTGCGGCGGGAGAGGAAGAGCCGGGTCGCGATCTCGGGGTTCGACAAGCCCTCCACCAGTAGTCCGTGGACCTCGGCCTCCCGGCCCGTCAGACCCGCCGGGTGCTCCCGCGTCGCGTGCCGCGGACCCCGCGGCACCGCGACGCCGTCGCTGCGCAGCCGGCTGCGGACCATTCTCGCCAGTGGTCTCGCACCGAGACCGTCCAGGATGGTCAGTCCGGCGATCACCGCCTCCCTGTCGCCGTCGACCAGCGCGGACGCCTCGTCGTACGGGCAGCCGATCAGGTGCCACAGCGTGGCGGCGCTCCGCCAGTCGCCTTCGATCTGGGCGCGGAAGGGCTCGGCCGCGCCTGGGGGCGGGACGTCGATCAGACCGAAACGCCACATCCACAGCCCGAGCTCGCCTCGGGCCCACGCGCTGTCCGTGTGCAGGGACTCCTCGAAGGCCGGCGCCAGCGGGACGGGGCTGGCGGCGCCGGCACCACCGAGCCAGCTCAGTTCGGCCAGGGCGCACAGGCTGGGCCAGCGGTGCTGGAGGTCGAGCCCGGTCATGCTCAGGGCCTCGGTCAGCGCTTCGCGGGCTCGCGGGTCACCCCGTCTGACCCTCAGGCGACCCAGGACGCCCAGCGCTGTGAGCCGGGTGCGTGGGGCAGCTTCCCCGGCGACCACCTGGTGCGCCAGCTCTGCCGATTCGTCCCAGCGGCCCTGCTCGAGCGCGATCCGTGCCTGCCACGCCCGCCCGTACGCGACGACGTAGTCCTGGTCGTGCCCCCGGGCCTCGTCGACGAGCTCGGCCAGCCACCCGGTTGCGGGCCCGTAACGACGGACCTCGCCGCCGCCGCTGCCGAGCATGAGCAGGCTGTCCGCCACAACCGTCCGGTCGCCGGTGGACTCGCCCTGGAGCCGGGTCTCCTCGAGCAGGGAGATGCCCGAGTCCGCATCGCCCATCACGAGGAGGGCGGTTCCCTCGACCAGCCTGGCCCGGACGAGCTCTTCCTCCGACCCGATCGCAGCGGCGGTGCGCGCCGCCTTCCGAGCCTGGTCCAGCGCCGGAGCCAGGCGGCGCGCCAGCATGTGGACCCGCGCGGACTCCGCCAGCGCCTGGGCCAACGGTCGACTGGCTCCTCCGATCGCGAGGTCGGCGACCGCCCGGTCGAGGCGGGCCCGGGACCCGGCCGGGTCGCCGCGGCACCACTCGATCCGGGCCAGGGCCACCTCCGCCTCGCCGATCAGCAAGACGTCCGGGGACTGCCGCGCAGACGCGACCGCGTCGCGCGCGACGGTCTCGGCGCCGTCCTGGTCGCCCAGCCTGCTGATGGCGTCGCTGAGGGACATCAGGATCCTGGCCGTCTCCTCGGGCCCCGGCTCGTGCACGTGGCGGAGCGTCTCCTGGAGGAAGGCGATCGCCTCCGTGTTGGCGTCGAGACGCATGGCCTCCAGCCCAGCGCTCCGGGCGTGCCGGACGATGGCCCCGGGCTCTCCCCAGCCGATCGCGTGGTGAGCCAGGCGGGCCGAGTCGGAGGATCCCTGCTCCTCCAGCAACCCCACCATGTCGCGATGCAGGGCCGCCCTGGTCAGGGCAGGAATGGCCTGGTACGTCGCCAGCCGGGCCAGGTCGTGCCGAAATCGCAGCACGTCGCGGTCGACCTGGATCACTCCCGTGAGCTCGGTCCGTGTCACCACCGCCGCGTCGAGACCGGTCCACGGCCCCACCAGGTGTGTCTCGAGCCCACGTGGCTCCGCGGACACCGCCTCGACCAGGCGGCGCTGGTCGGCGGACAGCGCCGCCAGTCGGCCGAGCACGGCGTCCTGCACCGTGCGGGGCACGCCGCCCCCCGTCGCGACGACCTCGGTCACGAAGAACGGGTTCCCCGCGGTGACGTCGTAGAGCTCGGCCGGGTCGAGGTCGCTGCCGGCGGCGAGCCGGGCCACCCCAGCCGGCGTCAGGGGGCCGACGGCCAGCCGGTGCACCGTCTGGGGGTGCCGAGAGAGATCCGCCAGTGCACGACGGAACGGGTGCGCCTGGTCGACCTCCTCGTCGCGGAACGTCACCAGGACCACGGCTCGGGTGTCCCTGATCCGCCGACCGAGGTACTGCAGCATGGTGACGGTTGCGTCGTCGGCCCAGTGCGCGTCCTCGATCAGGACGACAAGCGGGGCCTCTCGCTCCGTCAGGAGGTCCAGGAACGCGGCGTACACCTCGCGGGGTTGGTCCGAGGATCGCACGAGCTCGAGGAGCGGTCCTCCCACCTGACGGGCGATGTCGTGAAGGGGACCCAGGGGGCGTGGGGTGACCAGTGGATCGCACCATCCGCACCACAGCTCGACCTCGCGCGAGCCCGCCCGCACCAAGGCTGTCTTGCCGGAACCGGCCTCACCGGAGACGAGGACCACCGACCCGTCACCATCAGCGGCCTCCGCCACCCAACGGGCCAGCTGGGCGAGGTGCTCCTCCCGCTCGAGCAGCGTGGGCACCGGCTCATGCTAGTGCCCGTCGGAGCGGCCGCACCGGAACTCCCTGCGGGTTCGGTCGTTACCCCAGAGCCAGCCCCTTCCGCCGTTGCAGGAGACCCACCATGCGCCAGCTGATCCCCGCCTTCGCCAGCCTGCTGGCAGCCGCGACGCTGATCGGGGCGCCCGCCGCGCAGGCGGCGGCCCCGCACACGTGTGACGGCCGGGCGGCCACGATCGTCGGCACCAACCGGCACGACGACCTGCAGGGCACCGAGTTCGACGACGTCGTCTGGCTCGGCAAGGGCAGCGACGTCTTCGACGGCGGGGCCGGCAACGACATCATCTGCGGTGGCGGTGGCAAGGACTCGATCGTGGGCGGTGTCGGGGATGACCGCATCTTCGGTGAGGACGGCACGGACACGCTCGCCGGAAATGCGGACAACGACCTCATCAACGGCGGGGCTGCCAAGGACTCGATCGCTGGTGGCATCGGTGACGACCGGTTGCGCGGTGGGGTCGCAGACGACTTCTTCCACGAGGACTTGGGGGACGACAAGATCTTTGGCGGCAAAGGGCGCGACTGGCTGTCCTACTTCGCCTTCTACTCCGGGTCCACCGGCATTCGCGTGGACGCAGCTGCTCACACCGTCGACGGAGCGGGCCACGACAAGACGGTCGGCGTCGAGACCTACGAAGGCACCGACCTGGATGACGTGATGGTCGGCGGTCCCGGCGACGACGACCTGCGCGCCAGGTCGGGTGACAACTTGGTCCAGGGCAACGGCGGCAACGACTATCTGGAGGCGTTCGGCGGCGTCGTACGAGCCGGTGAGGGTGACGATTTCGTGAGCGCCGGCGCGACGGTGGACGCCTACCTCGGGGCCGGCAACGACTCGGCCACGGTGGCGTTCGGGTCTCCTCGCGTGTACGGCGAGTCGGGCAACGACATCTTCGCGGTCAGCAAGAAGGAGCAGCATGCGTTCCTCGACGGCGGCTCCGGCGAGAACCGGATCTCGTTCCGGGGGGCGGGTCGCCGCGTGACGGCGAACATCGGACTGGGGACGGCGTCCTGGCGGGACAGCGACATGAGCTTCAGGGCGGTCCAGAACCTCGCCGGCAGCCGCAAGTCTGACCGCCTGTCCGGTTCCCCGGTGTCGGACTTCATCGTCGGCGGTGGCGGCAACGACGTCGTGCGCGGCCTGGGCGGCAACGACCTGCTCCAGGGCGGTCCCGGCACCGACACCCTGAACGGGGGACCCGACTACGACATCTGCTCGGGTGAGCGGTACGCCGGGTGCGAGTACAGCGCGCGTCCCGCCCTGGGCTGACCGCGCTCGCTCACGATGGACCGGCGATTCGCGTGCCGGACGTTCATTGGTAGTCTGCGAACGCAATCACCACGCCCGCAGCGGGGGAAGCCGGTCCGACTCCGGCGCTGACCCGCAACCGTAGGCCGCTGGCGTCCCCCGGGACCCGACGGCGAGCCGGAGTACCCGCCGCGACGCGTCCTGATCACACGCTGTCGAGGAAAACAGTGGGTGGCTCACCCGAAGAGATGCTTCGAGGCCTCCCGCCGTACGCAGCGGGAAGGACTTACCTTGCGTCATTTTCTCACCTCGGCTGCCGTCGTGGCCGCCGGAGCCCTTGTCATCACCCTGTCCGCGCCGGCGCAAGCCGCCCCCGAGGACCAGAGCGCTCGCTGGTTGACCGGCGAGCTGACGAACGGCCTGATCCACAACGACCAGTACGGCTTCGACGACTACGGTCTCACCGCCGACACGGCGTTCGCGTTGTCGGCGATCGGCGGTGCGGGCGACACGCTGCGCGTCATCCGCAAGGCCCTGGCCAAGCGCGTCGACAGCTGGACGACCGGGGTGGACTTCGGCAGCCCCGACGTGTACGCCGGCTCCACGGCCAAGGCCGTCGTGCTTGCCGAGACCACCGGTGCCGATCCTCGGGCGTACGGCGGTGTCGACCTCGTGAAGCGGCTGAACGGCCTCGTGAGCAACGCGACGCCCACGGTCGGTCGCATCGAGGACTCGGCCGCGACCGACTACGCCAACGTCATCGGTCAGACCTTCGCGGCCCAGGGGTTGTCCGTCGCGGGCTCGGGCAAGGCCGACGAGGCCGTGCGCTTCCTGCTGCAGCAGCAGTGCTCGACGGGATACTTCCGGCTGAACTTCGCCGCCAAGGATGCTGCCGACCAGACCTGCGACGGCGGCGCACGCGCCACGACGAGCGGCCCGGACACCGACGTGACCGCGCTGGCCGTGCTCGGTCTGTTGGCACTGCCGAAGCAGACCGCCGCCGTCCGTGCGGCCATCGCCGATGCCGCGGCGTGGCTCAAGCGCCACCAGAAGGCCAACGGCAGCTTCGGCGGCGGTACCGCCACCGAGGCGAGCAACTCCAACAGCACCGGGCTGGCCGGCTGGGCGCTGGGCGCGACCAACGCGTGCGGCGCGGCGGTCAAGGCAGCCAAGTGGGTGAGTCGCTTGCAGGTGTCGGGAAACGTCTCCGGGACTCCGCTGAAGGGCGCCAAGGGCGCGATCGCCTACGACCGGGAGCGGTTCGCAGCAGGCGAGGCCGCCGGTATCGGTACCGAGGACCGCGACCAGTGGCGTCGGGCGACCACCCAGGCGGCACCCTCGCTCATCAACCTGACCGTCTCCTCCTGTCGCGCGGGCTGATGCGTCGATCCGCCGCCACCCGCCTCGTCGCCGCGGTCCTCGTGACCGCGGCGGCGGGGTTCGTCCTGCCCGCCTCGCCGGCCGAGGCGGCGGCCTGCTCGACCGGGGACGGCGTCACGGTGGTGGTGGACTACAAGGAGCTCCACGGCGGGGTCCAGCAGGTCTGCGACGCCGCCGGCGGCGGTGACACCGCCGCCGCCCTCTTCACCGGCAACGGGTTCCCCCTGACCTATGCCCAGCGCCAGCCCGGGTTCGTGTGCCGGGTGTCGGGAGTTCCCGCGAGCGACCCCTGCGTGAACACCTCGCCGGCCGACGCCTACTGGGGCCTGTGGTGGTCCGACGGAAAGTCCGGATCGTGGAGCTACGCGAGCACCAGCGCTGGCTCGCTACGGATCCCCGACGGCGGGTACGTCGCGTTCGCGTGGGACGGGAGCGAGGGCTCGGCGCAGCCCGGCTCGGCGCCGGTGCCGCACCCCGCCGAGCCCACGCCCACCCCGACCCACAGCACCACGCCGGCCTCGTCGTCCCCGAGCGCCCCGGGTGGCGGCCACCACGGCAACAACCAGGGCAACAACCAGGGCAACAACCAGGGCAACTCCGGGGGAGCGGACCCGACCTCGACCCCCACCCAGGGGAGTGCGACCCCGAGCGCGTCGGGCACGGCGTCCGCCGACCCCACCGCACGACCGTCGGCCAAGCCGACGCGCACGCCGTCGGACGCGGTGTCGACCGACGCGGCGGTGCCGTCCGGGTCCACGTCGAGCCCCGCCGCGGACCAGGCCGTCGTGCCGGCAGTGGGGGATCCTGCCGGGACCGGTGACAACGGCCTCCCCCTGTGGGTCACGCCCATCCTCATCGGCCTGATCTTCGTCGCGGCCGGCGCCACCTTGTGGCATCGCCGGCGGATGGCTCCGCCCCGATGAGCACCCGGTGAGCACGGCCCGACTGCCTCGCGACCTGCATCCCGTGGCCTGGTGGGTGTGGGCGGTCGGCCTCGCCGCCGCCGCCTCGCAGACGACCAACCCGCTGCTGCTGCTGCTCCTGGTCGCGGTCGCGACGGTCGTGGTGACGGCGCGACGCTCCGACCAGCCGTGGGCCAACTCGTTCCGGCTCTACGTGGGGCTCGGCGTGGTGATCGTGGTCGTGCGCGTGCTCTTCCGGCTGGTCGTCGGAGGGCCGTACGGCGAGACCGTGCTGCTCGACCTGCCCCAGATCCCGCTGCCGGACTGGGTCGCGGGCATCACCCTGCTCGGCCCGATCACCCGCGAGTCCCTGCTGGCCGGCCTGTACGACGGGATGCGCCTCGCGACCATCGTGATCTGCATCGGCGCCGCTAACGCGCTGGCCAACCCGACACGACTCCTGCGCTCGGTCCCGTCGGCTCTCTACGAGATCGGCACCGCCCTGGTCGTCGCCGTCACGGTGCTGCCCCAGTTCGCGGACAGCGTCCGGCGGGTGCGGGCGGCCCAGGGCCTCCGGGCGGGGGAGACCGGCCGGATCGGTCGCCTCCGCAGGCTGCTCGTCCCGGTCCTCGAGGATGCCCTCGAACGCTCCCTGGCCCTGGCCGCCGGCATGGACACCCGTGGCTACGGCCGGGCCCCCGGCATGACCGCTCGCCAGCGCCGGACCACCGGCGTGCTGATGCTGCTCGGGCTCTGCGGCGTGTGCGTGGGTGTCTACGCCGTCCTCGACCGGACCGCTCCCCGTTATCTCGCCCTCCCGATGCTGCTCGGCGGCGTCCTCGTCGCGGTCGCCGGACTGATGAGCGCGGGCCG
>JAOPXC010000233.1 GCA_025965335.1 Nocardioides sp. | reverse complement strand
GAACCAGAATCGGCAGGGGTGGCTGAGCACCACCGGGGGGAAGCAACCCGGAAGTACGCCGTCGAGCTGATCGGGACGTTCTTCCTCGTCTTCACGGTGGCAGCCAGCTCGCTCAGCCGCAGCACGTTCACCCCGTTTGCCGCCGGCGCGGCCCTGATGGTGATGGTCTACGCCGGTGGGCACATCTCCGGCGGCCACTACAACCCGGCCGTGACCATGGCGGCGCTGTGG
Source organism: Nocardioides sp. (assembly GCA_025965335.1). Taxonomy (GTDB): domain Bacteria; phylum Actinomycetota; class Actinomycetes; order Propionibacteriales; family Nocardioidaceae; genus Nocardioides. The sequence goes on along the minus strand of JAOPXC010000233.1, from coordinate 5,123 downwards.
CGTCGCCGGATAGGGCTGGCTGATGCCGGTGCGTACTGGGTCGTGCAGCTCGCTGCCGGCCTGATCGCTGGGGTCGTCGCCGTCGCGGTGGTCAACCCGGGGACCGTTACGAACCTGCACCCGTCCGGTCGCGCCCTGGCGGCTGTGGCCGTGGTGGAGTTCCTGTTCACCTTTGCCCTGTGCTACGTGGTGCTCAACGTCGCCACCAGCAAGGACCAGGCTGACAATTCCTTCTTCGGCCTGGCGATCGGTTTCACCGTCCTGGCAGGCGCGTTCGCCGCCGGCGGGATCTCCGGCGGCGCGTTCAATCCGGCGGTGTCGGTCGGCGCCGCCGCTGGGGGCCTGTTCGCCTGGTCCACGCTCTGGGTCTACATCGTGGTGCAAGCCGTCGCGGGCATCGCGGCGGGCCTCACCTTCCTCGCGCTCAACCCCGACGACAGGTGATCCGGCCGAGGTCATCACATCCAGCCGGGCGCCACCCGAGCCCAGTCAGCCACCCCGGACGGCACGGGGTCCCATCCACCAAGGAGACATGAGTATGACCAGCACAGAGCCCAACCCGACGACGACGGATGCCGGCATTCCGGTCGAAAGCGATGAACACTCGCTGACGGTCGGGCCGGACGGCCCGATCTTGCTGCACGATCACTACGTCATCGAGCAGATGGCGCAGTGGAACCGCGAGCGGGTTCCGGAGCGCCAGCCGCACGCCAAGGGCAGCGGCGCCTTCGGCCGGTTCGAGGTCACCGGCGATGTCAGCGCCTACACCAAGGCCGCTGTGTTCCAACCGGGCACGACGACAGATCTGGTGGCCAGGTTCTCCACCGTGGCCGGGGAGCGCGGCAGCCCCGACACCTGGCGCGACCCGCGCGGCTTCGCGGTGAAGTTCTACACCACCGAGGGCAACTACGACATGGTCGGCAACAACACTCCGGTGTTCTTCATTCGCGACCCGATCAAGTTCCAGCACTTCATCCGGTCGCAGAAGCGCCGCGCCGACAACAACCTGCGCGACCACGACATGCAGTGGGACTTCTGGACCCTGTCCCCGGAATCGGCGCATCAGGTGACCTATTTGATGGGTGATCGTGGCATCCCGCGCGACTGGAGGCACATGAACGGGTACAGCTCGCACACGTACATGTGGGTCAACGCGCAGGCCGAGAAGTTCTGGGTGAAGTACCACTTCATCAGCGACCAGGGAGTCGAGTCCCTCACCCAGGGCGAGGCCGACGCGCTGGTCTCGGCGGACGGGGACTACCACACGCGCGACCTGTTCGAGGCGATCGGACGGGGAGATCACCCGAGCTGGACCCTCAAGGTGCAGTTCATGCCGTTCGAGGACGCCAAGGACTATCGGTTCAATCCGTTCGACCTGACCAAGGTGTGGCCGCACTCGGACTACCCGCTGGTCGAGGTCGGCAAGATGACGCTGGACCGCAATCCGACCGACCACCATTCGGAGATCGAGCAGCTCGCGGTCGAGCCCAGCAACCTCGTGCCGGGCATCGGCCCGAGTCCGGACAAGATGCTGCTGGGCCGGATGTTCTCCTACCCGGACGCCCACCGCGCCCGCATCGGCGCGAACTACAACCAACTGCCGGTGAACGCGCCGAAGTCGCCCGTGCACAGCTACAGCAAGGACGGGGCGATGCGGTACAACAAGGTCTCCGACCCGGTGTCCGCGCCGAACTCCAAGGGCGGCCCGCGCGCTGACGTCGGCCGCTACGGCGAGCCGGCGGGCTGGCACACCGACGGGGAATTGGTGCGCGGCGCCTACAGCCTGCATGCGGAGGACGACGACTGGGGCCAGGCCGGCACCCTGGTCCGAGAGGTGATGGGCGACGCAGAACGCGACCGGTTGGTCAGCAACATCGTCGGCCACCTGCTCGATGGGGTCACCGAGCCGGTGCTGGAGCGCGCCTTCGAGTACTGGCGCAACGTCGACAAGGATCTGGGCCAGCGGGTCGAGGCCGGCGTTCGCACCGGACACTCCTGCGACCGGCTCGAGCATCCGCTCTAGCCGATGAGCGGGCGGCCACAGTCGCCGAATCTGGCTCTCAGGCGAGGAGCCGAACACCGTCGGCGATGAGGAGCAGGCCGAACAGCGCAAACAAGGCGGCAGCTCCCCATTTGATGACGTGCTCCGGGAGCTTCTTGCCCAGCACGGCACCCAGCACGATGGCCAGGGCATCGGCGGCGACCATACCCACAGTGCTGCCGATCCAGGTCCCGAGCCAACCCTCCTGGGTGGCCAGGGTGATCGTCGCCAGCATCGTCTTGTCGCCGAGTTCGGCGAGGAAGAAGGCGGCACCAACAGCCAGGATCGCCGCGCCTTGGCTGGAGCGGGCCTTCGCGGCCTCGTCCTCGGTGAGTTGGTCGCCGCGCAGGGTCCATGCCGCGAAGCCGAGGAACGCGACGCCGGCAACGATCGAAATCCAATGCTGTTGCTCTGCGAAAGCATCGCCGACGAAGTAGCCGATAGCGACCGAGGCGAGGTGGACAATGGCCGTGGCGGCGGTGATCCCGATGAGTACGTCCCGCACCCGGTATCGAGCGGCGAACGTCATCGCCATCAACTGGCTCTTGTCGCCGAGCTCGGCCACGAAGATCACGGCGGTGCTCAGCAGGAAGGCGTACACGGGGATCGGGTCCTCTCCGGGCTTGGCCGGAGGGCGTGTCACCAGATCCTGGACGACCCTTCGACCAGGCGCGTCCAATGAAGGCTCAGCAACTGGTCGAAAGTCTCGTCCGCCACCGAGGTGGCCTGCCGCGCCGGGCCCGAGGGCCAGCATGTCGACGCGACTGTTGAGGACTACTCCCTTTCGGGCCCTACTTTCCCGGACGCCGGATGGGTGGGCGCACCCGGGCATGTCGACAGAGAGGTGCATCTCCGGAACCGCCCGGATCGCGCCACGAGCGGGTGTCCGCCAGGTCGAGTTCCGTGTCGCGCAGGAGCTGGAACGAGATGGCGGCCAAGATTTCACCGCACGCGTGGCTGGAGGCCCCGTGGAGCCGGCCGGCGTCATCGCGGCGAGTGACGGGCTACGGTTCGCAGCGGATCGTGGTCTCGGCCACACAGCGGTCGCGGTTGCTGCGACCGTCGGCCTGGTCCTCCCCAGGGCCCCCGATGAGCACGTCCGGCATGTAGTTCCCCACGAGCCTGTCGTCGCCCCGACCGCCCCGGACGACGAGTTCGGCGTCCTCGCCGAGGTAGCCGCAGCCGGCGTCGTCCACGGAGATCGCCTCGATGAGGTCGTCGCCGGCGCCTGCGCCGATCACGCCCCGACAGCCGGACCACTGCACGTGGTCGGTCGCTGCCGTGCCGTGGACGTCGAGGCGTCGAGCCGAGAGCCGGTGCAACTCGAACCCGTGGATCCGAGCATGCACCGCCTGCTGGTCGCGGCGGAACAACAGTCGTCCGTTCGGGAGGTCCAGTTCGGCACGTCGGGCCTGGTCGCCGGCGCCGGCGTACAGGATGAAGTTGTCGTCTCCAGCGCCGCCGATGTAGGACGCGTGGTCGACCAGCCGACGTTGGAGCTCTAGATTCACCAGGTCGTCGCCGCCGCCGAGGTCCATCGAGGTGAACGGGATCGCGGTCCAGATTCTCTCCGAACCCGCTCCGCCGATGAACGACGGCGCTGCCCAGGAGCCGATCGGGCTGAGGCGGAACCGTTCCATCCCGCTCCAGGCCATCACCGGCACCCCGGCGTCCGTGGCGCGCCCGGCGGCGTTGTCGATGACCAGGGCGTGGCGCAGCGTGCTCCGGTCCAGCTCGAGCTGGTCGGACCCCGCGCCGCCCCGTATCGGGAGCTCGGGGTCGACGGCGCCCTGCAGCCATGCGTCGTCGCGGCCGGGGCCGAGGTCGACGGTGTCGTGGTCGGGGCGCCCCAAGGAGCCGCCCGTAAGCACCACGTCGTCCCCTCCGCCGGTACTCACGGTGTCGGCGCCCTGGCCGGGCGGCGAGTCCCACGCGTCGCTGGCCCACACGGAGTCAGGCCGGGGTCCACCTGTGAACGTGTCGTCCCCGCCGCCAAGGATCACCCGCGCGATGCGGGCCTCGCTCGCCAACGTATCGACGACGTCGTCGCCCTCCCCGGCCACCACGTCCGTGTCCGCCCGGCTGGAGCCCCCGGTCACGCACACCAGATCGTCCCCAGCGCCGGTGTACGTCGTCGCCGCCCCGTTGGTGACGACGACATCCGGGCCGTCGGTCCCACCGATGTCAGACCCCGGCGTGCCAACAATGGTGGCCGACTGGCCGCGACAGGACTCGACGCCAGCGGCCGCCACGTCGACGGTCCCCGCGAGCCCGACACCGGTGACGGCGAGCGTGAGCGCGATGAAGCCAACGAGTTCCCGAGACCGACGCATGCAGCCCAATCTCCCATAGCCAAGGCATCGAGATTGGCGGTTGACAGGTTCAAACGCGCACCGAGCGCTGCCTGCGCTGATGAGGTCCACCACGCGGACGGCATCGCCTGCCAACCACTCGCGCGGAAATACGGGCTGAGAGGCACCCGTCAGAGGGACAGATGACCCTCAGAGGACCGCGCCGCGGGGCGCGACTTCCACTGCAGCGACACCTCTTGCGTACAGCACCAGGAGCCGCTGGCCATGCTTGCAGCGCAGCACGCCGGAATCCTCCGACAGCGTGGCGACGACGTGGTCGATGACCTCGGCCTCGCTGCCCGCATCGCGCCACTCGTATGTGACATCCATGCTGTCGCCGCTGATGAGCCGGACACGAAGCACAACGCTCTCCATGTCTCCGCACACTAGACGCGCGTCGCGCCCACCCGCTACGACGCTCTCCCTCGTTGCGGCGTGATGGGTCGCGACGCCACGACCCTCTCTGAACTCCCGCGGCAAACGATCGCTCAGCGGCATTCATCCGGATGGCTCTGGACGGCTCCAGAACAGGGTGTCGGCACCTATCCGGAGGATTAGCGTGATGCCATGGCTGCGGGTGGTGTGACCTCTCCGCTGCGTGTCAGTAACTTCCGATGGTTCTTCATCGGCGAGATGGTCAACACCGCCGGGTCGTCGATGTCGGGAATCGCGCTGGCGTTCGCGACACTCGCGATCAGCGACTCCGCCGGAGCTCTCGGTCTGGTGATCGC
>JAOPXC010000214.1 GCA_025965335.1 Nocardioides sp. | reverse complement strand
GTCGTCCGCCTCACCGTCGCGGGTGAGGCGGACGACTGCATCGAGGCCAACCCGACGGCGGACGGCCCGTCGGCTCAGCAGGGTTCGGCTGCGAAAAAGCACATGTCGCTGACGACACCCGCCGAGTCGTTGGCCATGAGCCGGGCTGTGTAGTCGATGGCCTCTTGGTTGGCACCGCCCTGCCCGAAGTAGCTCAGCGAGTGGATCGCGTTGCCGACCCGCACGTTCTGCACCACGAGGAGCTCGGAGCTGACCTCCCCGGAGAGCCGCAGCCGCATGGTCCAGCTGAACGACTGCTCGCCCAGGTCGGAAGGCAGCGGGTCGAACAGATACGTCTTGCCAGCCCTGGACTGGCTGCGGCACCCGGCCACGTCGTCCTGGAGCTGGGTGAGAGCGGCTGTTGCGGCGTCCTGGTCCGGGTACACCGCCAGCACCGCCCGGCGCTGATCCTCGCTCTCGCCGGCGTACTCCACGCCCGCCTTGTCGAGCGTCGGCGCCGGCGTGCTCCGCTTGTCTCCACGGCCGAAGCAGGGCGGGAAGACCTCGAGATCGGTGGGGGGCTGGACGGTGACTGGGGACCCGTCGCTGCCGTTGGTGGCGGGGAAGCCCTCGGCGAGCGGGAAGTCGGAGGGGACAGCCTGGAGCCAGGCCGTCTGGTCGGTGGTCCGGGTCGGCTGGGGTGCGATGGGGGGTGCGCCGTCGGTGTCATGGTTTGCGACCACGGCAAGCGGCGTCGCGATCACGATGACGGCCGCGGCGATGGTGCCGACGGTGGCCAGGGCAGTGTTGCGGCGCCGCATCCGGTCGCCCCGACGGCGCACCTCGGAGGCGGGCAGAGGGTTCACGTGGAGTCCTTGCTGGTTGAAGTTCTCGAGCTGCTCGATGGGGTCAGGCATGGGTTGCTCCCTCCGGGTAGCCACCGTGGGGGTCGTCGGCCAGCAGCGCCGCGAGCGCCGCGCGGCCCCGGCTGAGCCGGGCCTTGATGGTGCCCTCGGGCACGCCGACCTCACGGGCGACGGCGTGCACGGGCAGGTCGGCGATGTGGTGCAGCACCAGGGCCTGCCGCTGGGGCTCGGGTAGCAGTTTGAGGGCGGCGACCAGGGCCACGTGGGTCTCGCTGGGGGCTGGGGTCTCGGTGGCCGCGCCCACGGCCCGGTCCGCCGGTCGCCGGCCCCGCGTCGTACGACGCCAGCGGCTCACCGCGAGCCGGTACGCCGTGGTCCGCACCCACGCTTCGGGGTGTTCTGCGCGGTCCAGCTTCCGGCGGTGCGCCCAGGCCCGCACGAACGCCTCCTGGACGCACTCCTGGGCCTCGTCGCGGTCGCCGATCATCGCGTAGACCTGACCGGTGACCTTCTGGAACGACGCGGTGTAGAAGTCGTCGAACTCGCGTTCGTCCATCGACCGTCCCGTCTCACGTGTTGTCCCCGGCCCGCTGCCGGTTGCTCAGTCGGGAGGGATACGCCTCAGCCGACCACACGGTTGCACGGGTCACCGAGAATCTTGCGGAGGTTCGGTCCGGCGGTTCAGCCGGGCGGGGCGAGCTCCGGCAGTCGCTCGAGAGCCCGCTGGGCGAGCGCGACGAAGGCGTCGTCGGGCATCCCCACGTCCCCGGACGGCACGAACTGGACCTGCGCCACCGCCGTTCCCGAGCGCACGATCGCCATCAGGTAGCGCACCGTCACCTTGTCGGTGATCTGGGTGGTCAGGTTCCAGACGGTGAGGTCCTGGGCCCTCGACCCGAGGTCGGAGACGCGGGTGACGACGGTCCCGAGGTTTCGGTCGGGGCACTTGGCCAGCCCGTCCCGGACCCGGGCCACGAACGCGACGGCCTGACTGGCCGGCATCGAGCCGACCGTCTCGGTGAGCCCGAACTGGGCCGGCAGGGCGGACCCCGGGATCAGGAATGAGCGGGTCAGGTTGCCGGTGATTCCCCTGGCGTCGAAGTCGGCGTTGTCACACGGGGTCGCCGCGACGTTCTGCCGGGCCCGCTGCGGCTGGGTGCCGACCCAGGGACGGCTCACCCCGGTCACCGGCGGAAGGTCCACCTCGGCCAGCATCCCGGGCGCGGCCCCGACCGCCAGCGCTCGCACCGGCTCCGGGCGAGGGGTGCCCGTGCAGGCACCGGCGTCGGGCAGCCCGCAGAGCCCGTCGACCGCGGCCGCGAGCAGCCGGGCGGAGCGGTTGATCGGCGGCGGCACGACGCTGTCGATCCGGCTGATGGTGGTGGTCGTCAGCCGGCCGGTGCGGGCCACGCCGACCACCAGGGTCGAGGCGGGAGCGTGCCAGGCTCGCAGCGAGAGCAGCATCGCCTGGTCACCGACCCCGGCCACCCGACGCGTGGCGAGCAGCTGGACCCGCTCGTCCACGCACCCGGCGTACCAGCCGACGGACCTCAGGTACGTCCTGCGCGCGGCGGGCAGGGTCGCGGACGCCTCGGTGGACTGGATGGCCGACGCGTCGGGGGCGTGCTTCCTCGTCGAGGTGCTCGCGAAGTCGCGGAAGAACGCGGCGGTGCCGTGCGGGTCGGCGTAGCGCTCCTGCTGGCACGGCATGACGAGCCCGTTGCCCACGCTGTTGTCGTTGGTCGAGGTGACTCGCCAGGTGCCGCCCGTCAGCAGACCGTCGAGCTGGGCGGCACCCAGCAGCGCGGTCTCGGGAAGGGCGGTGGCGGCCACCGCCAGCTGGCGTTCGTGGTCCAGGTGGGGATGCTCTCGCGCGAGCGTCGGCCGGACGCCCGCCGCGTCGGTGACCAGGGAGCCGCTGAGGACCATCACGGCGACGGCGACGGCGGCGCCGAGGGTCGTGTGGGCGCGCCGACGCCGGGCCCCGGCCCGACGAAGGATCGGCGAGCGGGGCCAGCGGCTGGCGGCCGCGGTGGCGGCCAGCGGCCCGAACAGGCTCCGGATGACGGGAGTCGGGACGTCGCGGGTCATCGAGAACTGCGCCGTCGCGGTCTGCAGCTCCCGTTCGGCCCGGTCGAGTGGGAGGCCCACCTCCCGGGCCATCTGGTCCATCGAGACGGCCGCGAGCTGCGTCAGCAGGAGCGCCTTGCGCTGGTTGACGGGCAGCTTGCCGAGGGCGTCGAGGGTCGCCCGTACCTCCGGGTCCAGGTCCTTGTCCCGATGCCAGAGTCGCGCCGTCTGCCGGCGGTGGGCGTGCGTCCACGCGATCGGGCGCACCCAGGCTTCGGGGTCCTCGAGCCGCGACACCTTGCGCCAGTGGTGCCAGGCGACGACGAAGGCCTGCCGTACGGCTCCCCGCGACGCCGTCAGATCCCCGGTCAGGGCGTAGGTCTGCAGCAGCAGACGCTCGCGTGCGTCCAGGTAGAACGCGTCGAACTCGTCGGGATCCCTCATGGCGCCGTCAAAGGTAACGGGTCCGCATGAGACCGGTGAACCGGCGTGGGAGCGCGGCCGGCCCCGACCTCCGGGCGATGATGCGATGGTCATGACTTCGCTGCTCCCCGACTCGACCTCGAGGTCCGCAGGGTCCCGCCCCCGCTCGGCGGCAGAAATCAGCCGCGACCTCGGCCATCGTCGTCCCCTGGTGCTGCTCGCCACCCTGGGGGGCGTGGTGGCGGCCGTCTCCACGCTCGTCGTGTGTCTGGCGGTCGGTGTCGTGGGCTGGTTCCTCAGCGACGCGGGCGCACACGGAGCGCCGCGTGACGGGTTGCGGGCGGGGGCGCTCGGGTGGTTGCTGGCCCACGGCTCCGGGATCCACGTGCAGGGCGTCGCGGTGACCGCCGTACCCCTCGGCATCACGGTGCTCTGCGCCTGGGCGGCCTGGCGGATCGGTCACCGGGTGGGGGATTCGGTGTCGGGGCACGGCCCGGACGCCGACCGGATCGCCGATGGGGAGCGGGACTGGACGGTGCCGGTCGCGACGGCCCTGTTCGCCGCGGGCTACGCCGTCACGGCCGTCGTCACGCTGGTCGTCGCGGCGACCCCCGACACCGCCCTCGACGGTGGTCGGGTCGTGATCTGGTCGATCCTGCTCAGCGGCGTCTTCGGGGGGTCGGCGATCGCCGTCGGCTCCGGCCGGGCCGCCATCTGGGCGGCCCTGCTGCCCGCATCGGTTCGCGGGGCCGCGGCCGCCTGCCGTCGCATCCTGGTCACCTGGCTGGTGGTGTCGACCTTGGTTTTCGTGGTCGCGCTCGCGGTCGACTTCAGCACGGCTGTCAACGTCATGTCCCAGCTGCACACCAGCGCCGGCGACGCGACCCTCTTCACCGCACTCACGGCCACGGTGATCCCGAACGCCGTCGTGTTCTCGGGGTCCTACCTGCTCGGTCCCGGCTTCACGGTCGGACTCAACACGATCGTCTCGCCCGCCGCCGTCACGATCGGCCCGCTCCCGATGTTCCCGCTGCTGGCCGCCCTGCCGGACACCGGTGCCACGCCCGGGTGGACGGCGTGGCTGATGGGGCTGCCGCTGCTGGTCGCAGCGACGGCCGCGGCCCGCGCCCAGCGCCGGATGCCGACGCTGCGGTGGGACGAGGGCGCGATCCGCGGGTGCGCCGGGGGAGTTGCGGCCGGGATCGTGTTCGGCTTCCTGGCGGGCGTCGCCGGCGGTGCGGTCGGTCCGGGCCGGATGCGCGATGTCGGGCCCCTTGCGTTCGACGTGCTGGTGCACGCGATCACCGCCTTCGGCATCGGCGGCCTGATCGGTGGGCTCGCCATGACCTGGTGGCAGCGACGCGCGGCCCGGTCGGACGAGCACCGGTCCGATCCCGAACCCGGCACCCCCGCCGCTCAGTAGACTCCCCGGGTGCCCACCCCCACGCCCGCACGGATCGTCGTGCTCGTCTCGGGCTCCGGCACCAACCTCCAGGCACTGCTCGACGCGTCCGTGGACCCGTCGTACGGCGCCAGGGTGGTGGCGGTCGGCGCCGATCGAGACGGCATCGAGGGCCTCGCCCGCGCCGACCGTGCCGGGGTTCCGACCTTCACCAAGCGGGTCAAGGACTTCACCAGCCGCGAGCACTGGGACCGGGCGATGGCCGACACGGTGGCGAACTTCGAACCCGACCTGCTGGTCCTCGCCGGCTTCATGAAACTGGTCGGCGACGAGTTCCACCAGCGCTTCGGCGGCCGGATCGTCAACACCCATCCCGCGCTGTCTCCGGCGTTCCCGGGGATGCGCGGGCCCGCCGAGGCCCTGGAGTACGGCGTGAAGGTGAGCGGCTGCACGCTGTTCGTGGTCGACGAAGGAGTCGACACCGGGCCGATCGTGGCCCAGGCGCCGGTGCCGGTCGAGGACGACGACACCGTGGAGTCCCTGCACGAACGCATCAAGGTCGCCGAGCGTGAGCTCCTGGTCGACACCGTGGGCCGGATGGCCCGCGAGGGCTTCACGATCACCGGCAGGAAGGTGAGGTTCGGTCGATGACGCCCGAGCCCTATGCTGGGGCCACACGACTGGCGCAGGTGGGAAGACCACCAGGGAGTGCCCTGTTCAACGGGGATGGCGAGAGCATCGAACGCCTGGGTGCCCGCATCGAACCGATGAGGAGTGTATTTCATGGTTGACGCCCTCGACCGGGTCCCGATCAAGCGGGCGCTGGTCTCCGTCTATGACAAGTCCGGGCTCGAGGAGCTCGTGCGCGGGCTGCACGAGGCGGCCGTCGAGCTCGTGTCGACCGGCGGGTCCGCCGCGTTGATCGAGGGCCTCGGGCTGCCGGTCACCAAGGTCGAGGACCTGACCGGCTTTCCCGAGTGCCTCGACGGGCGGGTGAAGACGCTGCACCCGCGGGTGCACGCCGGCATCCTCGCCGACCGGCGTCTCGAGACCCATGTGCAACAGCTCGCCGACCTCGGGGTGGAGCCGTTCGACCTGGTCGTCTCGAACCTCTACCCGTTCACGGAGACCGTCGCGTCCGGCGCCTCGCCGGACGAGTGCGTCGAGCAGATCGACATCGGCGGCCCGTCGATGGTGCGCGCGGCCGCGAAGAACCACCCCTCGGTCGCGATCGTGACCTCGCCGGACCGCTACGCCGACGCATTGCGCGCGGTGGCCGAGGGCGGCTTCACGCTCGCGGAGCGCCGCAAGCTCGCCGCGGAAGCCTTCGTCCACACCGCGACGTACGACGTCAACGTCGCCTCGTGGATGGGCAGCGTGCTCACCGACACGTCGGACGGGACGGGCTTCCCGGCGTGGGTCGGTGGCACGTGGGACAAGTCCGCGGTGCTCCGGTACGGCGAGAACCCGCACCAGCAGGCGGCGCTGTACCTGAACGGCTTCGGCACCGGCCTCGCCCAGGCGACCCAGCTGCACGGCAAGGAGATGTCCTACAACAACTACGTCGACGCGGATGCGGCCCGGCGCGCGGCCTACGACTTCGACCGGCCGGCGGTGGCGATCATCAAGCACGCCAACCCGTGCGGGATCGCGGTCGGGGCGGATGTTGCCGAAGCGCACCGCAAGGCGCACGAGTGCGACCCCGTCTCGGCGTTCGGCGGCGTGATCGCGACCAACGCGCCGGTGTCGGTCGCGATGGCCACGCAGGTGGCGGAGATCTTCACCGAGGTCGTCGTCGCGCCCGGCTACGACGAGGGTGCGGTGGAGATCCTGTCCGCCAAGAAGAACATCCGCCTGCTGGTGTGCGAGCCCCTGTTCCGAGGGGGTGTCGAGATGCGTCCGATCTCGGGCGGCCTGCTCATGCAGCAGCGCGACCTGGTCGACGCCGAGGGCGACGACCCGACGAACTGGACCCTCGCCAGCGGGGCGGCCGCCTCGCCCGAGCTGCTGGCCGACCTGGCCTTCGCGTGGACGGCCTGCCGCGCCGTGAAGTCCAATGCCATCCTGCTGGCCCGGGACGGCGCCTCGGTCGGCGTCGGGATGGGGCAGGTCAACCGGGTGGACTCCTGCAAGCTGGCCGTCCAGCGGGCCGGCGACCGGGCCGCCGGGTCGGTGGCCGCGTCGGACGCGTTCTTCCCGTTCGAGGACGGGCCGCAGATCCTCATCGACGCCGGGGTGACCGCGATCGTGCAGCCGGGCGGATCCGTCCGCGACGAGCTGACGGTCGAAGCGGCCAGGGCCGCGGGCGTGACCATGTACTTCACCGGCACCCGACACTTTGCGCATTGATCGCTGCGGCGAAGCCGGAGCGATCGTCGGTGGTCGAGCAGCGACCACGACCGAGCCTGCGAGGTCGTGACGAAGCGTGTCGAGACCCGGTGACGGGCGAACAAACCGCATCAGGAACCAGTGACAGGATGAACCAGTGACCGCACAGAGGCTGGACGGCTCCGCGACCGCGGCGGCGATCAAGGAAGAGCTGAAGATCCGGGTGGCCGCGCTCCGAGAGCGCGGCGTGGTGCCCGGGCTGGGCACGGTCCTCGTGGGCGACGACCCGGGATCGCGGTGGTACGTCAACGGCAAGCACAAGGACTGCGCCGAGGTCGGCATCGAGTCGATTCGCGTCGACCTGCCCGACACCGCCACCCAGGAGGAGATCGAGGGGTACGTCGCCGCGCTCAACGCGGACCCGGGGTGCACCGGCTACATCGTGCAGCTGCCACTGCCGAAGGGCCGCGACGAGAACCGGGTCCTCGGCCTGGTCGACCCCAGCAAGGACGCCGACGGCCTGCACCCCACCAACCTCGGCTGGCTGGTGCTCGGCAACGCCGCGCCGTTGCCGTGCACGCCGCACGGCATCGTCGAGCTCCTGCGCCGGCACGATGTCGAGATCGCCGGGGCCGACGTCACCGTCGTCGGTCGTGGCGTCACCGTCGGCCGTCCGCTCGGGCTGCTGCTCACCCGTCGGTCCGAGAACGCCACGGTCACCCTCTGCCACACGGGCACCCGCGACCTGGCGGCCCACGTCCGGAAGGCCGACATCGTCGTCGCCGCGGCCGGGGTGCCCGGCATCATCTCCGGTCACATGGTCAAGCCCGGTGCCGCAGTGCTCGACGTCGGCGTCTCCCGGGTCGACGGCAAACTCGCCGGGGACGTCGCCGCCGACGTCTGGGACGTCGCCGGCTGGGTGTCCCCCAATCCGGGTGGGGTGGGTCCGATGACCCGCGCCATGCTGCTGTCCAACCTGGTCGCGATGGCGGAGAAGTCGCTGGACGCCTCCGCGTGACCGAGCCGCAGGAGACCTTCGACGAGGACGGCGAGCCGACTCCGGACGTGCCGTCCGAGGCGGAGGTGGCCCGCGAGCTCGAAGAGGCCCGCCGCTATCCGAGGACGATCGGCGGCGCGTTCTACATCGGGGTACTCGTCGTGGCCGCCATCGGCATCGGGATCGTGTGGTCGGGCAGCTGGCGCAACGGCGTGCGCGTCGTGGCCGCTGCGGCGCTCTTCGCGGCCACGCTCCGGCTCTGCCTGCCGGCCCGCGACGCCGGCATGCTCGCCGTACGCAACCGGGTCTTCGACTGCCTCCTGCTGGCCGGCGTCGGCGGCGCGCTGCTGTTCCTCGCCTCGACGATCCCGAACCAGCCGGTTTGAGGGGAAAGGCAGTGAATTTGACAGGCCCTCAGATCAGCCCGAGCTCCTTGACCGCCTCGCGCTCGTCGGCGAGCTCGGCGGTGGAGGCTTCGATGCGGGCCCGCGAGAAGTCGTTGATGTCGAGGCCCTGGACGATCTCCCAGTCGCCGTCCTTGGTGGTGACGGGGAACGACGAGATCAGCCCCTCGGGCACTCCGTAGGAGCCGTCGGAGACGACCGCCATCGAGACCCAGTCGCCCTCGGCGGAGCCGAGCAGCCAGTCGTGGGCGGCGTCGATGGTGGCCGAGGCGGCCGAGGCGGCCGAGGAGGAGCCACGCGCCTCGATGATCGCGGCGCCGCGCTTGGCGACGGTGGGGATGAAGTAGTTCTCGATCCAGTCCTGGTCGCCCACGACCTCGGCGGCGTTCTTGCCCGCGACCTCGGCATGGAAGATGTCGGGGTACTGCGTGGCGGAGTGGTTGCCCCAGATCGTCATCTTCTTGATCTCGGTCACGGGCGCACCGGTCTTGGCGGCCAGCTGCGAGATCGCCCGGTTGTGGTCGAGGCGGGTGAGCGCCGAGAACCGGTCCTGCGGGATGTCGGGGGCGTTGTTCATCGCGATCAGCGCGTTGGTGTTGGCGGGGTTGCCGGTCACGCCGATCCGGACGTCGTCGGCGGCGACCGCGTTGAGTGCCTTGCCCTGGGCGGTGAAGATCGCCCCGTTGGCCGACAGCAGGTCACCGCGCTCCATCCCCGGGCCACGCGGCCGGGCGCCCACGAGCAGGGCGAGGTTCACGCCGTCGAAGATCCGCTCCGCGTCATCGCCGATCTCGACTCCGGCGAGGGTGGGGAACGCGCAGTCTTCCAGCTCCATCACGACACCCTCGAGCGCCTTCAGCGCGGGCGTGATCTCCAGCAGTCGCAGCTCGATCGGGCGGTCCGGGCCGAGCAGCGAGCCGCTCGCGAGGCGGAACAGCAGGCTGTAGCCGATCTGGCCGGCGGCACCTGTGACGGCGACCTTCAACGGGGTTGAGCTCACGACTACTCCTCATCGATCTCGGACGGGGTGGATCCTCAATCCGACGCTAGCAGCGCCGCGACACCACCGTGTCGACGGGTTCCCGGGTGCGAGATGCTGGCGCCATGTCCGCGTGGGGGGTACGTCGTGCCGTCGCCGGCGCGCTGGCGCTGCTCGCCCTGGGTGTGACCGCGACCGGCTGCGGGAGCGCATCGGAGTCGAGCCCGCCCACCGGTGTCGACGGGCTCGTGATCCCCACCCCGTCGCCGGACCCGCACGACTTCGTGAGCGGCGTCGACAACCCGTGGACACCCCTGACCCCGGGCACGGTCCTCGACTACGACCTCGGCGGTGTCGAGGGCGCCGGCCGACTCACCCTCACGGTCGGCGACGGCACCCGGGTGGTCGCCGGCATCGAGACCACGGAGGTCACCTCCACGTCGCGCGGGCCCGACGCGGAGACCCACACCGACTACTACGCGCAGGACCGGGCCGGCAACGTCTGGTGGTTCGGCCGGGCGGGCGACTGGCAGGCCGGGGTCGACGGAGCCGAGGCCGGGCTGGCCATGCCCGCCGCTGCCCGGGTCGGCGACGGGTTCCGGCTGGGCTTCCTCGACGGGGTGGTCGAGGACCGCGCCGAGGTCGTGGCCGTGGATGCGACCGTCGACACGTCGGGCGGGCCCTGGGACCAGCTCGTGGTCCTCGCGGTGTCGAGCGATCTCCACCCGGGCACCGTGCAGCGGCGCTACTACGCTCGCGGCGTGGGGCTGGTGTACGCCGAGAACGTCGAGGGCCCCGACCTGAGCCAGACGCTCACGCGGGGCCCCGACGACCAGGGCTAGACGGGGCTAGACGATTACTGCTGGCCGGGCGGCTGGTACTGCTGGGTCGGTTGCTGGTCGGTGCCCGCGTCCTGCTGGGGCGCGCCGGGGTCGGGCTGCGCGGCCGGTGGCGCCGGCGCGGCCGGCTGCGGAGCCGGGACCCACTGCTGAGCGGCGGCGTCCCACATCCAGCCGTCCTGGATGATCGGCTCCGCCGGTGCCTGGGCGTGGGCCTGCGCGGACTGCACCGCGGGGTCCTGCTGGTTCCACTGCTGCTGGTACTGGTCCGGGGCGCCGTAGCCGGGCACCGCGGCGGGCGCCGGGCGGGCGAAGTCGAGGCCCGACCCCGGGATCGGCTCGCTGCCGCGACCGAAGATCAGCGGGTAGGCGAAACCGGCCACCGACCCGCCGATCAGCGGCGCGAGGATGAACAGCCAGAGCTGGATGATCGCGTCCGTGCCCGCGAAGAGCCCGACCCCGATCGAACGGGCGGGGTTGACCGACGTGCCAGTGGCCGACATCGAGGCGAAGTGGATCATCGCCAGCGCCAGGCCGATGGCCAGCGGAGCCATCGCCGGGTGCTCGTTGCGCTCGTCGGTGACCGCGAGGATGACCAGGATGAAGACCCCGGTCAGCAGCATCTCCAGCAGCAGCGCCGCCCACCAGGCGTAGCCCGTCCCGTCGTTGCCGAAGGAGTTCTGCGCGAAGTTGCCCTTGGAGTCGAAGCCGTCGTAGCCGTGCATGAGGATCCACAGGACGCCGCCGGCCCCGACAGCGCCGGCGAGCTGGGCGCCGACGTACACCGGCACCTGGGTCCAGGCCAGCCGGCCGCCCATGGCTGCTCCCACGGTCACGGCGGGGTTGAAATGGGCCCCGGAGATCCGGCCGACGGCATAGGCCATCACCAGGACGGTGAGGCCGAAGGTCAGGCCGGTCGCGACGTAGTCGCCCCCGCTCATCAGCGCGGCGCCGCAGCCGAAGAACACGAGGACGAACGTCCCCAGGACCTCTGCGGCCACCTTGTGTCCGGTGGTCGTGACGGTGGTGGTGGAAACGTCAGCCGTGTCTGCCATGACGGCACTCTAGGGCTTTCGGGCCACGTTGCCGAGGCTCTGCGCGGGTGCGAAGGTGGGTGGGTCGAGACCCGTCAGGTATCTTGACGTCAAGCAATCTCGGACACGCCGCACACTCCAGGAGCAGCCGTTTCCATGGCCAAGATCATCTACACGCACACGGACGAGGCGCCGCTGCTGGCGACGTACTCCTTCCTGCCGATCATCCAGGCGTACGCCGCCAAGGTCGGCGTGGCCGTCGAGACGCGGGACATCTCGCTCGCGGGCCGGATCATCGCCCGGTTCCCGGAGCGGCTCACCGAGGAGCAGCGCGTCGACGACGCACTCGCCGAGCTCGGCGAGCTGGTGAAGACGCCCGAGGCCAACATCATCAAGCTGCCCAACATCTCCGCCTCGGTGTCGCAGCTGAAGGCCGCGATCAAGGAGCTGCAGGCGAAGGGCTACGACCTTCCGGACTACCCCGACGAGCCGAAGTCCGACGCGGAGAAGGACGTCCGGGCCCGCTACGACAAGACCAAGGGCAGCGCCGTCAACCCGGTGCTGCGTGAGGGCAACTCCGACCGCCGCGCGCCGCTGTCGGTCAAGAGCTACGCCCGCAAGCACCCGCACTCGATGGGCGCCTGGACCCCGGAGTCGAAGACCAACGTCGCGCACATGACCGCGGATGACTTCGCCTCAAGCGAGAAGTCCGTAGTCCTTCCCGCCGACGACACCGTGACGATCGAGCTGGTGGGTGACGACGGCACCACGACCGTCCTGCGCGAGGTGCCGGTCCTCGCCGGCGAGGTCATCGACACCACCGTGATGCGCGTCGCCGCGCTGCGCGAGTTCCTGGCCCAGCAGATCGCCCGCGCCCAGGCCGACGACGTGCTGTTCTCGGTCCACCTCAAGGCCACGATGATGAAGGTCTCCGACCCGATCATCTTCGGCCACGTCGTGCGGGCCTTCTTCCCGCAGGTCTTCGCGGAGTACGGCGAGCAGCTCGCCGCCGCGGGACTCAGCCCCAACGACGGTCTGGCCGGCATCCTCGCCGGCCTCGACAAGCTGCCCGCGGGCGACGCGATCAGGGCGGCCTTCGACCAGGGCATCGCCGAGGGTCCGGCCCTCGCGATGGTCGACTCCGACAAGGGCATCACCAACCTGCACGTGCCGTCCGACGTCATCGTCGACGCCTCGATGCCCGCGATGATCCGCACGTCCGGCCACATGTGGGGCCCGGACGGCAACGAGGCCGACACGCTCGCGGTGATCCCGGACTCGTCGTACGCCGGCATCTACCAGGTCGTCATCGACGACTGCCGGGCCAACGGCGCCTACGACCCCTCGACGATGGGCTCGGTGCCCAACGTCGGGCTGATGGCACAGGCGGCCGAGGAGTACGGCTCCCACGACAAGACGTTCGAGATCCCGACGACGGGCACGGTGCGCGTCGTCGACGCGTCGGGCGACGTGCTGCTCGAGCACACCGTGTCGACCGGCGACATCTACCGGATGTGCCAGACCAAGGACATCCCGATCCGCGACTGGGTGAAGCTGGCCGTCACCCGCGCCCGGGCCACCGGAGTCCCGACGATCTTCTGGCTGGACGAGAACCGCGCCCACGACGCCAACCTGATCGCCAAGGTGAAGGAGTACCTCCCCCAGAAGGACGTCGTCGGGGATGCCGAGGGGCTGGACATCCAGATCATGTCGCCCGTCGACGCGATCGCGGTCTCCCTCGAGCGGATCCGCAAGGGCGAGGACACCGTCTCGGTGACCGGCAACGTGCTGCGCGACTACCTGACCGACCTGTTCCCGATCCTCGAGCTCGGCACCAGCGCCAAGATGCTGTCGGTCGTGCCGCTGATCAACGGCGGTGGTCTCTTCGAGACCGGTGCCGGCGGCTCCGCGCCGAAGCACGTGCAGCAGCTGATCAAGGAGAACTACCTGCGCTGGGACAGCCTCGGTGAGTTCCTCGCGCTGGCGGTGAGCTTCGAGCACCTGGCCCAGAAGACCGGCAACGCCCGGGCCCAGGTCCTGGCCGACACCCTCGACCGCGCCACCGGGACGTTCCTCGACGAGAACAAGTCACCGGCCCGCCGGGTCGGCTCCATCGACAACCGCGGCTCACACTTCTACCTGGCGCTGTACTGGGCCCAGGAGCTCGCGAAGCAGTCCGACGACGCCGACCTCGCCGCGGACTTCGCCCCGCTTGCCGAACGGCTCGCGGGTGCCGAGGAGCAGATCGCCGCCGAGCTGATCGGCGTCCAGGGCTCGCCGGTCGACATCGGGGGCTACTACCGACCCGACGACGCCAGGACCGAGGCCGTCATGCGACCCTCGACCACCTTCAACGAGGCCCTCGCCTCCCTCTGAGGCCGGACCGTGAACGGCTCACCCCAGCCCCCGGACATCCGTCGGCGTGCCCTCTCGACCCGGGGGTACCTCGCGGTCGCGGCGGTGCCGCCACTGCTCGCGGCAATCGCGTTCGGAACGCTCTGGGCGACCCACCACGACGAGGTGGTCCTGCCCGGCCAGCCCGTGCCCCTGCTGACCTCGAGCTGGAAGCCCGGCAACGCGAGCGACGGGGCCCTGATCGGCGGTGTCCTGCAGCTCGGCCAGGACGGGTGCGTCCATCTCACCCAGCCGGACGGCAGCCAGCTCACCCCCGTGTGGCCGGCGGAGTACACGGCCCGGCGTTCCGCCGACGGCTCGCTGACCCTCTACGACCCGCACGACGGCGCAATCGCCCACGACGGCGACCAGCTCCGGATGGGTGGCGGGTTCAGCTCGCCGGAGCCGTATCGTGGTCAACAGTGCGCGCCGGCCTCGGGCCAGGTGGCGCTGGTGGAGTCGACCGTCACGGTCGTCTCGCCCTGAAGCTCCGAGTCGGCGCAGTCACATCACCGCCATGGTGGGCTGCGTCGGCTCGGTCTCGTCGCCGGGTCATGGGCGGCCGAGACGTGCGGCACCCGCTCCCCGCGTGACGCTGACGGACCGGCCCGCGAGCTCGCGGGGAATTGGCCACGGGGACCGCGGGTTGGACGATAGGCACCGACGTTCCGACCCCGAGAAGCGAGAGACGCGCCCGCATGACGACGACCGCCGCCGCGAGCGACGCCCCCACCACCCGCGCGACCCACTTCGGGCTCGCGGTGGTCGCGCTCGCGATGGGTGGGTTCGCGATCGGGACGACGGAGTTCGTCACGATGGGCCTGCTTCCGCAGATCGCGAACGGGGTCGGCGTGTCCATCCCCGTCGGCGGCCACCTCATCTCGGCGTACGCCCTGGGCGTGGTCGTGGGCGCCCCGCTGCTGGCGTTCTTCGGTGCCCGGCTGCCGCGCCGCGGGCTCCTGCTCGGGCTGATGGCGGCGTACTCGCTGTTCAATGCGCTGAGCGCGATGGCCACGAGCTACCACGTCCTGGCGGTGGCCCGGTTCGCGGACGGTCTGCCGCACGGCGGCTACTTCGGCGTCGCCTCGCTGGTGGCCGCGAGCCTCGCTCCGCCGGGACGCAAGGGACGGGCGGTCGCAGCGGTGATGCTGGGACTCTCGGTGGCCAACGTGATCGGGGTGCCGGCGGCGACCTGGCTGGGCCAGAACTTCGGCTGGCGGTCGGCGTACCTCGCGACCGCGATCATCGCCCTGGTGAACATTCTCATGATCGTGGCGTTCGTCCCGGCCTGCCCGGGCGACCCGGAAGCCACCGGACGACGTGAGATCGCGGCGTTCCGCAAGAGCCAGGTCTGGCTGACCCTGGCCGCCGGCGCGGTCGGCTTCGGCGGCCTGTTCGCGGTCTACTCCTACATCGCCCCGACGGTCACGGACGTCGGCGGGCTCGCCGAGTCCGCGGTACCCGTCTTCCTGCTGGCCTTCGGGCTCGGCATGGTGGCCGGCACCTGGCTGGCCGGCGAGCTGGCGGACTGGTCGATCTTCAGGGCGCTGCTCGGCTCGGCCATCGGCTCGGGCCTGATCCTGTTGGTGTTCTTCGTGGCGGCCCCCCACGGCTGGTGGGCGCTGCCGGTGGTGTTCGCGATCACCGCGATCGGGTCGGTCCTCGTCATCAACCTCCAGCTACGGCTGATGGACGTGGCCGGTGAGGCGCAGACGCTCGGTGCCGCGATGAACCACGCGTCGCTCAACGTCGCCAACGCGCTCGGCGCCTGGCTCGGCGGGATCGTGATCGCGGCGGGCTACGGCTACCGGGCGCCCGCGCTGGTCGGTGCCGCCCTCTCGGTCGGCGGCATCGGCATTCTGCTGTGGTCGGCCGCCGCTCACCGCCGCGAGGTAGCGAACTCCTCGGCCAGCAGGTCGTAGCCGGCAAGGTCGACCAGGCTCCCGTCGCCGGTGCGCGCGGCGCGCCGCTGCACGCCGGTGGGGTGCATGCCGTGCGCCTCGAGGATCCGGCGCGACGCGACGTTCGGAACGGACGCGTGCCCCGACAGCCGATCGAGCCCGAGCGACTCGAACGCGTGCCGGATGGCCAGGCCCGTCGCCCGAGTCGTGAGTCCCCGGCCCCGCGCCGCCGGGTGGGTCCAGTAGCCCACCTCGGCCTCGCGGCCCTCGACGAGCTGGTAGAGGCCGACGACGCCGAGGAGCTCGTCCGCGTCGGTGGCGCTGAAGGCCCAGGTGATCGTGTGCGCGGTGGCCAGGCGCTCCTGGACGGTCGCGAGGTACTGCCTCGCCTCCGTCTCGCCCGGGTCGCGCGGCATGAACGCCAGCCAATACTGGGTGTCGGGATCGCCCAGGCCCCCGACGAGACGCGGCAGGTCGGCGTCGGTGAACGGCCGCAGCCGGACCCCCTCACCCTCCACGACCGGGTTCTCGAGCCAGGTCGACCGAGGCTCGCGCGGGTCGTCGCGCAGGAGCGTGCCCACCCAGGAGTCGATCAGCTCGCCGCGCTGAGGGGTCCAGCGCCGGACCGTGCCCTCGACCGAGAAGCCGAGCCGCCAGGCGAGCCGCCGCGAGGCCCAGTTGCCGCGGTGCGCCCACCAGATCACCGTCTGGAGGTCCCGCTGCGCGAAGCCCCAGTCGAGCAGCAGCCGCAGGGCCCGCTCCATCACGCCGGTGCCCCGCACCCACGGGTGCGACCCGTAGGCGATCTCGCCGCGCCCCTGGCCCTCGTTGCGCAGCGAGACCGTGCCGGCGTACCGCCCGTCGTACTCGACCGCGAAGCCCCACTCGCTGTCGAAGGCCCAGCCGCGGGGCATGATCTCGCCGACGAACAGCCTGGCGTCGTCCATCGAGTAGGGGACCGGCACCGTGGTCCACGCCTGCGACGCGGGGTCCTGGGACTGCTCGAAGGAGCCCTGGGCGTCCCCGGGAAGGTGGCCGCGGATCGTGACGCCACGGCCGTCGACCGGGTCGTCGGTGAGCGTGGGCGGGGTGGGGTGGGCCGACATGCGCACACCCTCGCAACGAGACGGCGAACCACCAAACCAATAACCCCGTCGCGTCTCGCGTCGTTGGCACCCCATGCGCTTCCTGGTTGCCCTCGTCCTCGCCGTCGCCGGCCTCGCCGTCTCACCGGGTGGTGCGTCCGCGGTGCCGACGGACCGGGAGCGCGCGTCCCGGGCGGTGCCGCACGGCGACTGGATCCTCGACCCCGCCGGACGAGTCCTCGTCCTGCACGGGGTCAACATGGTCTACAAGCGCCCGCCGTACGCGCCCGACGTCGAGGGCTTCGGCCGCGACGACGCGAGGTTCCTGGCCCGCAACGGCTTCACCACCGTCCGGCTCGGGCTGATCTGGAAGGCCGTCGAGCCTCGGCCCGGGAAGTACGACCTGGCCTACCTCGCCCGGATCCGCAGGACCGCCGAGATCCTCGCCGAGG
This sequence comes from Nocardioides sp., assembly GCA_025965335.1. GTDB lineage: Bacteria > Actinomycetota > Actinomycetes > Propionibacteriales > Nocardioidaceae > Nocardioides. The sequence goes on along the minus strand of JAOPXC010000214.1, from coordinate 3,350 downwards.
AGGGGATCTGGACGCTGCTGGACTTCCACCAGGACCTCTTCCACGAGCGGTTCCAGGGCGAGGGCGCCCCCGGCTGGGCGGTGCTCGATGACGGGCTGCCGGCCCTGCCGCAACTCGGCTTTCCCTACAACTACTTCGTGATGCCGGGTCTCAACCGCGCCTTCGACGACTTCTGGGACAACGCCGACGGGCCCGGGGGCGTGGGCCTCCAGGACCGGTACGCCGCCGCCTGGGCGCGCGTCGCGCAGTTCTTCAGGAGGACCCCGAACGTCCTCGGCGTCGACCTGTTCAACGAGCCCTGGCCCGGCAGCGGCTGGGAGTTGTGCGCCAACCCGCTCGGCTGCCCGCTGTTCGACGCGAAGCTCGAGGCGTTCACGCAGCGCTCCATCGACGCGATCCGTCGGGTCGACGGGCGCACGGCGGTGTTCTACGAGCCGCACGTGCTGTTCAACAACGGCGCACAGACCGGCCTCGACCCGTCGGGGCGGCGCCTCGGGTTCTCCTTCCACGACTACTGCCTGACCGCGGACCTCGGGCTCGGCGAGACCGGTGGCGCGGACCCGGCCTGCGGCACGTTCGACGACCTGGTGTGGGCGAACACCGCCGCCCACGTGGCCGCGACGGGACATCCGCCGCTGCTCACCGAGTTCGGTGCGACGAAGGCCCAGGCCACGCTCCGCGACATGGTGAGCCGGGCCGAGACCGCGATGACCGGCTGGCAGTACTGGGCCTACTGCGGGTGCGACGACCCCACCACGACCGGCCCCGGCGCGACCCAGGCACTGGTCCTCGACCCGGCGCAGGCACCCGGCGGCGACAACGTCGACTGGGCGAAGATGCGGGCCCTGGTGGTCCCGCATCCCCTCGCGGTGGCGGGCACGCCCACGTCGTACGGCTTCCAGCGTGGCCGCCGGGTGTTCCGGGTGAGCTGGAGCATCGACCGCGCCGCCGGGTCCGGGGTCTTCCGGCCGGGCGCGCGGAGCCGGGTCTCGGTGCCTCGGTTCGTCTACCGCAGCGGGTACGTCGTGCACGTCCGGGGCGGCCGCGTGGTGTCGACTCCCGACGCCCGGACCCTCGTCGTGGCGCAGGGACGCGACGCCCGCCGGGTGCACGTGGTGGTACGACCCCGCTGAGCCGGAAACGGCTCGGGTCGGGGAGAATGCCACGCATGTCCACCACGACCGACCCGGAGGTCGCGCCGGAGACTGCGCAGCCCGCCGGCCCCGCGGGAGAGGCCCGGCCGCGCGTGCTCTCGGGCATCCAGCCGACGGCAGACTCCTTCCACTTCGGCAACTACCTGGGTGCCCTGCGGCAGTGGGTGGACCTGCAGCGCGACCATCAGCCGTTCTTCTTCATCGCCGACCTGCACGCCATCACGGTCGAGCACGACCCCAAGGTGTTGCGCGAGCGCACCCTGCGGGCCGCCGCGCAGCTGCTCGCCATGGGTATCGACCCGGCGCGGTCCGCGATCTTCGTCCAGTCCCAGATCCCGGCGCACGCCCAGGCGGCCTGGGTGCTCCAGTGCCTGACCGGAGTCGGTGAGGCGCGCCGGATGACGCAGTTCAAGGACAAGTCCGCCAAGGGTGGCGAGGGGGCGGCCAGTGTCGGGCTGTTCACGTACCCGATCCTGCAAGCCGCCGACATCCTGCTGTACCGGCCGCACTACGTGCCGGTCGGCGAGGACCAGCGTCAGCACCTCGAGCTGACCCGCGACCTCGCGCAGCGGTTCAACCACCGCTACAAGAAGACGTTCCGGCTGCCGGAGCCGTACATCCTCAAGGCCACGGCAAAGATCGGCGACCTGCAGGAGCCCACGGCGAAGATGTCGAAGTCGGCCTCGTCCCCGGCCGGGATCATCGAGATGCTCGACGACCCGAGGGCGAGTGCGAAGAAGATTCGCTCCGCGGTCACCGACTCCGGGTCCGAGATCCGCTTCGACCCCGACGAGAAGCCGGGCGTGAGCAACCTGCTGACGATCTACGCCGCGCTCACCGGCGAGCCCGTCACCACGCTCGAGGAGCAGTACGCGGGACGTGGCTACGGCGATCTCAAGAAGGAGCTCGCCGAGGTGGTCGTCGACTTCGTGACGCCGTTCCGTGACCGCACGTTCGAGCTGCTTGATGACCAGGCCTACCTGACCGCCGTACTCAAGAAGGGTGCGGAGCAGGCGGGCGCCGTGGCGGAGGCCACGCTTCGCGACGTCTACCAGCGGGTCGGATTCGTGGCCGCGGCCCAGTGATCGGGTGACTCCCAGCGGTGCCGCTCGCGGGCCAGGCAACTCGCCTGGGAGTCAGTCGTCTAGGGTCGACCAGTGGTGACAATCGGGGTGGCGGTCGCGATTCCGGAGCCGTGGGCGACCGAGCTGCAGGATTACCGGACGGCCGTGGGGGACACCACTGCCACCATGATCCCGACCCACATCACGCTGGTTCCGCCCACCGAGATCGGTGCTGACGACCTGGCCCGGGTCGAGGACCACCTCGCGAGCGTCGCGTCCGACCAGTCGACGTTCTGCGTGCACCTGCGGGGCACCGGCACGTTCCGGCCGGTCTCCCCGGTCGTCTTCGTGAGCCTGGTCGAAGGCATCTCCCAGTGCGAGCAGCTGGCGGAGGCGGTGCGGCGCGGGCCCCTCGACGTCGACCTCACGTACCCGTTCCACCCCCACGTCACGATCGCGCACCACCTCGACGACTTCCACCTCGACCAGGCGTTCGAGGAGCTGGCGGACTTCGAGTGCGAGTTCGACGTCGCCGAGTTCCACCTCTACGTCCACGACGATGCCCGTGGGTGGCAGCCGACGAAGGACTTCGCCCTGGTGCCCGAGGCCGGGTGACCCGACCGATGCCCTCGCTCAAGGAGCGAGTCGCCGCCCGCATCTCCGAGATCCGCGAGCGTCGCCCGGCCGTCGACCACGTCGTCCGCATGCAGGAGCACTACAGCGCGGTGAAGGCGGGCCAGCAGGCCGGCGCGGTCACCTACTTCGGCTTCCTCTCGGTCTTCCCGATCCTGGCGTTGGCCTTCTTCGTCGTCGGGTACGTCGCGCGGGTCTACCCCGCCGCGCAGGAGAACCTGGTCAAGGCGATCGACCAGGTCCTCCCCAACATCATCGGCGATGGCGCGGGCCAGCTGTCGCTGACCGACGTGGAGTCGAGTGCCGGAACCGTGGGCGTGATCGGCCTCGTGGGCGTCGTCTACTCCGGGCTCGGGTGGCTGTCGGCGATGCGGGACGCCCTCGTTGTCGTCTTCGAGGAGCCGAAGCGAGATCAGCCGAGCCTGCTGATCGGCAAGCTTCGCGACCTCGTCACCCTGGTCGTGATCGGGTTCGTGCTGATCGTCGCCGTCGCCGTGTC
>JAOPXC010000212.1 GCA_025965335.1 Nocardioides sp. | reverse complement strand
CCCGCTTCGACGTGCAGAAGGTGGTCGACCACTACGGGGGCCAGATCACCGAGGAGGAGACCCACACCAACGACGAGGGCGACATCAAGACGTCGCGGATGGTGCTGCGGATCCCCAGCAAGGACTTCGGCACGGTGATGGCCGAGCTCGAGAAGGTGGCCGACCTCGAGATGTCGAGCAGCAACTCGGAGGACGTGACCACGCAGGTGATCGACAACGTGGTCCGGATCCGCGTCGAGCGCAGGAGCATCGCCCGCATCCAGACCCTCCTCGACCGGGCGCGCACCATCCGCGACATCGTGCGGATCGAGAGCCAGCTCACCCGGCGTCAGGCCAACCTCAACTCGACGCTGCGTCGCCAGGCCTACCTGATGGACCAGACCTCGCTGTCCACGATCACCGTCGCCCTCCAGAGGAACAAGAACGCAGGCACCACCGCGACGCAGCACGCCCACGGGAAGGTGGACACCACCGGCTTCGCCGCCGGGCTGAACTCCGGCTGGCACCAGATGACGGTCGCCGCCGTCGGGATCGCCACGTTCGCGGGCGTCTCGCTGCCCTGGCTCGTGGTCCTGCTGCTGCTGGGACCGCTCGTGTGGCTCGCGGCCCGTCCGGCCCTACGCCGCCTCCGGACGCCGGAGGCCGAGCCGGCCGCCTAAGGTCGTCCACGTGCCCGAAGCTGCCAACACCCGCCTTGCCGTCCTCATCGACGCCGACAACACCTCGGCCAACCACGCGAGCGCGTTGCTCGACGAGATCGCGCGCTACGGCGTACCGACCGTCAAGCGCGCCTACGGCGACTGGACCACCCAGCAGCTCGTCAGCTGGAAGAAGCAGCTCAACCAGCACGCGATCCAGCCCGTGCAGCAGTTCGCGTACACGACCGGCAAGAACTCGACCGACTCCGCGCTGATCATCGACGCGATGGACCTGCTCTACTCGGGCAACCTCGAGGCGTTCGCGATCGTCTCGAGCGACAGCGACTTCACCCGGCTCGCGACCCGGCTGCGGGAGTCCGGGAAGACGGTCTACGGCCTCGGGACCCGACGCACGCCGGCGTCCCTGGTCGCCGCCTGCGACAGGTTCATCTACCTCGAGGTGCTGGGCGACGACGATCCGGCCGACGACCCCGAGCCCGACGACTCGGACGGCGAGTCCGCGGCCCGGCTGCCGGACCTGCGCCGGCTGCTGAGCACCGCGATCAACCGGACCTCCCACGAGGACGGCTGGGCCAACCTGGGCTCGGTCGGCAGCTACCTGAGCACCAGCAACGCGTCGTTCGACCCCCGGAACTACGGGTTCGCCAAGCTGGTCAACCTCGCCCGCGCCCAGGACTACCTCGACGTCGAGCACGACTCCGGCAGCGCACCCCGGGTCCGCCTCAGGGCCGGCCGCCCGTCCAAGAAGGCCGCCGAGAAGGCGGCCGCGCCCGCCAAGAAGGTCGCCCGGAAGCGATAGCCCGTGACGGAAGGCGTTGCCCGATTCGACGAGGCTTCCGTCACGGACTATCCAGAAATCGGGTAGCCCTGCACGAACTCGGTCAGCCGCTTGAGCTGGTCGGGGTCGGTGGAGGGGATGACGCCGTGGCCGAGGTTGAAGATGTGGCCCCTGGCGGCGCGACCGGCCTCGATGACCTCGGCCGCGCGGGAGGTCATCAGCTCGGTCGGCGCGAAGACGAGGGTCGGGTCGAGGTTGCCCTGGACGGCGCGGTCACCGACCAGCGGGATCGCGGAGGCCAGCGGCGTACGCCAGTCCACGCCGACCACGTCGGCCCCCGCCTCGCCCATCAGGCCCAGCAGGCTGGCGGTGCCGACGCCGAAGTGGATCCGGGGTACGCCGAGCGCGCGGGCGCGCTCGAGGACGCGGGCGGAATGGGGCATCACGGCCGCCTCGTAGTCCGTCGGGGTCAGCGCCCCCGCCCAGGAGTCGAACAGCTGGACGGCCGAGGCGCCGGCCGCGACCTGCACCTCGAGGTAGGCAGCCGAGATGCCGGCGATCTTGCGCATCAGGGCGTCCCAGACGTCCGGGGCGCCGAACATCATCGCCTTGGTCTTCGCGTGCTCCTTGGACGGCCCGCCCTCGACGAGGTACGACGCGACCGTGAACGGCGCGCCGGCGAACCCGATCAGCGGCGTGGCTCCCAGCTCGGCGACGAGTCCGCGCACCGCCGCGGTGATGAACGGGACGTGCTCGGGCGTCAGGTCCGGGATGGCCGCCACGTCGGCGAGGGTCCGCACCGGCTGGGCCACGACCGGGCCGATGCCGGGCACGATGTCGAGGTCGACCCCGACGGCCTTCAGCGGCAGCACGATGTCGGAGAAGAAGATCGCGGCGTCCACGCCGTACCGGCGCACGGGCTGCAGCGTGATCTCGACGACGAGCTCGGGGTTCATGCAGGACTCGAGCATGCCGACGCCCTCGCGGAGCCTGAGGTACTCCGGCAGCGATCGGCCCGCCTGGCGCATGAACCAGACCGGTGTGTGCGGCACGGGTTCACCCCTGGCGGCCCTGAGGAAGGCGCCGTCACGCGGGTCCGGGCTCGTGGTCACGATCACAAGCCTCGCAGGTCACCCGGCGTGTTCGCACATCGGTTGGAGACGCCCAGACCTACTGTGAACCCATGGTCGTCCGACAGGAGACGCACCCGGGGACGGGTGCGGGCGCGGTGCCTCCGGAGTTCCAGGAGGCCGTGGGCAGCATGCATGCTGCCCGGATGCGCCCGGAGATCTTCTGCGAGGAGATGCCGGCGCCCCAGCGGATCGCACCGTTCGCCTCCGCGCTGTCGGCCGACGTGACCATCGACGACACCGACGTGGGCACCGGCCGGATCATCCTGTTGCACGACCCGGCCGGCAACGACGCCTGGGACGGCACGTTCCGCTGCGTGGCCTACGCGCGCGCCGACATCGAGCTCGACCTCATCACCGACCCGATGCTGGCCGACGTCGGCTGGTCCTGGCTGACCGAGGCGCTCGACGCGCACGGCGCGACGTACGCCGCGGCGTCCGGCACGGTCACCCGGGTCGCCACCGACAGCTTCGGCGGGATGGCCGACGAGGGCGGCACGGCCCAGCTCGAGATCCGGGCCTCCTGGACGCCGCTCACGGCGGCGGGCTCCCCGCCCGGCACCACTCTGGACCTCGCTCCGCACGTCGAGGCCTGGGCCGAGATGCTGTGCACCGCGGTCGGGCTCCCGCCCGTGCCGGACGGCGTCACCGTCATGCCGAGCCGTCGCGGTCAGCGAGGCTCCGGACGCTGATGCCCCAGGAACCGACCGAGACCGATCCGCCCGCCGACGCCGGCGACCCGGACGCTGCCGCAGACACCGCTGCCGAGACCGAGGCGCCGCTCGCCCCGCTCCTCACCCTGCGCGACGGGCTCCCGCCGATCACCGACACCGAGGCCGCGCTGCTGGACGTCTGTGCGGGGCTCGCCGGCGGCACCGGCCCGGTCGCGATCGACGCCGAGCGTGCCTCCGGCTACCGCTACTCCAGCCGTGCCTACCTGATCCAGCTGCGACGCGAGGGCACGACGACCTCCCTGATCGACCCGATCGCCTTCGAGTCCCTGGCTCCGCTGCAGGCCGCGCTCGAAGGAGCCGAGTGGATCCTGCACGCCGCGACCCAGGACCTGCCCTGCCTCAACGAGATCGGCCTGGTGCCGACGTCCCTGTTCGACACCGAGCTGGCCGGCCGCCTGCTCGGCTACCCGCGGGTCGGGCTGGCCACGCTCGTCGAGACCAAGCTGGGCTGGCGGATGAAGAAGGAGCACTCCGCGGTCGACTGGTCCACCCGACCGCTGCCCGGGCCGTGGCTGGAGTACGCCGCACTCGACGTCGAGGTCCTCGGCGAGCTGCGCGACGTGCTCGCCGACGAGCTCGTGGCGGCGGGCAAGGACGACTGGGCGCGCCAGGAGTTCGACGCCCTCCGCAGCTTCGAGCCGTCCGAGCGCGTGGACGCCTGGCGACGTACGTCGGGCATGCACCGGGTCCGCGGACGCCGCGGCCTGGCCGCCGTGCGGGCGCTCTGGGAGACCCGCGACGCCCTCGCCGAGCAACGCGACGTCACCCCCGGCCGGATCATCCCCGACTCGGCGATCGTGGCGGCCGCCCAGGCGATGCCCCTGGACCGGGCCGCGCTGCTGTCCACCAAGGGCTTCCACGGCCGCGGCGCCGAGCGCTACGCCAGCCGCTGGGTCAACGCCCTGCGCGAGGTCTCGGAGCTGGAGGAGCGCGACCTGCCGACGCGCTCGCCGCGAGGCGACGGGCCGCCGCTGCCGCGTGCCTGGGCCGAGAAGGACCCGGTCGCCGCGCGCCGTCTGGTGCTGGCGCGCGAGGCAATGACGGCGCTGGCCGAGGCAAACAACCTGCCCGTCGAGAACGTCCTGACCCCCGACTACCTGCGGCGCACGCTCTGGACGCCGCCACGGGTCCGCGAGCCGGGCGCCCTGCTCGACGCGGTCGTCGAGATGCTGGCTGGGTACGGCGCCCGTAGCTGGCAGATCGCGTTGGCCGCGCCCGTGATCGCGACCGCGATCCTCGACGCGGACGCGGAGGCGGCCGCCGGGCCGGTGATCGTGCCCGTCGAGGCCATCGAGGCCCTCGAGGCCCTCGACGACGAGGACTGACCTCAGGGCGACGGGTTGTCGGTGACGCTCTGGGGGTCGAGGACCGCCTGCGACTCCTGGTCGATCTGGCTGGTGAGGGCGTCGAGATCCAGGACGCCCGGCGCAGAGACGAGGTCCTGCAGGCCGCTCCCCACCGCATCCTCGAGCGCGGGCCAGTCCTCCAGCAGAGGCGGCAACCGCATCGACCGCACGCTGCTGTTGAACACGCTGGAGTGATCGGGCAGCCGCCCGGGCTGCAGGAAGTCGTCGGCGAACGCGACCTGCAGGTTGGCCGGCGCCAGGTAGCCGGCTTGCACGACGCGGCTGACCGACTCCGCGGACGTGGCGTGGACCAGGAAGTCCGCGGCCTCGGGCGTGCTCGCGGCGCGGCGGGAGATGCACAGTCCGGTGATGTCGCCGACGGTGGCGGAGCTGTCCAGCACCGGCATCGGCATCACGTCGAACTCGAGGCCCTGGACCGTGCGCAGCTCGGGCACCAGCGATCGGGTGCCCTCGATCATGCCGAGCCGCCCGCGCTCGAACCACTGCAGCGGCGTGGCCGTGGCCAGCTGCTTTTCGGTCAGCGTCAGTTGCGGGTCGCGGAGGAGCGCGAGGGTGCGCGCGAGCGCCGAGCGCGAGCCGTCACTCGAGAGGGCCAGCGACGTGGGGGCGGTGTCGTCGTTGAAGGGGTCGCCGCCGCCGGAGTAGACGAACGGCGATAGGCCACGCAGGGTGGGGTCGATGTAGACCCCTCGCGTCTGCTTGCGGGGCCGGGTCGCGAACTTGGCGGCCGCGGTGAACTGCTCGAAGCTCCACCCCCGGTGCTCGTCGTCTGCCGGTGCCGGCAGGTTCCGCTGACGCATCCGCGCGAAGTCGATGAGCGCCTTGTTGTAGAAGATCACCGTCGGCGAGATGCCGTAGGGCATGCACTGGAGCCGGTTCTCGGTGGCGAACGCCTCCAGCGCGTCGCGCGAGTAGCCGTCCCCGAAGTCGATCCCGCGCTCGTCGAGGAGAGCGTCGACCGGCTGGTTGATGTGGTTCGCCCGCAGCCAGGGCAGGTCGTCTCGCGAGACCATGAAGACGTCGGGGACCTGGCCGCCCTTCTTCAGGGACGCCATGAGGGCGTCGTGGTCGGACCAGGAACGGATCTTGACGTCGCTGCCACCGGAGGCCGAGTTGTAGACGTCGACCATGCCTTGGTACGCCGAGATCTCGGTCTCGGTGCCCCACACACCGAAGGTCAGGTCGACGGGCTTGGCAGAGTGCTTCGTAGGCGGCGGCTTCGGGGACTTGTCGTTGCCCTCGCAGGCGGCCCCGACGACGGAGAGGGTGAGGAGCAGGGCCACGAGGAACGCCGTGCGTCGATACCGCGGCAGTCCGCGTTCGGACCTCACTCGCACCTCCCGGCTGGTCTCGGTGACCCGGGCGCGGGCCTCGGCCAGCCTACCGACTCACCACCACGTGTCGCGCGGGCATCCGGGCCCGCGCATCCCTACGATCGGTTGGTGATCCGTGTCCTGGTGCCCTCCTTCGTGCTCGCCGTGCTCGTGAGCGGGTGCGGTGCCGACGACCCGGCCGCGGAGGCCCCGGCGTCCGGATCCGCCGCCGAGCGGACCACGGTCCCGTCTTCGGAGCCGAGCGCCACCCCGCGCGGCCGAGCGCCCCGGGCCCCGTCGAGCCACGCGACGCCGACGCCCCGCCCCACGACGGGGGGCAAGTCCGCGCCCGCGCTGCCGGTGCAGCGCCGGTCGACGACGCTGGCCCACCTCCTCAGCGAGGACGTGATGCCCTCCCTGAGCCGTGGCAGGTCGTGGCTCGTCCAGGACGAGGGTCCCGAGGGTGACCAGGCGGTCGGCGCCTGCCAGAAGACGCCCCTGGTCTCGATCGGTGCGCTGACCGCGACCCGCCGGGTCTACGCGGCCGAGCGTGGCGAGGCCCGGGCCACCCAGGTGGTCGCCCGGTTCGCGGACTCGCAGTCCGCGTGGCGCGCAAACGAGGTGCTGTCGTCGTGGCGCGAGGACTGTGAGGAGCGCCTGGACTTCCCCCGCAAGGACGTCGGCCCCATGGAGGACGTGCCGGTCGACGCCGGCATCGGCGCGAGCTACGCCGCGGCGTACGGTCCCAAGCCGGAGGCCACGGGCGTGAGCGCCGGGTTCGGCATCGTCCGGAAGGGGTCCTACCTCTCGATCGTCGAGCTCGCCGCGCCGCCCGCCGAGTGGCCGCACGCCTGGGACCCGGCGCGGACCGCGGTGCGACGGATCGCGCGGACCTTCGGCTAGAAAATGCCCGGGGCAGGGGCCCGGACGTCAGTCGACCCGGTGCAGCGCGCGGGCGGCGGCCAGGACCGCGTCGAACATGGCCCGGTCCAGCGCCGCACCCTCGCGACGGATCGCGGCCTCCTCGAGCACGATCAGCCGGTCCAGGCGCACCTCGCTGGGCCGCCGCTCGCGATCCCAGGCTCCGATGCCCACGTCCATCCAGTGGCGACCGTGGCGGGCCTCGTCGGCGGCGTCCCGGTCGTGGTCCTTGCTGGTGAGCATCAGCGCCAGCCACTGCGGGCCCCGGCGCCCGATCAGCAGCACCGGCCGGTCCTTGCCGCGACTGGCGTCCTCCTCGTAGGGCACCCAGCCCCACACGACCTCGCCGGGGTCCGGTCGACCGTCGGGCCGGGGGGCGTAGGAGATGACCGCCTCGGTTCCCGAGCGGGCGTCGGACCGGCGACGGCGGAACAGCCGCGAGACCAGGCGGCGCGGGGCGCTCACCACGGAGACCCCGAAAAGCTGACGAACACGCCGGACCGGGAGCGCCTCACGGCGCGTGGCCGCTCGTAGCGGCTTATTTCGGGACCCGGGGCTGCCACGGTCCGGCGTGCTCGGCTCACAACGGTACTGGCTCAGCCAAGCAGATGCTGGAGTTCCGCGTGGCCGGCGGCCTCGAGCTGCTCGGCCAGCACCAGCATCCGCTGGACCTCGGCCTCCGTGGGCTCGGACATGCCGGCGCGGCCGGTGGCGACCACCCGGGCGAACGCGGCGGCGCGGAACAGCACGTCGGCGAACTCGCTGCCGGCGATGCCGCGCAGCACCTCGTCGATCATCGCCTTCAGCTCGTCGGGGCCGGGCGGGTCGGCGACACCGGCCACGACCCGTGCGACCTGGGCCCGGGCCCGGCCGGCCTCGTACTCGCGGGAGACGGTGACCGGGTCGGCGTACACCCAGGAGCGCAGCAGGTAGAGCCGCCACAGGCAGCCGGCGAGCGAGTCGGCCGGCGACCCCGACCAGACCTCCGCGATCGCCTCGATGCCCTCGGTGTCGGCGAGGTGGAGCAGGCGTTCGGCCACCTCCGCGTCGTCGCTCTCGCGGGCCCCGCGCACCAGCAGGTGTGCCGCCCGGTCGGCGGCCTCGCTGATCAGCGCCGGGTCGTCGCCGCCGATCATCTCGGCGAAGAACCCCGAGCTCCTGCTCATCGGGCGGTGGTGCGCGCGGTCACTCACCCGATCACCTTAGGCCGACGACCCGAGCGCCTTGCGGATGCGCTGGTCACTGACGGGGTACGGCGTGCCGAGCTGCTGGGCCCAGAGCGAGACCCGGTACTCCTCCAGCATCCACCGCACCTGCCGCAGGTGTGCCCCCGGCGGCCGCCCCGCCGGCAGGGCGTCGAGCTGGTGGAGGTAGGCCTCCTGCAGATCGGAGATCTGGTCCATCAGCTGCCGGTCGCGCTGGACCGCGGCGCCCCCGGCGCCGAGGCGCTCGCGGCGCTGGGCCAGCGCGGCCAGGTAGCGCACGTAGCCGCGCAGCTGCGTCGGCCCGGCCTCCCCCACGAACCCGCGGTGCACCAGCCGGGCGAGCTGGGCCAACATGTCGGACAGCGCGGGCAGCATCGTCATGTCGGCACGACCACTCAGCGCCTTGTCGGCGGCGCGCCAGGCCCCCAGCACCCGGATCACGTCGCCGACGACCGCCCGCAGGTGCGCCTCCTGGCCGGCCGCCACCTCGGCCCGCAGCGCGTCGTAGGCCGCGCGGTCCCGCGCCGCCGGGTGCGCGTCCACCACGTCCTGCACCACGGCGGCCCGGCAGTCCTCGAGGAGCTCGGTCACCGAGGCGTACGGCGAGCCCGCCAGCGCGAGCTTCTCCACGTTGGTCAGGGAGTCGAGGACGGCCTTGACCGGGCCTCCTCGCTGGTCGAGCCTCTCGAGGTCCAGCAGCAGCAACCGGCGGACCCCCAACCGGTGCCGGGCCTCCTGCTCGGACGCCGACCCGAAGACCGCCAACCCGACCGTCGAGCCCTCGTCCACCAGCGCCGGGTACGCCGTCACCTCGTGGCCGGCCCGCTTCTGCGTGAACGACGCGTCGACCGTGCCGAACACCCAGGACGTCTCGCCGCTGCGCGCGATCCCGCTCGCGGACGCCACCTCCGCCATCGCCTGGGCGAACTTCGGCCGCAGCGGCTCCTTGAGGGCCTCGAGATCCTTGCCCCGCGCCTGCTCCTGGCCGGTGTCGTCGATGACGCGGTACGTCGGCCGCAGGTGCTCCGGCACCCGGGTCCAGTCCCACGCCTCACGGGGGACCACGACGCCCGTCGTGGAGCGGAAGTACCGCTCCAGCGCGTCGAGCAGCGGCTCCTCGCCGGGCGGCACGGCCGCCAGGAACTCGCGTGCCCTGTTGGGCGCCGGCACGAAGTTCACCCGCAGGTTCTTGGGCAGGGTGCGGATCAGCTCGGTGACCAGCTCCTCCCGCAGACCGGGCACGTTCCACGAGAAGTCGTCGGCGGCGACCCGGTTGAGCGTCGCGACCGGCACGTCGATGGTCAGCCCGTCGTCGCGCGCACCGGGCTCGAAGTGGTAGCTGATCGGGAACGTCAGCCCCTCTGCGTCCCACTGCTGCGGGTAGTCCGCCTCCCTGATCTCCTCGGCCGTGTCGTGGGTGAGCATCGCGGGGTCGAACGTCAGCAGGTCCGGCTGCTTCTGCCGGGTGCGCTTCCACCACTGGTCGAAGTGCGCGCCGCTCACGACCTCTGCACCCACCCGGGCGTCGTAGAAGTCGAAGAGCGTGTGCTCGTCCACCACGATGTCGCGCCGCCGAGCCCGGTGCTCGAGCTCCTCGGCCTCCTCGAGCAACCGCCGGTTCTGCTCGAAGAACCGGTGCCCCCGGCCCGAGGTCAGCTGGGACCACTCGCCGTACACGAGCGCGTGCCGGATGAACAGCTCGCGCGCCAGGGCCACGTCGACCTTGCCGTAGCTGATCAGCCGGTCGGCGACGAGCGGTACGCCGTACAGGGTCACCCGCTCGTAGGCCATCACCGCGGCCCGCTTCTTCGACCAGTGCGGCTCGGAGTACGTCCGCTTCACCAGGTCCTTGCCCAGCTGCTCGGCCCACTCCGGCTAGATCGCGGCGTTCTGCCGCGCCCACAGCCGGCTCGTCTCGACGAGCTCACCGGCCATCAGGAACTGCGGGTTCTTCCGGTGCAGCCCGCTTCCCGGGAAGATCGCGAACCTCGCGCCCCGCGCCCCGACGTACTCCCGCATCGCCGGGCGCCCACCCTTGGCCGAAGACTTCTCCCGCTCCTCGAGCAACCCGATGTGCGACAGCAACCCGGACAGCAGTGCCTGGTGGATCCCGTCCGCGTCCGGCGTGTCAGCCGGTTGCCCCACCTCGATGCGCATCTCCTTGCACACCTGGCGCAGCTGCGACTCGAAGTCCTGCCACTCCCGCACCCGCAGGTAGTTGAGGAACTCGCGCCTGCACATCCGCCGGAACGCGCTGCTGCTCAGCTCCTTCTGTTGCTCCTTGATGTAGCGCCACAGGTTCAGCCACGTCAGGAAGTCGCTCCCCTCCGCCTTGAACCGCGCATGCAGCTGATCCGCCTGAGCCCGCAGCTCCACCGGCCGCTCCCGGGGGTCCTGCAGCGAGAGCGCTGCCGCAATCACCAGCACCTCCCGCACACATCCCAGCCGCTCCGCCTCCAGCACCATCCGCCCCAGCCGAGGGTCGATCGGCAGCCGAGCCAACCTCTTCCCCACCTGTGTGAGCC
>JAOPXC010000207.1 GCA_025965335.1 Nocardioides sp. | reverse complement strand
CATCGAGTTCCGGACCGCTCTCTTTCCCAAGGACGGTCTGTACCTGCTCCCGTTGAAGGATGCGGTGCGCAGGTCGGCTGGCGTCGAGGTGGGGCAAGTGCTCGCCGTCGGCTTGAACCTCGGTCGCAAGTAGTCGCCGATAGCCACGGCGGGATCTCTCACGGCCCGCAAGGCTGCCGGGTCCGTCGAGTCGACCGCTCCACCCGACGCCGGCAGGAGAGCGCGAACGCGGAATGGGCGCATCGCCGGACAGCAGTTCCGGTCAGCGAAGGGCTTGCGGAGCGCCCAAGTCCCGACGACCGGTCAACTTCATCGGCGCGCGCGTCCCGCAAGGGACCCCCTGCGGGACGACGAAGACTCTCGGGACGGGGTAGCCGAAGAGCTGCTCTTCCGCGCCACGGTGGGTGGATGTGCGGTCGTCAGAGGTGGCTTTGGAGTCAGAGGGCGCTTTGGAGTAGGTAGGACCCGCCGATGCTGATGGCGAGAGAGCCCAGAAGGAGGCGCAGGGCTCGTTCGGGCAGGAACGGCTGGAGCCGGGCACCGAGGTATCCCCCGGCGAGGCCGCCGAGGCCGCATGCGATTCCGATCGGCCAGTTGGGTGTTATCGGACCGTGGGCGAACAGCGCCAGAACGGCGAACGTGCACGCCCCGATGATCGAGGTGACGAAGGTCGAGGCGAGCGCGGCTGGCGCGACGACGGCCACGGTCATTCCTGACCCGACCAGGATCGGGCTAAGGATCGATCCGCCGCCGATCCCGTAGACCCCGCCGACAACCCCCACGCCGAGCGCCAAGGCGACCAGAGCGGGAGAGGTGAGCGGACGATGCATGCGGCGCTGCGAGGTCGTTCGCCAGACGAGCCACAGGCCGAGCATCAGCAGGATCAGACCGGCCACGACCCGAAACGCGTCAGGCCCGGGCAGCAGAACGACCCGGACAACCGCACCCGCGATCATCCCGGGGACCGTCCCTGCGAGCAGCAGCCGAGTCAGAGGCCCGGCCAGGAGCCCGCTACGGCGATACCTGAGCAGAGCCCCTGGGCCGGCGATCACGTTGTAGAGCAGGTTGGTCGGTGTCACCGACGGGTTGGCGACGTCAAGGACGGTCAGCTGGATCGGCAGCATGAACACGGCACCCGACACCCCCACCGGGGCGGTCACGGTCGCAATCACCAACCCCGCAGCAAAGGCCAGGACGAGGTCAGTGACCACGGATGGACCCTAGCGTCGAGACACCACCAGCGTCCGAAGCGTCCGCAAGTGGCCGCGGCCCGCGCGCTGACGCACGGCCTTTGCGCCGCCTGCCGGCGTCGGCGCGGCACTGGGTCTGTCGAGAACCGGACGCCAGCATCGCGCCGTTCGGCGGGTTGGTGCGTGCACGGCTCGGCCGGCTGTGACCCCCGGTCCGCCCCCCGAAATCGATCTGTACTATTCCGATTGGCTTAATGGTTATTACCGTCTCGTGTCTTGGAAAGGCATCCTGTGTCCCCAGAGTTCTCCCGTCGTCAGGTGGTCAAGGGCGGCGTCGTCGCCGCAGGTGTGGCGGCTGCAGCCGTCGCGTCTTCGACAACGTCCTCGGCACCGGCGTACGCCGACAAGAAGAAGCCGCACCGCCCCAACATCCTGCTGTTCACCATCGATGACGCAGCGCTGGAGACCCTGGGGTTCTTCGGCGGCCGTCGCGGCATCACCCCGAACATCGACCGGCTCGCGTCGCAGTCGACGGTGTTCGGGCGAGCGCACGTCCCGCTTGCCGTGTGCCAGCCGAGCCGGTCGGCCCTGATGACCGGCCTATACCCCCACCGCAACGGAGCGGAGGGCTTCGGGCCGATCGACGACGGAGTGCCGGTGCTCAATGACGTGCTCAGGCAGCAGGACTACCTCACCGGCATCCTCAGCAAGGTCGAGCACCTGGCACCGTTCGAAAGGTTCGGTTGGGATCTCGCCCTCTGGCAGGACGACCTCGGCCAAGGCCGGAACCCGGCAAAGTACGCCGCCGCTGCGGCGGACTTCTTCGCGAGGTCCAAGAACGAGGACCGGCCCTTCTTCCTGATGGCGAACTCGAACGACCCGCACAGACCCTTCTTCGGCGCCGCCGAGGAGAAGAAGCAGTTCACCCCCGCGGAGCTCGCAACCACCGCCACCCCGTCAGCGGTGTACACCGCAGACACGGTGAAGGTGCCCGGGTTCCTGCCGGACCTGCCCGACGTCCGCACCGAGCTGGCGCAGTACGAGAGCAGCACCCGGCGCGCCGACGACACGGTGGGGGCCGTGCTGGCCGAGCTCACGAACGCCGGGCTGGACGATGACACGATCGTGGTCTTCTTCTCCGACAACGGCATGGCCCTGCCGTTCTCCAAGGCGAACGCCTATGTGCAGAGCACCCACACGCCGCTGATGGTCCGGTGGCCCGGCGTCGCTCGTCCGGGTCGGGTCGACAAGCAGCACTTCGTCTGCACCATCGACCTCTTCCCGACGCTGTGCCTAGCCGCCGGCGGCACGCCGCCGGCCGACATCGACGGACGCGACCTCACCTCGTTGCTGCAGGGGCGTCACCAGGGTGATCGCGACGAGATCCACACCGTGTTCCACGAGACGTCGGCAAAGCAGCGGTTCGAGATGCGAGCCGTCTCGGACGATCAGTGGAGCTACATCTGGAACCCGTGGTCCGACGGCACCGTTTCCTACAAGAACGAGAGCATGAACGGTCTGACCTGGCCAGCCATGGTGGCGGCTGCCAAGACCGACCCAAAGGTTGCTGCCCGGGTCGAGCTGTTTCTGCACCGTGTTCCCGAGGAGCTCTACGACCTGCGCCACGACCCCGACTCCCTGGTCAACCTCGCGCCTGCGCCGGGCGAGGACCCGGCACCCTCGGTCAGGGCTGTGCTCCGCAGGCTGCGGGCGTCGACGGAGGAGTGGATGACCGAGAAGGCCGACCCCCTTCACGACCGGTACGTCGCCGAGGTGCCGCAGGCCTCATGAGGACATCGTGAACGGTTGCTGTGGGCCAGCGCGCCCGCACGCCACGCCGTCGCTTCCTCCCGCCCAGGTGGCGGGAGGAAGCCACGGCGTACGCCGACCTCGGTCGACCGGCGGCATGGTGCGTGTGCCGGGCGGCCCGTTCCGGATGGGCGGCGACGACCCGGACGCATTCCCCGAGGACGGCGAGGGCCCGGTGCGGGTGGTCGAGGTGTCTCCCTTCCTGGTCGACGCAACGTCGGTGACCAACGCGCAGTTCGCCGTGTTCGCCAAAGCGACCGGGCACGTGACCACCGCGGAGCGGCTCGGCTGGTCATTCGTCTTCCATCAGCTCCTGCATCCGGACGCCGTCCGGCACGTCCGTCGCGACGGCATCGCCGGCGTGGCGTGGTGGCTGGCAGTGGAAGGGGCCACGTGGCGTGCGCCGAGTGGACCGGGGTCGGACATCGGCCGGCTTCCGAACCACCCGGTGGTCCACGTGTCCTGGGACGACGCCGCGGCGTACTCCGCCTGGAGCGGCAAGCGACTTCCGACCGAGGCCGAGTGGGAGAGGGCCGCCCGCGGCGGGCTCGACGGGGCGCGCTTCCCCTGGGGCGACGAGCTGACCCCCCGCGGTCGGCATCAGTGCAACATCTGGCAGGGCACGTTCCCGACCCACAACACACTCGACGACGGCCACCTCGGCACGGCACCGGTGAAGAGCTACCGCCCCAACGGACTAGGCCTGTACAACGTGGCGGGCAACGTCTGGGAATGGTGCGCCGACTGGTGGAGCACCTCGTGGCACGCGGACGACCGGCCGGAAACCCGGACCGATCCCCGCGGTCCCAGCACCGGCGACGCACGGGTGCTGCGTGGCGGCAGCTTCCTCTGCCACCAGTCCTACTGCAACCGCTACCGGGTCGCCGCGCGCACCTCCAACACCCCCGACTCCACCACCGGCCACACCGGCTTCCGCTGCGTGGCAGACATCGCCTGACGCACCACCAGATCCCCCGACGACCGACCCGGCGGGCGGCCAAGAGCGCAATCTTGAACGATGGCGAGAGTGAGAGTTGAGACAATCAGCTGGCTGTTTCTCGCGGTTCTCAGTGCTCTGACCGATCGGGCTCCCCGAAGGTGGGTCAGCGTCCCATAGCCGCACTGGAGGTACCCGCGAACGCCGCGAGCAGGTATTGCCGGCGGACATGACGCCTGCGAAACTGGTTGCACCTCGAGGGCCGGTGTTACTGATGTCCGAGATCTACGACACCGTCGTGATCGGTGGTGGCCAGGCTGGCCTGGTCGCCAGTCACGCCCTGACCGAGCGAGGAATCGAGCACATCGTCCTCGAGCGGCATCGGGTGGTCGAACGGTGGCGCACTGAGCGGTGGGACTCCTTGCGCTTTCAGTTCCCAAACACGGCGCTCGGGCTGCCCGGGATGCCCTACGACGGGCCGCACCCAGACGGGTTCGCCCACCACACGGAAGTAGTGCGCTGGCTGGAGAGGTACCGTCGGCTGATCGGGGCACCCGTCCGAGAGCGAACCCCGGTGACGTCGCTCGACCGCCACGCTCACGGCTGGCGAGTCGCGACGCCGGATGGCGACCTGCAGGCCAGAGCTGTGGTCGTCGCGACCGGCCCCTTCCAGCGGGCCCGCATTCCCCGGCGGTCGGACGACCTCCCCGGCAACGTTCACCAGGTGCACTCGGTCGACTACCACAGACCAGACCTCCTGCCCGATGGCGCCGTTCTGGTTGTCGGTAGCGGCGCCTCGGGCGCGCAGATCGCCGAGGAGTTGGCCGGTGTGGGACGCGCGACGTACCTGTGCGTGAGCCGGCATCGCCGCGTTCCCCGGCACTGCATGGGCCGCGACATCACGAGCTGGCTGATCGCCCTCGGACTGATGGACCGCACCCGGTCGGAGTGGGTCGACGGCCGGATGCCGCCGACCGTTTTGGTGACTGGGATTGACGGAGGTCACGACGTCAACCTTCGCGCACTCAGCGCACAAGGGGTGACGTTGCTCGGCACCCTTCGCAGCGCTTCGGACCAGGTCCTGCACCTGGCCGACGACGCCGAGCCCATCCTGGCCGCAGCCGACGACATGCATGCCGAGCTCGTGCGCCTGATCTTTCAGCACGCCCCAGACATCGACCACGGCATCCCGGACATGAACCCTGTGCACCGCAGCGGCCCGGTTCCCTACCGGCCAACGGTGTCACTCCGTGACGCGGGGATCACCAGCGTGATTTGGGCGACCGGGTACTCCTTTGACTACGACTGGCTACACGCCCCGTGCCTTGACGCGAGCGGCGAACCGATCCAGCACCGCGGCGTGACCGACCTCGAAGGCCTGTACTTTCTCGGCTTGCACTGGATGCACACATTCAAGTCCGGGACCTTCCTTGGCATCGGCGGAGACGCCGAGCATGTCGCAGACCACCTGACCGGACATCTCCGCCG
>JAOPXC010000168.1 GCA_025965335.1 Nocardioides sp. | reverse complement strand
GGCTCACCGACCAGGGCATCGAGCTCGACCACCGAGGGGGTGGCCCGGAGCTCGACGAACACGGGCCGAGCCAGCGCGAGGAGCTCGGTCGCTTCCCGGCCGCGGCCCTGTTCCTGCAACCACCGGCCGAGCTCGAGCCGCGTGCGCGCCAAGAGGTACGGCGTGCCGTACCCCTCGTGGGCCGCCGCCGCCTCCCGCAGGTCGGGCTCGGGGTCCTCGCCGCGAGCGATCGCAAGCAACCCGCGCAGCCGTGGCACCTCGGCGCGCGTGATCGGCCGCCCGCGACCACCGAGCAGCGGCCCGGCGAGCGCCATGAGGGCCGCTGCCGTGTCCAGATCCCCGGTCCGGATCTGGAGCTGCACCGCCGGGCTCCAATGCACCTCGAAGTCCTCCAGGGTCTCGCCCTTCCCATAGAGGTGCTGAAACGCTGCGGCCACTTGCGCGGCCGCCCCAGACACGTCGCCGTCCGCGGCTCGGGCGAGGGCCGCGACCGTGTCGGTGCCCAGTTGCACGTAGGGGTCCTCCGACGACGGCAGCTCGGGTCGGGGAATCGTCTCTCCCCGGGCCTGGCAGACCAGCGCCTGGGCCAGCCAGATGCTGCTCGAGTTCGCCGTTGGCTCGCGGCCGTCGAACCAGTCCGACAGCACCGACGCCATCCGGTCCCAGTCGCCCCCGAGCCACCAGGTGAAGCCCGCGTTGATCAGGCAGGTCTCGGTCAGTTCGCTCTGCCCGACCTGACGGGCCACCGATGTCGCCTCCTCCGCAATCTCGGCGGCCGCCTCGAGGTCCTTGAGGTAGATCTCCGAGAGCTGGTTGCTCAGGGACTGGAGGAGTGCGCCGAGCAGGCGGCCCTCCCGGGCCAGTTCGACGGCGCGCTCCAGGACGGCGAGGTACGCCGTTGGGCCGCCTGCGTCGACGAGCACGATGCAGAGCGCGTTGAGCGCGCGAACCAGCAGGACCGCGTCCTGGAGCTCCTCGGCGAGCCGCAGCCCGCGCAGGGCGCATGCCTGCTGCGTCTCGGTATCCCCGGCGGCGCGGGCGGAGTTGCAGCGCTCCATCAGCAGCTGGATCCGGATCCCGTCGCCGACCTGGCTGCCGCCCCGGGCCGCCAGCTCGAGCCCAGCCTCGGCGACCAGGGCCGCCTCGCCCGTGCGGCCCTGGGTGACCAGGGCGCGCGAGTGGATCACGTGAGCGGCTGCCGCCCCGGCAAGGTGGTCGAGGGCGAGAAAGCGGCCGGCGGCGAGGGCCGCGAGCTCCTCGGCGCGGCGCGAGCCACCCGCATGGAACGCCGCGCGGCAGGCACGGAGGTACAGCTCGGCCTCCTCGAGCGGACCCGGGTCAAGGTCGAGCGCCGACAGGGTGCAGCGCAGCGCCTCCTCGGGTGACCCCAGCGCCTCGGCCCGGACCGCCGCCGCGGTGAGCAACGAGCGGGCCCGGACGACGGTCGCCGGGCGGTCGGGATCTTCGACGGTGCTGGCCTCGAGTGCGTCGAGAAGGTGCTGGGCAATGACGCCGGCCACGGATTCGGCGACCTCCTCGCGCTCCAGGTGCGCGGCCGCGGCGAGGTGACGGGCCCGGCGATCCTTGCGCGCGAGGGTGCTGTAGGCCACCTCACGCACGATGGCCTGGAGGAAGCGGTACTGGCCCAGCTCGGGTGAGCGGGGGTCGTTCTGGGTCTCGAGGATGCCCTTGCGCACCAGCGCGGCGAGTGCGATGTCGAGCTCGTGGGAGCGCAGCTCGGACAACGACCTCAGGGCGGACTGCGGGAAGGTCAGCCCGAGCACGCTCGCGTCCTGCACCGTGCGACGCTCGGTCGGGGTCAGCGTGTCCAGGCGGGCCGCGATCAGGGTGTGCAGGCTGGTGGGTGCCACCAGCTGGTCGAGGTCGACCAGGGTGTGTTCGTGGTCCACGAACAGGTAGCGCCCCTCGCTCGCGACGACGGCGTCCCGGTCGATGAGGGACCGGACGGTCTCCACGGCGTACAGCGGCACACCCTCGGCCCGGGCGACCAGGGCCGCACGTGCCCTTGTGGGCAGGTCGTCGACGAGCGCGTCGACCAGCGTCGTCATCGCCACGTCCGGCAGGGGCTCGAGGTTCACCAGCGTGGAGCGGCGACCCGTCGCCAGCGAGGGTCGGCGCTCCAGCAGCTCCGGCCGGGTCAGGACCAGCACGAAGAGCCGCGCCCGGCTGGCCTCCAGCAGATGCTCGACGAGGTCCAGCAACCCGTTGTCGGCGTGCTGGGTGTCCTCGAAGAGCAGCACCACCGGCTCGTCCCCGCCGACCCGCTCCAGGAACGTCGTCCACGAGGCGAACAGGTCGGTCCGGTCGAAGTAGACACCGTCCTCGCCGCTGCTCAGCAGGGCCGCGACCCGGGGTGTCAGCCAGGCGGCCTCGGCGGGCGTGGCCGCCACCGCCGCGACGCCCGTGCGGACCTTCTCGTCGACCTCGGCCTGGTCGTCGGTCCCGAGCAGTCCCAGCCGGGACCGGACCATCTCCGCGAAGGCCCAGAAGGCCACGCCGTCGCCGTAGGACAGGCACCGGCCGCGGTGCCAGAAGAAGTCGTCGTTGAGGCCGTCGGCGTACTTCTCGAACTCCCAGCCCAGCCGGCTCTTGCCGATGCCGGCCACGCCGGTCACGACGGCGACCCGGGCGCGGCCGTCCTCCTGGGTGGCGTGGAAGAGCTCGCGCACCTGCCGCAGCTCGCGCTCGCGCCCGGTCATCGGTGCCTCGAGGCCGTCGACCCGCTGGGCGCCGCCCACTGCGGCCACGACGGCGTCGGCGCGGAACAGCCGGGCCGGTTCGGTCTTGCCCTTCAGGACGTGCTCGCCCATGTCGTAGAACGCCACGGCCGCCGCGGTCAGGCTCTGCGTCTCCTGGTCGACCCAGACGGTCCCGGGCGCCGCGGCCGTCTGGACGCGGGCCGCGGTGTTGACGGCGTCGCCGGCCACCATGCCCTCGTTGACCGCTCCGAGCGTCACCGCGACGGAGCCCGTCACGATGCCCACCCGCATGGCGAGCTCCGGCGCGCCGACCGACAGGCCGAGCGCCGTCACCTCGGCGACCAGGTCGAGCCCGGCCCGCACCGCGCGCTCCGCGTCGTCCTCGTGGGAGACCGGCACGCCCCAGACCGCCATCACGGCGTCGCCGATGAACTTCTCGATCGTGCCTCCGTAGCGGCCCACGACAGTGCGAGCCGCGGCGAAGTAGGTGCTCAGCAGCTCGCGGACCTCCTCGGGGTCGCGGGTCTCCGAGAGCGTGGTGAAGGAGACCAGGTCCCCGAAGAGCACCGTGGTGGTCCGCCGCTCCGAGACCGGCGGCGCGGTCGAGACGACGGGGCCGTTGGCCGGCGCCTGCGAACCACTGCCCAGCCGCGCGCCGCACTCGATGCAGAACTTGCCTCCGACGACGGCGTGGCCGCACGAGGGACACATCCTGGCGAACGGGGTCCCGCACTCGAGACAGAACTTCGCGCCGTCCGGGCTGTGCGAGCTACAGCTGCCGCACTGCTGTGCCACGTGGCGCTCCCTTCTGGTCGGACCCCGTCAGCTCGAGGGTGAGGCCCTGGTACGCCGCGCGAACCTCGAGGTCTCCGCCGGCCAGTTCCCGGGCCCGGCGCTCGATGTCGTCGATCTCGTCGTCGGTGCGCTGTGGGTCGTGGTGGAAGAGCACGAGGATCCGCACGCCTGCCTCCCGCGCCAGCGCGACGCCGTACTCAACACTGGCATGGCCGAGGAAGTCCACGCTCGGAAACTGCGAAGCCAGGTGCTGCGCGTCGTGGATGAGGACGTCCGCCCCTCCCGCCAGCGCCATCGCGGCATCGTGCCGCTCGCCCAGCCCGTCCGCTCCGGGACCCAGCGCGGTCGGGCTGTGGTCGGACAGGTAAGCGACGGACGACTCGCCGTCGGAGACCCGGTAGCCGAACGCCCGGCCACCCTTGTGCGGGATCTCCAGCGCCAGCACCCGGAACCCGTCGATCTCGTGCTCCCCCTCGGCCAGGCCGGCGAAGGACCACCCCGGGCCGAGCTGGGACGGCACGATCGGGAAGTGGGGTGGCGAGAAGCAGCGCTCGAGCACGGACTCCGCAGACTCCCCCTGCTCCGGCAGGTACACGTCGATGCGGGTCGCCTCCCTCCCACCGGCGAAGAACGGGATGCCGTGGGTGTGGTCCCAGTGCAGGTGCCCGAGCAGGATCGAGCCCGTGAACGGCGCACCACCCAGCAGCGGCGTGACCTCGGTGATCCCGGTGCCGGCGTCGAGCAGCAGCTGCGGCGCCCGTGCGTCCCGGGAGATCGCGACGCAGGAGGTGTGCCCGCCGTAGCGCAGGAAGTCTGCGCCCGGCGCCGGGGTCGAGCCGCGCACCCCGCAGAACGTCACTCGCAGCGCCCCGGGAGTCGACCGCGACGCGGGCGAACCCACCCTCACGTGACCGGTCCCCCGGCTGCTGCGCTGCCCGCCCGGCCGGCCAGACCTCGGGCGTTGGCGACGAGCACCGCGATCACCAGTGGCCCGTCCGTGACCCGCTCGTCGAGCACGGCCGCGAGCAGGTCGTCGAACGGCGCCCAGAACGTCGTCATGTCGGCTTCCTCGTGGGCGAGGGCGAAGTCACCGCGGCTGACCTCGCGCAGGTCCCGGGCCAGGTAGATGTGCATGAGCTCGTTCGAGATGCCCGGCGAGGAGTAGGTCGAGGCCAGACGGGTCCAGTCGCCGGCCTCGAGCTGGGCCTCCTCGCGGAGCTCCCGCCGGGCCACCTCGAGCGGGTCCTCGCCGGGTGCGTCGCAGAGCCCGGCCGGGATCTCGATGAAGCGGCGGCGGGCCGGATGGCGGTACTGCGAGAGGCAGAAGACGCGTTCGTCGGCGTCGACGGCGAGCACGATCACGGCTCCCGGGTGCTCGAGGACCAGCCGCGGGAACGGCTCCTCGTCGGGGTGACCGGGCCGGCGGACCAGGTCCGACCGCAGCGCCACCACCCAGTCGTCACGGTGCAGATCCCTCGACGAGACGACCGGCCACTCCTCGGGCCGGTCGGCCAGCGACGAGGGGGTGCCGTTCATGGCGTGGACGCTACCGTGACCACCGCCCATCGAGCATGACCACCGCCGCTCGAGCTCTGCACCACCGATCGAGATCGTCGAGATCAAGGGAGCGCTATGAGGGACCGCAGCCTGACCATGACCGAGGCGCGGGAGCGCGCCGCCCTGATCGACGTGGACCGCTACGACATCGCGGTCGACCTGCGCGGGCTCTTCGAGGGCGAGGTGCTCGAGGCCACGTCGACGATCACGTTCCGCTGTCGGAGGCCGGGGGCGTCGACGTTCGTCGACTGCGTCGCCGAGGTGCGGTCCGCGACCCTCAACGGGGTGGAGCTGGACGCGTCCGCGGTGGTCGACGGCCGCATCGTGCTGGCCGACCTGGCGCCCGAGAACCTGCTGGTGGTCTGCTCAGCGCAGGCCGACACCGGCACGGGGGCCGGCATCCTGCGGACCGTCGACCCCTCGGACGAGCTCGTCTACGTCTGGACGTCGTTCGAGCCCGATGCGGCCCGTCGCGTCTGGGCCTGCTTCGACCAGCCCGACCTCAAGGCCCCACACCGGTTCAGCGTCTCCGCGCCCGAGACCTGGACCGTGACCAGCAACGACGGCCCCGAGTCGGTCGAGGGCCTGCCGGACGGCGGGCGACTCTGGGCGTTCCCGGACACGCCGCCGCTGTCGACGTACGTCGTGGTCGTCAACGCGGGCCCGTTCCACGAGCTGCGCGAGGAGCGCGGCGGCCACAGCCTCGGCCTGTACTGCCGGCAGTCCCTCAAGCCCTACCTGGAGCGCGACGCCGACGACCTCTTCGCCGCGACCGAGGCCGGCCTGGCGTTCTTCGGCGAGCGGTTCGGGATGCCGTTCCCGCAGGTGCGCTACGACCAGGTGTTCGTGCCGAACATGGGCGGGGCGATGGAGAACTGGGGGTGCGTCACCTGGACCGACAGCGTGCTCCACCGCAGCCCGCCGACCCATCACCAGCGGGCCATGGTCAACTCCGTGCTGCTGCACGAGATGGCCCACATGTGGTTCGGCGACCTGGTGACCATGCGGTGGTGGGACGACCTGTGGCTCAACGAGGCGTTTGCGTCGTGGGCGGCCACGTGGGCCGCGGTCGGCGCGACGCCGTACACCGACGGCTGGGCGACGTTCCTGGCCGGGCTCAAGCTGACCGGTTACCAGATGGACATGGGGCCGGCCAGCCACCCGATCCGCGGCGACGTGCCGGACGTCGCGCAGGCGATGGCCAACTTCGACGCGATCACCTACGTCAAGGGCCAGAGCGTCCTGGCCCAGCTCGTCGCCTACGTCGGCGAGGATGCCTTCGTGGCGGGGCTGGCCGCGTACTTCCGCGACCATGTGTGGGGCAACACCGTCCTCGGCGACCTGATGTCGGCGATCGGGAGGGCGGCCGGACGGGACCTCACCGAGTGGACCACCGCCTGGTTCGACCGCGCCGGCACCGACACCCTCAGGCTCACCACGTCGGCAGCCGGGGGCGAGATCCTCGCCGAAGGGCCGGGAGGTGACGAGCCGCGGCCGCACCGGCTGGACATCGCGTCCTTCCGCCGGACCGCGCAGGGGCTCGAGCCGCTCGGGGTCACCGAGGTCGAGACCCGGGGCGAGCGGTCGGCGGTGCCGGGCCTGCCGGAGGCGGACCTGCACCTGCTCAACCATCGCGACCTCACGTTCGCCGCCGTCCGCACCGACGACGCCTCGATCCCCATCCTGCTGGGCGAGGCCGGCCGGCTGCCCGACCCGCTGTCGCGGGGCCTGGCCGTGGCGACGGCGTGGGACATGCTCGCGAAGGGCGAGCTCGCGACCGACGACTTCCTCGCCCGCGTGCTGGACGTGCTGTCGGTCGAACGCAGCGCGGGGGTGGTCGAGCCGTTCCTGACGCTGGCGCTCAAGGCTGCCGAGCAGTGGAGCGCCCCGGCGGCGGTGCCCGAGCGCCTGGCCCGGCTCGCCGACGTCGCGGTGGGGTTGGCCGAGGTCCCCGAGCACCGGTCACCGGCCCTGCGGACGCTCGCGGCGGCCGCCACGTCCGACCAGCACTTCGCCGTCCTCGACCCGGCTGCGAGCGACAACCTCGACCTGGCATGGCGCGTGCTGACCCGCCGGGCCGCCCTCGGCTCGTACGACGCGGCGGCCGTGGAGGCGCTCCTCGAGCGTGACCCCGACCCCGACGCAGCCGTCCGGGCGCTGGGCGTGAGGGCCGCCCGGGCCGACGACGACGCGAAGCAGGAGGCGTGGACCGAGGCGTTCGGGAAGCGGTCGATCCCGGCGAGCATCCCGCTCGTCCAGTTCGCCACCTGTTTCTGGCGGCCCGTCCAGGGCGAGCTGATGGTGCGCTGGGCACACCGCTACCTCGACGAGCTGGAGTCCCTCCCGGCCGGCGGGATGCTCGCCATCAGCGGCCTGGTGCGCAACATGTTCCCGACCACCGGCGACCACGCGTTCGTCGAGCGGGCGCACGCCATGGCCGCGGCCGCGGGCACCGATCCCACCATCCGCACCACCCTGCTCACCGGCGCGGACACGATCGCGCGGGTGCTGCGGGCACGCAACCGTCGTTGAGTTGGGCCTCGCGCGGAATCGGGTGCGCGGGACGCCCGGCTCACGGGCGCGTCAGGCCCAACTCAACCTTCGGTGTCGGGTTCGCGGCGCAGGCCGGTCTCGTCGATCGGGAACCGGAGCTCCTTCTGCCGCTCGATCGCGGCCCCGACCAGGCCGGCGAACAGCGGGTGCGGGCGCGTGGGTCGCGAGCGCAGCTCGGGGTGCGCCTGAGTGGAGACGTAGTAGGGGTGCACGTCGCGGGGCAGCTCCACGAACTCGACCAGGCTGTTGTCCGGCGAGGTGCCGGAGAACACGAGCCCGGCCTCCTCGAGCTGGTCGCGGTAGGCGTTGTTGACCTCGTAGCGGTGCCGGTGGCGTTCCTCGATGGACGCGACGCCGTACGCCGCGCGGACCACGGAGCCCTCCTTCAGCTCGGCCGGGTAGAGCCCGAGCCGCATGGTGCCGCCGAGGTCGCCGGCACCCTCGACGAACGCGACCTGCTCGGCCATCGTCGCGATCACCGGCTCGGGGCAGTCCGGGTCGAACTCGGTCGACGCAGCCTTGGCCAGGCCCGCCATGTTGCGGGAGTACTCGATCACCATGCACTGGAGACCGAGGCACAAACCGAGCGTCGGGATGCCGTTCGTGCGGGCGTAGGTCAGCGCACCCAGCTTGCCCTCGATGCCCCGGACACCGAAGCCCCCGGGCACGCAGACCGCGTCGACGTCGTGCAGGTGCTTGTGCGCACCGGCCGGGGTCTCGCACTCGTCGGAGGCGACCCAGCGCAGGTGCACCCTGGCCTCGTGGGCGAAGCCCCCGGCGCGCAGGGCCTCGGCGACGGAGAGGTAGGCGTCGGGCAGGTCGATGTACTTGCCGACCAGGGCGATCGTGACGTCTTCCTTGGGGTGGTGCACCCGGCGGAGCAGGTCGTCCCACACGGTCCAGTCGACGTCGCGGAACGGCAGGTCGAGCCGGCGTACGACGTAGGCGTCGAGGCCCTCGCGGTGCAGCACTTTCGGGATGTCGTAGATGGAGGGCGCATCGGCGGCGGTGACCACTGCCTCCTCGTCGACGTCGCACATCAGGGAGATCTTGCGCTTGATCGCCTGCGGAAGCTCGCGGTCGGCGCGGCAGACCACCGCGTCCGGCTGGATACCGACCTGCCGCAGGGCCGCCACGGAGTGCTGGGTGGGCTTGGTCTTCAGCTCGCCCGACGGCCCGATGTAGGGCACCAACGAGACGTGCAGGAAGAAGCAGTTGTCACGGCCGATGTCGTGGCGGACCTGGCGGGCCGCCTCGAGGAACGGCAGGGACTCGATGTCACCGACGGTGCCGCCGACCTCGGTGATCACGACGTCGACGCCGGGACCGCCCATGGCCAGGACGCGTTCCTTGATCTCGTTGGTGATGTGCGGGATGACCTGCACGGTGTCGCCGAGGTAGTCGCCGCGGCGCTCCTTGGCGATCACGCTGGAGTAGACCTGGCCGGTGGTGACGTTCGCGATCTGGCTCAGGTCGGTGTCGAGGAACCGCTCGTAGTGACCGATGTCGAGATCCGTCTCGGCGCCGTCGTTGGTGACGAACACCTCGCCGTGCTGGAACGGGTTCATCGTCCCGGGATCGACGTTGAGGTAGGGGTCCAGCTTCTGCATGGTGACGCGCAGACCACGGGACCGGAGCAGGCGACCCAGGCTGGAAGCCGTGAGCCCCTTGCCTAGTGAGGAGGCGACGCCTCCGGTGACGAACACATGCTTGGTGGGGGCCTCGGGCTTCACGGAACTCCATGCTATCCCAGAGGGACAGCCCCGTCGGCACCCGACGCACCGAAGGACCCGCCGTTGCCGGCCAACGCCCGCAGCAGGGCCAGGGTCGCGGTCACCTGGCCGAGTGACGACTCGACCCCGTCGACGGTGGTGACCTCGTCGGCGACCGGCTCCCGGCGCAGCGCGGCCAGGCTGCCGTCGAAGCCGGCCTGGGAGTCGGCGACCACGACGGTGCCGGCCGTCCTGGTGGCCAACCCCGAGAGCAACCCGGACAGCACCGCCTGGTCCTCGTTGGCGCCGGGCTTCGACGCCATGACCACCAGCACGAGCGGGGCGACGTCGACCTCGCCCCGCGGCGAGGTCATCAGGTCCGCCCCGACGAGGCTCTGCCGGATGGAGGTCGCGTCCTTGCCCACGGGTTCCGCAGTCGGCTGGGTCGTCGAGATGGCGACGCCGATCAGCTGACCCATCCGGGTGTACGTCGAGGCCTCGGCGTCGACCACGCCGGCGCCCAGCTGGGTCATCAGCTGGCTGCCCAGGGTGTCCACGAGCGACTTCTCGTCGGGGTTGATGAGCGCCTGCTGGACGTCGTACCGCCCCGGGACCGTGCCGCCCGCGGCCTGCACCTGCTGCTCCAGGGCGGCCACGATCCTCTCGTCGGCGCCGGGCAGCGCCAGCACCGCGACCGGGTGGTCCTGCAGTCGGTCGGCGTACAGGGTCGCCCCGGTAGCGACCGCGAACTCGTCGCCGAACGTCGCCGCACGCGTGGCGTCCTGGGTCTTCTCCTTGGCGGTCGCTGTCGTCGCGCTCGCGGTGCGTCCCAGCTCGCTGAGCGGTCCTCCCCCGAGCGCGACACCGACCGCGAGCGCGAGGAACACGGACACGAGCGAGACGATGTGATGGCGGTAGGTGATCACCTAGAAGAGTCCTCGGAGGTAGTCGATGAGGTCGGACAGCGCGGCGGACCACTGGTCCGCCCACTCCTGGCCCACGGGCGTGACGGAGACGGCGGCCACCAGCGCGATCAGGCCGGCGAGCATGACGAGCATCAGGTGGTGCGGTCGGACCCGGCCGGAGTAGAGGTGGGGTACGGCGGTCGCGTCGACCAGGCGGGGGCCGACCTTGAGCCGGGTGAGGTAGGTGCTCGCCAGACCCTGCCGTTGACGGTCGAGGAACTCCTCGAGGGTCGCGTGCAGGCCGACGCCGACGATCACCGAGGCGTCGCCGGCGTCGGCGATGATCAGGGCCGCGTCCTCACAGGTGGCCGACGACTCGAAGCGCAACGGCCTGATGCCGATCCGGTCCAGCTGCTCCAGGGCGGGGCTGCCGGCGCCCCGCTCGACGCGGACCACGACGTCGCGCGCGGCCTTCAGGGCCTTCGTGCTGGGCAGGTCGGCTCCCTCGGCACGGCCGTCGACGATCACGATGTCCGGGCGCAGGCCCGCATTGCGCAGCGCATCGGCGGCCTGCTCCACGGCGATCAGCACCGGATGCTGCTCGCGCAGGAACGGGTCGATGGCGCGCAGCTCGGCCTCGTAGTCGTTGCCTCGCACCACGACGACCGCCGACCGACCGGCGATGCGCGTCGCCGGACTGGGCACGCCGCGTCCGTGCAGGAGCAGGTCCTGCTCGCGCCGGAGGAACTCGGCGCTGTTGTGGGTGAAGGACTCCAGCTGGGTGAGCATCCCCCGCCGGGCCGCGGCCAGGTCCTCACGGATCTGCGAGGGTCCGACCTCGCGGCCGGTGGCGACGCGGGCGTCGTCGACGTACACGTGCCCCTCGTGCAGGCGCACCGTGCTGCCGTCCCCGATCGCGGCCAGGCCGTTCGCGCCGACGCCGTCGACCATGGTCACCTCGGCCTCCTGGAGCACCTCGGGACCAAGGTTGGGGAACCGGCCGGAGATCATCGGTGCGGCGTTGACGACGGCCGCAACCCCGGCGTCGACGAGTGCCTGCGCGGTGGCGCGGTCGAGGTCGACGTGGTCGAGGACCGCGATGTCGCCCGGGCGTAGGCGCGGCAGCAGGACCCGGGCGCGGCGCTCGACACGGGCGGTGCCGACGAGTCCGGGCAGGCCGACAGGGGTGCGTTCGCGTGCTGGGAGTCTCATGACCGAGCCATCCTCACAAACCGGAATCGGCTTCCAGCGCAACCGCCGGGGCCGGGCGCGTCGGGCCGGCGTCAGCCGAGCGCGCGGGCCGGTTGCGCGACTTCGAGCAGCTCACGGGCGTGGGCGAGCGCGGTGTCGGAGTCGGTCAGGCCGGCCAGCATCCGCGACAGCTCGCGTTCGCGTTGCCCGGCGTCGAGCACGGTCAGGCCAGAGCTGGTCACGGAGCCGTCGGAGGACTTCTCGACCACGACGTGCCGGTCGGCGTACGCCGCCACCTGCGGCAGGTGCGTCACGACCAGGACCTGCGCGTTGCGGGCCAGCTGCGCCAGGCGTCGACCCACCTCCACCGCGGCGGCGCCGCCCACCCCGGCGTCGACCTCGTCGAAGACGAAGGTGGGCACGGGGCTGGTCCCGGCCAGCGCCACCTCGAGCGCCAGCATCACCCGTGACAGCTCACCGCCCGAGGCCCCCTTGTGCAGGGGGCGTGCCTCCGAGCCGGTGTTGGCGGCGAGGAGGAACTCGACCTCGTCGGCCCCCGACCGCGTGTGGCGCAGCCAGCGCTCGCCGACGCGCAACGGCCCGACGGTGCCGGCGGCCGGCGGGTCGACCTCGGTCTGACGGACCTCGATCTCGATCCGGGCGTCGGGCATGGCCAACAGCGCCAGCTCCGCGGTCACCTCGGCGGCAAGCCGGCCCGCGGCTTCGCGGCGGGCCTCGGTCAGGGCGGCAGCGGCCGTCCCCAGCTCGGTGCGGAGCCGTCCCTGCTCGGCCCGGAGAAGCTCGATCCGCTCGTCGGTCCCGTCCAGCTCCAGCAGCCTGGTGTCCGCCTGCGCGGCCCAGGCGAGCACCTCGTCGATGGTGTCGCCGTACTTCCTGGTGAGCGCGGAGAGCGCCGCTCGCCGTTCGGACACGGCGGCGAGTCGCGCCGGGTCGGTGTCGATCCGCGAGGCGTACGACGCCACGTCCGCGGCCACGTCGGACAGCAGGTAGGTCACCTCGGCCAGCCGGTCGGCGAGCTCGCCCGCCTCGGTGTCGTGCGCGCGCACCCCCTCAAGCAGGGTCCGGGCGGTCGAGGTGGCCGCCAGCGCATCGGGAGCGTCCTGGTCGCTCGACAGCGCCTCCCGGGCCTGTTCGGCGGCGCCGCGCAGGGTGTCGGAGTGACCCAGCCGGGTCTCCTCGGCCGCCAGCGCGGTGTCCTCGTCGGGCTCGGGCGCCACGGCCTCGACCTCGCCCAGCCCGAACCTGAGCAAGTCGGCCTCGCGTGCCCGGTCACGCGCCGTCACGACGACCTCGTCGAGCTCCCGCTCGGTGCTCTCGAGCTCGCGATGCAGCCGGGCGTACGTCGCGACCAGCCGCGCCGTCGGGTCCCCACCGAACCGGTCGAGTGCGTCGCGTTGCGCCCGCGGCCGCAGCAACCGGTGCTGGTCGGACTGCCCGTGCACGGCCACCAGCGGCTCGGCGATCCCGGCCAGCGTCGAGACCGGTACGGAGGCGCCACCCACGAAGGCGCGCGAGCGTCCCTCGGCCGTCACGTTCCGGGCCAGCACGACCCGGTTGTCCTCGACCTCTCCCCCGGCC
Organism: Nocardioides sp.; assembly: GCA_025965335.1. Taxonomy (GTDB): domain Bacteria; phylum Actinomycetota; class Actinomycetes; order Propionibacteriales; family Nocardioidaceae; genus Nocardioides. Next base: position 5,119 of record JAOPXC010000168.1, on the reverse strand, counting down.
TCCTCCACGGCCTGCGTGAACTCGGCCAGGTCGCCGGCCACCACCACGCCCTCGACCCGGGCGGTCTTCGCTCCCGACCGGACGGCGCCGCTGTCGGCCCGTCCGCCGAGCAGCAACCCCAGCGCGGTCACGATCATGGTCTTCCCGGCACCGGTCTCGCCGGTGATGACGGTCAGACCCGGTCCGAGCTCGAGCGTCGAGGAGTCGATCACCCCGAGCGAGCTGATCCGGATCTCCTCAAGCATCGTCGGTCCGCCGCCGCCGCTCGGCCGAGCCGCGCCAGCCCTCGACGGGCAGCCCGAACTTGGCGACGAGACGGTCGGTGAACGGCGCCTGGTGCAGCCGGACGAGGCGCACGGGGGCGGCACCGCGGCGTACCTCGATCCGGGCGCCCGGTGGCAGCTCGACCGTGCGTCGACCGTCGCACCACAGCACGCCCACTCCCTGGGTGCGTGCCAGCACCTCCACGGCGAGCGTGGAGGTCGGCGCGACCACCAGCGGCCGGGCGAACAGGGCGTGGGCGCTGATGGGCACCAGCAGCAGGGCCTCGACCCCCGGCCACACGACGGGGCCGCCGGCGCTGAAGTTGTACGCCGTGGAGCCGGTCGGGGTCGCGCAGACCACGCCGTCGCAGCCCCACCGGGACAGCGGTCGCCCGTCGACCTCAACAACCACCTCGAGCATCCGCTCGCGGGCGGCCTTCTCGACGCTGGCCTCGTTGAGGGCGAACGTGCTGGCGACGAGCTCGCGGTCGCGGAAGACCTGCACGTCGAGGGTCATCCGGTCCTCGGCGGTGTAGCGGCGCTGCACGATCGCGTCGATCGTGGACTCGGTGTCGTCCGACTCCGCCTCCGCCAGGAAGCCGACGTGACCCAGGTTGACCCCGAGCAGCGGGGTTCCGGTCGCGTGGGTGATCTCCGCGGCGCGCAGGATGGTCCCGTCTCCGCCGATGACCAGCGCGAGCTCGCAGTCGCGGCTGGCGTTCCCCTCGGCGTCGGCCAGCTCGATACGCGGGTCGTAGCCCGCTGGGTCGAGCCCGAGGACCGCCGCTTCCGCGGGGAGCAGTCGCACGATGATGCCGTGGCCGGTCAACGCCTTGCAGAACGCGAGCGCCACCTCACGGGCCTCGTCGCGGCCGGTGTGGGTGAGCATCAGGACGCGCCGGTGCCCGGACGCAGGGGCGCCCGAGGTGTCGGCGGTCGACTGGCTCACGGGTCAACCTTCTCACCCGGGAGGTCGGGTGCCGTGGCACCTCGCACGACGCTGTGGATGTCGTCGGTGCCGATCTCGGCCGGGCCGCGGCGCAGCCACAGGAAGAACTCCACGTTGCCGGCCGGACCGGGCAGCGGGCTGGTCGTGACCCCTCGTGCTCCCCAGCCGCGCGCCGCCGCCGCGTCGGCGACAGCCACCACCGCCTCGGCGCGAACGTCCGGGTCCCGGACGACCCCGCCCTTGCCGACGCGCTCCCTGCCGACCTCGAACTGCGGCTTGACCATCAGGGCCAGGTCGCCGTCGGGTGCGGTGACGCCCAACAGGGCGTCCAGCACGAGGAGCAGCGAGATGAAGGACAGGTCGCCGACGACCACGTCGACCTGACCCCCGACCAGCTCGGGAGTGAGCTGCCGCACGTTCGTCCGGTCGTGGACCACCACCCGGTCGTCCTGCTGGAGCCGCCAGGCCAGCTGCCCGTACCCGACGTCGACCGCCACGACCTGGGCCGCCCCGTTCCTCAGGAGCACGTCGGTGAACCCACCCGTGGACGCGCCCGCGTCCAGACACCGTCGTCCCGCAACCGACAACCCCGCGGGTCCGAAGGCGGCCAGGGCTCCGGCCAGCTTGTGCCCGCCCCTGGAGACGTAGTCGGGTCGATCGGGGTCGTCGGACACGACGACGGCCGCGTCGGTCGTCACGCCCGTCGCGGACTTGGTGGCCACCGCGCCGGACACCTTGACCCGACCCGCACCGATCAGCTCGCTGGCATGCTCACGGGACCGAGCCAGTCCGCGGCGGACGAGCTCGGCGTCGAGGCGGTGGCGTCGCGGCGGCACGGAAGGCGAAGGTCCTCGGGGCCCTCAGGCGGAGTCGCCCGGCTGGGCATCGAGGGCCCGCCGGAGCTGTTCGTGGGCCTGCTCGAAGACGCCCACGTGCTCCTCGATCGGGCGCTCGTCGAGCGCCTCGACGGCCGCAATCACCTCGTCGACCCGGTCCACGCCGGTGCCGGGGAACGCTGGGTCCTCACTCATGGCGCCGAGGCTACCCGCTGGCCGACGGCTCAGCGCGTGGGCGCGACCAGCCCGGCCACCTCGACCGGCTTCCCCGCGTCGTCGAGGTAGTGCCAGGCCGCCTGCGCGACCACCCGCCACCACGCCTCGACCGGGCCGCTGCCCGCAACCTCGAGCCGGCCCCCGGCCACCTGTGCTCGCCACCCGGCGAGCGCGAACGCCCCGTCCCGCTCGACCGGGGCCTCGTGGACCTCGGCGAGCCCGGCCAGGTCCGGCGCGACGTACGTCGGGCGCTGGTCGCGCTGGGCGATCACCAGCTCTCCGAGCCCCGTGACGCCCGTGAGCACCAGCAGGGAGTCGACGTCGGCGTTCCGCGCACCCTCGATGTCGGTGTCGAGCCGGTCGCCGACCATCAGCGGCCGCTTCCCGTCGAGGCGCCGACGCGTCTCGTCGAGCAGGGGACGCTGAGGCTTTCCGGCGACCACCGGTTCGACGCCGGTGAACCTGCGCAGGGTGTCCACCAGCACCCCGTGACCCGGGGCCACGCCGTAGGCGGTGGGAATCGTGAGGTCGGCGTTGCTCGCCACCCACCACAGTCCCTCGCGCACCCGCACGGCCGCGCGCATCACGTCCCGCCACAGCACATCGGGGCCGTACCCGGACACCAGCGCCGCGGCGTCCTCGTCGGCGGCCACCGGCTGCAGACCCTGGTCGGCGACTGCGTCGGCCAGCGCGGGCGCGCCCAGCACCGCAACCCTGGCCCCGGCGCCCAGCCGCTCGACGAGCGCCCGAGCCGCCGCCTGTGCCGAGGTGACGACGTCGTGCTCCGTGGCGGGGACACCCAGCTCGCGCAGGTGCTCGGCGACCCGACGGGGTGTCCGCGAGGCGTTGTTGGTGACGAAGGCCAGGCGCATGCCCGACTCCCGGGCCGCGGCCAGGTGGTCGGGGGCGCCGGGGACCGCGGCCCCGCCGACATAGACCACGCCATCGAGGTCGAGCATCGCCAGGTCGTAGTCCGTGCACAGGGTCCCGACCGACGAGCCGAGCATCGCTGCCTCCTCCGGAAGCTGTTGTCCGGGGCACCCTACGATGCAGCGATGGACTCCAGTCCGGTGGTCATGCCGCCCCACGTGGCGGGCCCCCTCCGGCTGGCTCCCTTTCGCGGCCTGATGCTCGCGCCCTCGCGGATCGGCGATCCCGCCTCGGGGCGGGCCTTCGCCCGTCCGTACCGTGCCGTGAGCGGCCGGCTCGCCCGCTGGCGGGCGCAGGGGCAGGCCAGGTGGGACGAGACGCCGGCGTTGTACCTGCACGAGTACACCGCGGGCGGCATCACGATTCGGGGTCTGGTCGGCGCGCTCGACGTCTCGCGGCGCGCGACCCGGCCCGAGGACCGCGCGGTCCTCCCGCACGAGGGCATCTACCCGGACCAGGCCGACGACCTCGCCGCCCGGATGACCCAGATGCAGCTCAACCCGGCGCCGATCCTGCTGGTCCACCGGGCCGCCCCCGCGGCCCGGGCGGTGGTGCTGCGCCTGATCGGGACGACTCCGGATCACCAGTTCACCGATCGACACGACCAGCGCCACCGGATCTGGGCGATCCGAGACGAGGCCGACCTCGACCTGATCGCCGACGCCATCGCGGGGTCCCGCGCGCTGATCGCCGACGGCCACCACCGGTACGGCGCCTACCTGCGCATGCAGCGCCGCCAGCCGGGAGGTGCCTGCGACTACGGGCTGGCGATGCTGGTCGACCAGGAGGACACCCCACTGTTCCTCGGCGCCATCCACCGCGTCCTGACCGGGGTCACCATGGACGGACTGCTGTCGGCAGCCGAGTCCGTCGGGGCGACCATCCAAGTGACCGGCTCCGACCAGGCCATCGCGGCTCTCGGCGCGACCACGCTCGTGGCCACCGACGGAGACGTCTGGGCAACGCTGACGCTCGCCGTGCCGCCCGACCGTGCCCCGGTGGAGATCCTGCACGAGCAGGTGGTCCCGGCCCTGCCGGAAGGTCCGCACCGCCTCGGCTATCACCACAGCGCCGACGGCGCGCTCGCCCACGCCGTCCCCGGGCAGGCGGTCGCCGTGCTGCTGCCGGCACCCGACGTGGCGCTCGTGGAGCGGATCGTCGAGGCGGACCGGTTGCTGCCCGAGAAGGCCACGTCCTTCCAACCCAAGCCCAGCCTCGGCGTCCTCATGCGCTCGCTGCGCGACGAATGACCCGGCCGCCCGTCACCTCGACCTCGACCCGCGACACCGCGCTGCCGCCGGCCCGGAAGAAGCGCCGGCGAAGTGCCCCGGTGACCTCGACCACGTCGTCGACGCGCCACGTCGCCACGGAACGCCGGATCCGCCCGCCCCACACCGCGCACTCGAGCGAGTCCACGGTCTGACGAGACCGACCGGGCGCACCGTCGCGGGGCACCACCACCCGGAACGTCCACACCGTGTCACCGCTGGGCAGGACCCGCTCCGCGGGCTGCTGGGAGATCCTTCCGACCAGGCGCACCTCGTTGGCGCCGGGAATCGACCCGGAACGCGAACCGGCTCGCGCCGGCGCTTCCTCTTGCTTCTTCATCAGCTGTGCCGACATGCACATCACCTCCGCCGCCCAAACTCACCGGGAGGACCGACAACGAACGTCGGGGCCGGGCCGCCTGTGGACGTCCGGGTCTCCCGGAGCCCATGTGCACGGAAAGCGGGCCGAAACACCCGGCCAAATGACAAGAGGGCCATCCCCGCGGGGATGGCCCTCTTGCTCAAAGTATGTCCGGCGGCGTCCTACTCTCCCACAGCCTCTCGGTTGCAGTACCATCGGCGCTGAAAGGCTTAACTTCCGGGTTCGGGATGGGACCGGGTGTTTCCCTTTCGCTATGGCCGCCGTAACTCTTGCGG
>JAOPXC010000124.1 GCA_025965335.1 Nocardioides sp. | reverse complement strand
CGGCTCCGCGGCCGGTGCGGCCTTGGCTTCCGGCTCGGGCTCCGGCTCGTCCTTCTTCTCCGCCTTGGCCGCCGGTGCGGCGGGCTCGTCGCCGGCGATGTCGAAGAGCGAGCCGCTCGGGATCTCGGCCTTCGGCTCCGCGGCCGGTGCGGCCTTGGCTTCCGGCTCGGGCTCCGGCTCGTCCTTCTTCTCCGCCTTGGCCGCCGGTGCGGCGGGCTCGTCGCCGCCGATGTCGAAGAGGGACCCACCGGACGAGGCCTGCTTCTCCTCGGACTTCGCCTTCGCCTCCGGCTCCGGCTCGGGGTCCGACTTCGCCTCCGGCTCGGCGGGTTCGTCGCCACCGAGGTCGAAGAGCGAGCCGCCGGAGGAGGCGGGCTGTGCGGCCTTCGCTTCTTCCTTGACCGTCTTGTCCTCGTCGGCGGTCTCGGCCGGCTCCTGGGCATCGGGGGTGTCGAAGAGCGAGGAGCCGCCGCTGGCCTTGGCGGCCGGGCCGACGTCCTCGGTCGCGGTGACGGTCTCCTCGGTCTGGGTGACGTCACCCTCCTCGGGCTCCGCCTTGGTCTCGACAGGCTCGGCCGACGTGGAGCTCTTCTTCGCGGCAGGAGCGGCCGCGGCGCCCGGCTTGGCGCGGGTGGCGACCTCGCCCTTGACCGACGCGAGCAGCATCTGCGCGACGTCGAGGACCTCGACCTCCTCGCGAGCGGTGCCGTCGGCCTGGGCCGCGGTGAGCCCGTCGGAGAGCATCACCCGACAGAACGGGCAACCGACCGCGATCTGGTCGGCGCCGGTGCCGACCGCCTCGTTGGTCCGGTTGACGTTGATCCGCTGGCCGATGGTCTCTTCCATCCACATCCGGGCGCCACCGGCCCCGCAGCAGAAGGACTTCTCGGAGTTGCGCTCCATCTCGACGAGCTCGGCACCCGGCAGCACCTGGAGGAGCTCACGCGGCGGGCTGTAGACGCCGTTGTGGCGACCGATGTAGCACGGGTCGTGGTAGGTGATGGAGCGCTTGGCCGCGCCCTCGCCGTCCTTGATCGGCGTCAGCTTGCCCTCGCGCACCAGCCGGTTGAGCAGCTGGGTGTGGTGAACGACCTCGAGCTCGATGCCGAACTCCTGGTACTCGTTCTTGAGCGTGTTGAAGCAGTGCGCACAGGTCGAGACGACCTTCTTGACCTTGTACTCCTTGAACGTCTCGACGTTCTGCTGCGCGAGGCCCTGGAAGACGAACTCGTTGCCCGCGCGGCGGGCCTGGTCGCCGGTGCAGGTCTCGCCGTTGCCGAGGACGCCGAACGACACCCCCGCCAGGTCGAGGAGCTCGGCCACGGCGCGGGTGGTCTTCTTCGCGCGGTCCTCGTACGCGCCGGCGCAGCCGACCCAGAACAGCCACTCGACCTCGTCGAGCGACTCGATGTCGTCGCCCACGACCAACACGTCGAAGGGCAGGTCCTTGGCCCAGTCCATGCGCGCGGTCGGCGACATGTTCCAGGGGTTGCCCTTGTTCTCCATGCCCTTGAAGAGCTGGTTCAGCTCGGCCGGGAAGTTGGACTCGACGAGCACCTGGTAGCGCCGCATGTCGATGATGTGGTCGACGTGCTCGATGTCGACCGGGCACTGGTTCACGCAGGCGCCACAGGTCACGCACGACCAGAGCACGTCGGGGTCGATCACGCCGTAGTTCGAGGCGTCGCCGATGAGCGGCCGGGCCGCCTCCGCCTTGACCTCGTCGGAGAGACCGTCCCGCGCCGACTCGTCGGCCAGGATGTACGGCGCCTTCGCGAACGCGTGGTCGCGCAGCTCCATGATCAGCAGCTTCGGCGACAGGGGCTTCTCGGTGTTCCAGGCGGGGCACTGGGACTGGCAACGGCCGCACTCGGTGCACGTGGCCATGTCGAGCAGGCCCTTCCAGGTGAAGTCCTCCACCGACCCCACGCCCAGCTTCGCGTCCTCGTCGAGGTCGTCGATGTCGTCGAGGGTGACGGGCTTGCCCTCGACCGTCAGCGGCTTCACCGCGCCCAGCGCGACCGGCCGACGGCCGAACAGCACGTTCAGCGGCGCCAGGAAGATGTGCAGGTGCTTGGAGTTCAGCACCAGGATCAGGAAGGCCAGCATGATGCCGATGTGGAGCAGCAGGCCGACGTGCTCGAGGTTCTCGATGGTGCCGTGGCTGAGGCCGTCCAGCACCTTGCCGAGGCCGATCGAGACGAACGCACCGTTGTCGTAGGGCAGGTTTCCGGCCGCGGACGCCGCCCCTCGGAACAGGAACATCGACCAGATCACGTTGAAGATCATGAGCAGGACGAGCCAGGCCCCACCCAGGTGCGAGCCCTTGAAGCGGGACTTGCGGCCGAGGCGCTCGGGGGAGTTCTTGAGCCGAATGTTCGCGAACACCACGAGCCCGACCAGCGCCATCACCGCGATGAAGTCCTGGGCGAAGCCCAGGATCGGCCAGGTGCCGACGATCGGGATGTGGAACTGCGGGTCGAACAGGGCGCCGTAGGCCTCGAGGTAGACCGTGGACAGGATCAGGAATGCCCAGAACACGAAGAAGTGCGCGGCGCCCGGAACGGTCCACTTGAGCAGCTTCTTCTGGGCGAAGACCTCGACGACCTGGGTCTTGAGCGACTCGCCCAGCCGTTTGGTGACGTTCTCGAAGCGGTCCGGCGCGGGCTGCCCGCTGGTGATGAGGCGGCCGAGGAACAGGACCCGCCGCCCGGCGAGGGCCAGCGTGACCGCGGTCATCCCCAGCCCCAGAATCAACACCAGATCCACAGTCACTCCCTCAGGTCGCGCGGGTTCGCCGGGTTTTGGCTCGACGGGTTTGCGCCCTGAGGATACGGGCATTCCCCGGGGCCGCCCCGCCCTGTTCGTGTGAAACACATTACCGGCAGGTAACCGAGCTCGGGCCCCCCGCCCCGGCTCACCCGAGTCGGCGTACGCCGGTCACGTGGCCCTTCTTGGAGAAGCTGACCTGCACCATCACCCGCGGGTCCGCTGGCGTCCTCGCGCAGAAGCCGAAGGTGCTGCCGAGGCGCGTGTAGGGCTGACCGACCTTCTTCATCACCGTGTGGGTGGTCTGGCCGCGGTGGATCAGACCGAGCACGGTGCCGACCGGCTCGCGCAGTCCGGGGTTGCGGCACGAGTCGGCCCTGATGCCCTCGGCCCGCTCCCACATCTGCAGGTAGGCCTCCGCGCCGCGCGCCATGTCGTCGGCGATGTCGGACCCGTCCTTGCCGGCCACCTTGCTCAGGTCCTGGATCCAGTCGGGGTACAGGCCGTACTGGGCGACGCCGTCCTTGTTGATGTCGTAGACCCGCTTGCCGGCGTGCTGCTTGGTCACTGTGATTCCGTTGAGGCCCTTGAAGGGATAGGTCACCTTGTTGGCCACGTCGGCACCTCGCGGGCTGCCCTGGGCGCCGAGACCGTTGATGTCGGCGCCGTAGCCGATGCCCCAGTAGAACCGCTTGTCCGCCCAGCCCAGGTGGGCGCGCCACTTCTCGACGAACCCGGTGGAGTCGCCGGCGTACGGCGTGATGAACCCGCCCAGCTTGTAGATCCGCGGGTAGGCGTCGGGCGTGGACCACGAGTGGCTGGACACGATGCCGGAGTACTTCAGCTCCGCGACCTGGTCGATGGCGCTGTTGCGGGCCTTCACGCTCATGTGGTCGGGGTCGAAGATCATGTGCCGCTCGGCGATGGCCTTGATCGTGTGCTCGCCCAGAGTGGTGAGACCGCGGCTGTTGCAGTGGTCCGGCGGCGGGTAGAGCGGGAGCGCGATGTTGGGCAGGCCGAGCGCCGCAATGGCGCCGAACAGCGCGTCCTGCTGGCCGGCCGAGATGTCCGGCAGCGCCGTCTGGTTGTTGTCGTGGGACTGGCCGTCGGCTGGTTCACAGTGCTTCATGTCCCAGAACGAACCGGTCTCCAGGAAGTTCGCGCCGTTGACCAGGGGCCCAATGGCGCCGGTGTCGCCGGACACTCCGGAGAGCGCGTTGTCGAACTTGTTGACCAGCTCCATCTGCCGCACGCCCATCCTGCGGACCTGGTCGAGCTGGCGGTCGATCTGGGCGATGTCGCAGGCCGGGATGTCGACCTTCATGGTGCAGCCGAACGGCACGCTGGTTTCGATGCCCATGATCACGGCCATCTTGCCGGCGTTGATCACCTTGCGCGCCTGGAAGGGGTTCTTCACGATCCGGTAGAACCCCTTGCCCGGACCGCCGAACTGCGCGTCGATGTAGTCCTGCATCTGGTACATGTCGTGGGCCTGCAGCCGGATGGACGTCATGTCGTCGCAGGAGTTGTGCTTGATCGGGTAGAGCATGCACAGCTGGTTGTTCTCGACGAGCAGGTTCACCAGGATCCGCTGGCCGCCGCGCCACGACCGCTCGAGCCAGCGGTAGTAGGTGCCCTCGTGGGTCAGTGAGTCCGCGGCGGGCCAGTCCTTGAACGTCGGCCAGCCGATCGGGTCGTGGCCGACCTCGCCGGACAGGAAGTTCTCGAGGACGCCGCCGTAGCCCCCGGAGTAGGTGTGGTCGGGGCAGTCGACCAGGGCGTACGGCGCGCCGTACTTGTCCCACGGCTTGCCACAGTGGGCGTCCCCGCCGAGGAACTCGAAGGCCATCCCGTGGGTGTGGGCGTCGATGTAGCCCCGCACCTCCTGGAACGGCGTGATGCCGGCGTGCGGGTCGCCGACGACGCCGATCTGGGACTCGGGGTAGGCGGTGCAACCCGACGCCTGCGTGGGGCGGAAGCTCGAGCTGCCCTCGAAGTGGAGCTTGCCGCTGCTGTTGCGGAACGTGAAGCGCTGGCCCGACTTCTTGGCCCGCCAGTCGGTGCTGGGACTCGGCTCACTCGCGCGGGCACCGTCGGTGGTCACGAACCTGCGGTGCTTGTCGTAGAGGAGGTAGCGGCCGAGAGCGGTGGGCTTGAAGTAGAGGGGGTCGCCGCCGCGGGTGAGCGTGTAGCAGCCGTTCGCCAGGGCGTAGCGGGTCTGGGGGTGGACGGCGCGGGGTCCGGTGACCGGTGCCGTCGTCAGCTGCGGGTCGGCTTCGGTGCGCTCGGCGGCGACGTACGCCGCGTTGGCGCGAGCCTCCTCGGCGGTTGTCGGGTCCTGGACGTCCGCGCCGCCCTCGCCGGCGCGGGACAGCGAGTTCTTGGTGGCGGGGTCGTTGTGGTTGTGTGCCGCCGTGCCGGGCGGGTCCACGTGCGGCACCAGCTCGAGAACGGCCGCCTTGGTCGCGTCGTAGGAGGAGAGCAGCGAACCCGCCCGCGACCCGCCGTACGACGGGACGACGACGGCGCCTACGACCAGGGCCGAGGCCAGGCCGAGCGCCCACACCAGGCGACGTCGCGAACGCTCGCCCCTACCCGGACTCGAGCCTGCACTCATGGCGCCTCCGCGTCTCGTGAGCCCGGTCAGCGTCATCCGGCCGGGCCTCGACAGACCGCACCCGGGTGAAGTCCTGTCTAGGGCACTAACGCACGGGTCAGCCTGGGGGTACGCGTCGGAGGCTGAGCGATGTGGTCATGCCGTGCCACCGATCCGGCGGGTGAGCGCGGCAGCGGTGCGCCGTACGTCCTGGCTGAGGACGGCGGGGTCGCCGTCCTCGTAGGTCACCGCCACCCCTGCCACGGGGTGGCCGTTGTGATCCAGCACGGCGGCGGCCACGCTGGCCAGGCCCGGAGTCACCTCTCCGTCCTCGACGGCGTAGCCCCGCTGCCGGGTCTCGGCGAGCAACGTGCGCAGCGCGCCGAGGGTGCGCGGCCCGACACCCTGCCGGTCGACGAAGTCCGCGGCCGACGAGTACAGCGCGCGCACCTGGGGAGCCGGCAGGCCGGCCAGGATCGCGCGCCCGCTCGCGGTCAGCTGCGCGGGCAGGCGGACGCCGACGTCGGTCACGAGTGGGGGGCGGCCAGGTGCGCGCTCCTCGACGACGTACAGGACGTCGCGGCCGTGCAGCACCGCAAGGTGCGCGGTCTGGCCCAGGCGGTCGACCAGCGACGCCAGCGGCCGGCGGGCGATGCGCTGCAGGGGAGCCTGCCGGGAGTAGCCGCTGCCGACCTCGAACGCCGCGACGCCCAGGCCGTACCGGTGCTCGTCGGTCAGGTGGACCACGAAGCCCTGCTCGATCATCGCGTTGAGCAGGTGGTACGCCGTGCTGCGTGGCAGGTCGCAGGCGCGCACGATCCGGTCCAGGGGGACCGGGTCCGGCTGGCTGGCCAGGAAACGCAGGACCCGGAGCGTGCGCGTCGCCGCGGGGACCTGGGTCATGCGCCGGAGACTACTGAGCGGTCACGTGCCCGTGCCGGGATCCGCGCGGTGCTGCCCCCGCTCGACCGCGGCCGAGTCGTCGTTCGTGGGGGTCGGGGGAGTCGTGGGTGTGGTGGGCACGTAGCCGTCGGAGGTGTGGTCGACACCCGGGTCCACCCGGTCGGCCTCGCGCAGGACATCCTCCTGGCGGGCCTCCTCGACCTGCATGCCCTGGCGCGCCTCGGCGGCCCGTTGCTCCGCCCGCTCCGACTCGGTGCGGGCGAGCTGCGCACGCGCTTCGGCCTCCTGCGCCTGGCGTTGCGCCTCGGTGACCTCAGGGGTCCGGGCGACGGCCTCGGTGCGGAGGTGCGCGGCTCGGGTGCGCTGCCGCTCGGACTGGCGCTTGCCCATTGCCCTGACGACGAGAGCGAGCGCCACGACGACCGCCGCGATGATGACGATGGTCCAGACGATCTGTGCGGTGGACATGCTTGCCTCCCAGGTGTTGGTCCGGTCCCCGTACCCCGATCGGATGCCCCGGACACCCCCGAAGCCCCTGCGGTCAGCTGAGGTCGCGTTCGTCGCGGACGGGAACGAAGGCCGCGGCCACGACCGGGAAGAGCGCGGCCAGCGCGAACGTCCAGGCGTATCCCACCTGGGTGACGGCGAGGCCGGCCAGGGGTGGGACGGCCGAGGCGGCGATGAACTGGGCGGTGTTCTGGAGCCCCAGGGCGCGCCCGGACCAGAACGGGCCGGCCCGTTCGGCGACGGCGGTGAAGGCCAGGCCGTTGTCGGCCACCGTCAGCACAGTCGCGACCACGACGAGGGGTACGGCGACGGTCGCGTCGAGTCCGGCGGTGAGGCCGAGCAGGGCCATGGTGACCGCCGCCGCGATCGCCACCCAGCGCAACGGGCGCATCCGGCTGGCCACGACGTCGGAGAGGTGGCCGGCCGCTATCCGCCCGAGCGCTCCGGCGACCTGGGCACCGGCGACCAGCGCTCCGGCGGCGGCCGGTGCCCAGTCCCGGTCCTGGACCAGCCAGACCAGGGCGAACGTCCACACCACGAACTGGGGCACCACCAGCAGCACCGAGACGCCGTGGATCCGGGTCAGGTAGCGGCTCTGGCGGTACGGGTTGGGTGCGGTCCCCTCGCGAGGGTCGGGCCGCGGTGGGTCCATCACGACGGCAGCCACGACTACGGCGGCGAGCCCGCACGCGATCGTCGGGACCCACAGTGCGGCGTGGGCCCCGGACCGGTCGGCGATGACCGCGATGCTGATGGCCGCCACTCCGACGCCCACCGGCTGCGCCATCTGCCGGATGCCCATCGCGAGGCCACGCCGGGCCGGAGGGAACCAGCCCACCACGACCCGGCCGCTGGCGGCATTCGTACTCGCGGCGGCTCCGCCGGCCAGGAACAGGGTGAGCGCGAGCAGCGTCAGGCCGCCGCTGAGCGCGCTGGCGATGCCGAAGACGGTGGTTGCGACGAGTCCGGTCAGGAGCACGAAGCGTTCGCCGCGGCGGTCGGTCACCAGGCCCCACAGCACCAGGGTGAGCATCACGCCGAGCGTGGGCGCGGCCGCCACTGCCCCGGCCTCGGCGAGGCTGAGTCCCTCGCGATCGTGCAGGACGGGGATCAGGAACGCCGGGCCGTGCATCATGATCGCCGCCGATGCCTGTGCGAGCGTGCTGGCCCCGAGCATCGACCAGCGCCGCGCCGCTGCGACCTGCTGGCGCGGGTCGGCGACGGAGGTCATGGGGATCAGTAGACGCGCGCCGCGGGCCGCGCACCGGCCCGATCTCGCAGGGTGGCCTGTGACCTTCCGCCCATCAGGGCGTGTCTCCCGACCCCATGGCCTGCTGCGCGCCGCCCTGGCGGTAAACGCCGGGGGAACGCCGAAGGGGGACGCCGTGGGCGTCCCCCTTCGGGTTGGGCGGTGTGGTCAGTTCATGATCCTGCCGCTCGGCTTGATGTCCAGGTGTGCGTGCGCGAGGTCGATCACCGCGCCGGTGCCGTCGAGCAGCGTGATCCGGATCGCGACCACGTCGATGCCCTTGGCCGTCTTGTCGATCACGTTGGCCTCGAGCTTGAGCAGGCCCGGGATCTCGATCGCCTGACCGATATCCGGGATGGCCTGCGGGCTGCCGTTGACGACGATCTCGCCGATGGTGGTGCCGTTGGCGTCGGCCAGGAGCTTGCCATTCGGGAGCCTCGTGACGTTGGCACGAGCCGTGATGGCGTTGATCACGAGCTGGCCACCGCCGAGGTTGATCGTGGCGATCTTGGACTGCTCGAACCCAAAGGTCTTCGCCTGGGTCTGCTTGCCCATCTGCTGGTTCTCGACCGCACCGACCACGAGCTGGCCGGCGAGGTCGATGCCCGCGACGGACTTGGTCTTGACCTCACCCTTGGTGCCCTGGCAGCCCATGTAGCTGAGGGGGGTGGGACCGCTCTTGACGTTGTCGTCGAGCGCGCGCACCTGCGTGCCGTTGGAATGGCCGTGGAAGCGCCCGTAGGTGATGCCGCCGCCCATCATGGAGGCGGAGTGCGAGATGCGCACCTGGGTGTCGGTCGCGATGAGCGTGACGTGCACGGCGTTGGCCGAGGCGTAGGCACCGTCCTTGTCGTGTCGCTCCTTGTGCTCCCCGATGGCGATCCGGGCCAGGCCCGGGATGACCAGCGGCTGGCCGGGCGTGGGGATCGGGAACGTCTGCCCCGCCACCGAGATGCCGGCGATGCTGGTGGACGTCTTGGTGTGGAATCCCTTCCGGTCGTGCCAGGCCTTCGAGAACGAGTTGACCCCCGTGATCGTGAGCTGGCCGCCGAGGACGACCTTGGCAACGTTGTGCAGCGAGTTGACCGAGACCTCGTTGGCGGCGGGACGCGTGCGGCTCCAGGTCCGGGTCTTGACGCCCTCGATCAGAGCCAGGCCGGGCACGGTGGCCGATGCCTCGTAGTTCGTGCGGTTGAGACCGGCCTTGTTCGTGCAGCCGAGCCCCTGGAAGCCGGTGGTGCCGGAGGTCACCGGCAGTTGGCCGCCCTCGATCCGGGTGCCGTAACCAACGCCGCGGAGGTAGAAGCGGGTCGCCACCACCTTTGCCTTCGCGGCGCTGTCACCGCTCGGGACGTCGGGCGTTGCCGCGACCGTAGGGCCGGCGAAAATCAAGCTTGCGGCCGTAACCGCAACTGCTGTGCCGAGAGGAAGCAACCGGCGCATGTTTTCAACTCCTTTTAGTTGTATGTGCGATCGACGTGACCCCCAGGTCACGTGATGACTGAGCCATTGTGCCCCGAACGCTTGTGCCAATAACCGAGAACGGCAACGTCGGGTATCGCGCGAGAAGACCGCTGGTGCGGTCCCTTCTCCCCGCTGTGCTAACGAGCAAGTGGCGCCGCCGTAACGCGAAGCTCCCACTTTCCTCCCGCTGAGTCTGGGATCCGAGACGCATCGGTCCCCGAACCGCTGGCTGGGCGAGCGTCCGGAGCGTTGGATGGAGCCATGCCCAGCCCCGTCCCGATCGATGTAGGTCCTGTCTCCTTCGCCGACATCGTCGCGGTGGCGCGCCACGGTGCGCCGGTCGAGGTCAGCTCCGATGCGGTCGCCGCGATGACCCGCGCGCGGGCCGTCGTGGAGACGCTCGCCGCCGGACCGACACCGACATATGGCATCTCGACCGGGTTCGGCGCGTTGGCAACGCGCCACATCCCGACGGACCTGCGGGCGCAGCTGCAGAAGTCCCTGGTCCGATCGCACGCCGCCGGATCGGGGCCCGAGGTGGAGCGTGAGGTGACCCGCGCCCTGATGCTCCTGCGGCTGTCGACGCTGGCGACCGGGCACACCGGGATCCGGGTCGAGACGGCCCAGCTGCTCGCGGCCTTCCTCGGTCGCGGTATCACGCCGGTCGTGCACGAGTACGGCTCACTGGGCTGCTCGGGCGACCTCGCTCCGCTGGCGCACTGCGCCCTTGCTCTGATGGGGGAGGGGCAGGTCCGCGATGCCTCCGGCACCCTGATGCCGACCGCGGACGCGCTCGCGGCGGCCGGACTCCTTCCCGTGGAGCTGGAGGCGAAGGAGGGGCTCGCCCTCATCAACGGCACCGACGGCATGCTCGGCATGCTGGTGCTCGCCATCGAGGATCTCAGGATGTTGCTGCGCACGGCGGACGTCGCGGCCGCCATGTCGGTCGAGGGCCAGCTCGGCACCGACCGTGTGTTCGCCGCCGAGCTGCAGGCCATCCGGCCGCATCCGGGGCAGGCGCTGTCGGCCGCCAACCTGACGGCGGTCCTGGCCGACTCGGGCGTCGTCGCCTCGCACCGGGGGCCGGACTGCAACCGGGTCCAGGACGCGTACTCGCTGCGCTGTTCGCCGCAGGTGCACGGCGCCGCCCGCGACACGGTCGAGTACGCCGCGCTGGTCGCCGGTCGTGAGCTCGAGTCCGCGGTGGACAACCCCGTCGTGCTGGTCTCGCAGGAGGGGGCCGGCCGGGTCGAGTCGAACGGCAACTTCCACGGGGCGCCCGTTGCCTATGTGCTCGACTTCCTGGCCATCGTCACTGCCGACGTCGCATCGATCAGCGAGCGGCGCACGGACCGCTTCCTCGACAAGGCCCGCAGCCACGGGCTCAACCCGTTCCTCGCGGCGGACCCCGGGGTCGACAGCGGTCACATGATCGCCCAGTACACCCAGGCCGCGATCGTGTCCGAGCTGAAGCGGCTCGCCAACCCCGCATCGGTCGACTCGATTCCGTCCAGCGCGATGCAGGAGGACCACGTGTCGATGGGATGGTCGGCCGCGCGCAAGCTGCGTCGCTCCGTCGACGGGCTCACGCGGGTGGTGGCCATCGAGGTGCTCACCGCGGCCCGGGCGCTGGACATGCGGGCCCCGCTGGAGCCGTCGCCGGCGACCGCCGCCGTCGTACGCCTGCTGCGCGAGGCGGGGATAGAAGGTCCCGGACCCGACCGGCACCTCTCCCCCGAGATCGAGCAGGCCGTCGGACTGGTCCGGTCCGGAGCCGTCCTGAACGCCGTCGAAGAAGTGATCGGAGAGCTGCGATGACCAACCCCCGCCTGCCCATCCGGGCCGCGCGCGGCACCGACCTGACCGCGAAGTCGTGGCAGACCGAGGCGCCGCTGCGGATGCTGATGAACAACCTCGATCCCGAGAACGCCGAGCGGCCCGAGGACCTCGTGGTCTACGGCGGCACCGGCAAGGCGGCGCGGAGCTGGGAGGCGTACGACGCCCTGGTGCGGACCCTGCGCGACCTCGAGGACGACGAGACGATGCTGGTGCAGTCGGGCAAGCCCGTTGGCGTGATGCGCACGCACGAGTGGGCACCCCGGGTCCTGATCGCCAACTCCAACCTGGTTCCTGACTGGGCCAACTGGGAG
Organism: Nocardioides sp.; assembly: GCA_025965335.1. Taxonomy (GTDB): domain Bacteria; phylum Actinomycetota; class Actinomycetes; order Propionibacteriales; family Nocardioidaceae; genus Nocardioides. The sequence continues at coordinate 2,659 of JAOPXC010000124.1, read as the reverse complement.
GAGTTCCGCCGGCTCGAGGACCTGGGCCTGACGATGTACGGACAGATGACCGCGGGTTCCTGGATCTACATCGGCACGCAGGGGATCCTGCAGGGCACGTTCGAGACGTTCGCGGCCGTGGCCGACAAGTTCGCCCGAAGGGCGATGCTGGTCGAGGAGGGCGCTCCAGTGCCCGTCTCGAAACCCAGCGGCACCCTGGCCGGCACCATCACGCTGACCGCTGGCCTGGGCGGGATGGGTGGTGCGCAGCCGCTCGCGGTGACGATGAACGACGGCGTCGTCATCTGCATCGAGTGCGACCAGGCGCGGATCTTGCGCCGGATCGAGCACGGGTACCTCGACGTGCAGGCCGACTCGCTGGAGCACGCCGTGCAGCTCGCCATCGCGGCGCGTGATGCCAGGAAGCCGTTGTCCATCGGGGTTCTGGGCAACGCTGCCGACATGGTGCCGACCCTGCTCGAGCAGCGCGCCCCCATCGACATCGTGACCGACCAGACCTCCGCGCACGACCCGCTCTTCTACCTTCCCGTCGGCACGGCCTTCGAGGACTGGCAGGCCGAGCGCGAGGCGGACCCGGTCGGCTTCACCAAGCGTGCACAGGAGTCGATGGCCCGGCACGTGCAGGCGATGGTGGAGTTCCAGGACCGCGGCGCCGAGGTCTTCGACTACGGGAACTCGATCCGTGACGAGGCACGCAAGGGTGGCTACGACCGGGCCTTCGAGTTCCCGGGGTTCGTGCCGGCCTACATCCGGCCGCTGTTCTGCGAGGGCAGGGGCCCGTTCCGTTGGGCTGCCCTGTCCGGTGACCCTGCGGACATCGCGGCGACCGACAAGGCAGTCCTCGAGTTGTTCCCCGACAACGAGCGGTTGCGGAAATGGATCACGATGGCCGAGGAGCGGGTGTCCTTCCAGGGACTGCCCGCGCGGATCTGCTGGCTCGGCTACGGGGAGCGGCACCTCGCCGGGTTGAAGTTCAACGAGATGGTCGCCTCGGGCGAGCTCAGGGCGCCAATCGTGATCGGCCGGGACCATCTCGACTGCGGCTCGGTGGCCTCGCCCTACCGTGAGACCGAGGCGATGCTCGACGGCTCCGACGCGATCGCCGACTGGGCGCTGCTCAACGCCCTGGTCAACACGGCGTCCGGCGCCACCTGGGTCTCGATCCACCACGGCGGTGGCGTCGGCATGGGCCGCTCCATCCACGCCGGCCAGGTCTGCGTCGCCGACGGCACCGAGCTGGCTGCCCAGAAGATCGAGCGGGTGCTCACCAACGATCCGGGCATGGGCGTGATCCGGCACGTCGACGCGGGCTACGAGCGGGCTTCAGATGTCGCAACCCAGCGCGGCGTGCGGATTCCCATGTCAGAGTGATCGGGTGACGAACACGCCGTCCCGCTCCCGGGCCACCCTCACCGACATCAGCTCTCGTGCCTGGGAGCACCCCGCCGACCGGGGCGCCCTGGTGGCGCTGCGCAAGCTGAAGGGGTTCGACACCGTCCTCAAGGCGCTCTCGGGGCTCTTCAACGAGCGCGCGGTACGGCTGGTCTTCCTGGGCTCGGCCATCCGGGTCGACGAGCGACAGTTCGCCACGCTGCACCGCCTGCTGGGCGAAGTGGCGCAGACGCTCGATGTCGATGGGCTGCCCGAGCTCTACGTGGCGTCGAACCCGTTCCCCAACGCGATCACGATCGGCATGAACAAGCCCTTCATCGTCGTGAACTCCGGGATGGTGGACCTGCTGGACGACGACGAGATGCGCTTCGTGCTGGGCCACGAGCTCGGACATGCGATCAGCGGGCACGCGGTCTACCAGACGCTTCTGCAACGGATGATCCAGCTGAGCGGACTCCTCAACTCCGTGCCCGTGGGTGGTCTCGGTGCCCGGGCGATCATGGCCGCGCTCTACGAGTGGTCCCGCAAGGCGGAGCTCTCGGCCGATCGCGCCGGCCTGCTCGCGACCCAGGACCCGGCGACCGCGTTCAGGGTGCATATGCAGCTCGCGAGCGGCGGGCACCTCGAGGACCTCGACACGACGTCGTTCTTCGCGCAGGGGCAGGAGTACGAGGACGCCGGCGACCTGCGCGACTCCGTGCTCAAGCTGATGCTGGTCGAGGCCCGGTCGCACCCGTTCGCCGTGGTCCGGGCCGCCGAGCTCCGCCGCTGGGTGGACTCGGGTGACTACACCCGCTACCTGACCGGCGACTACCCCCGCCGCAGCGACGACGACGCGGCCGGGGTCAGCGAGGCCGCGAAGCAAGCGGCCGCCAGCTACTCCGAGACGTTCAAGAACAGCCAGGACGCCGTCGGCAAGCTCGTCCACGACTTCGCCGGCCTGCTCGGCAGCGCGAAGCTCTGGTTCGACGACGCCTTCCGCCGCGCCGAGTAGGGAGAGACACGCCCGAGCCTGGGGCCCGTGGTCGGTCGGTCCAGGTCACCTGTGGTCTGGTGACTCAGGCACTTGTCGGCCGTGGCAAACCCCGACCGGCGCACGAAGTCGGGGCCGCCCGGGACCGAATGGACTCCGACGCGACGCGGCCCCGGGCGGAAGCCCGGGGCCGCGTCGGCCGGTCCTGCGCGTCAATAGACGCGGCGGCGGGTACCCCCCTAGGGCACGATGTTCAGAATCAGTCCCACGACCAGCAGTATGGCGCCAATCGTC